>JAJFHM010000330.1 GCA_021775625.1 Hyphomicrobiales bacterium | reverse complement strand
ATAAACCGTCGTCAGTTCAACCGCAAATTCCTCCATTTCCCAGCCACCGGGCGGAGACTGGTCGAATGACCTGACGATGCCGTGGGCGATTTCATGCGCCAGCGTGCCGATGAGTTCGAGCGGTTTCTCCACAAGTGTCGGATGATAGGTGATCATCATGCGGGCATCTGCGGTCATGGAAAACGTACCCGCCGCATAGGGACCGCGTGCCGCACTCTTGGGCAAATCGTCGGGAAAGTCGTTATGCGGCACCAGGTCGAAGGCCCGGCGTTCGACGCTCATCAATCCGCAGATGCGGCCGAACAGGTGCTCCACCAGATCGTGACCGGTTGCATCGGTTGCCGGGAAAAAGTCGAAATCGGGCAAAACGAGCGGTGTCTCATCGAGTGGCCGCGTGGCCGAAAGTTCCTGATTCAGCCACTCCCAGCCGGCGAGCTGCCATTCTTCGTGATGCGACTCGAGGAGCGGCTTTGGTTTAGACGACCAGATCACCTTAACCCCGTGTTTCAGGCGCCCCCCGGGCCCCAGATCCTCTGCGGCGGAAGGTGCACTTCTATGGCGTCCCCCTCGCGGATCGCGCCTTCGCGCTCGACCCAGGCCGTAACGCCCCTGCGGTTCAGGGCAGACGTTGCGAACAATCCGCCGCGTCCCGGGTGATGTTTTTCAATCACGTCGCCGGGAAATTTGCACGGGCCGTTTTCCATATCGATGACCAGTGACGCCCCGCTTGCAAAGATCAGCCGGGTAGACGGCGGAATTTGGGTCAATTCAGGAATACCTTCCACAAGCAGGTTTGCCCCCACCCATTCGGGCTTGACCTCCGGGATTTCCATCGCCGCGGCCACCTGAGCCAGTTCTTCTGCCGAAAGAATGGAAATCTGCCGCACATTGCGGATGTCCGCACCGATGCCATATTGCTGTTTCACCCGCACGCAGGACTTCCGCGTCAGGCCGGCGTGGCTGTCGCCGGCAAATCCCTCGTAAGTGACCTGCACTTCGCCGGCGCGGTTCTTCTCCAGGGTTTCAGGGTTGTCGGTGTTCGCCAGCACCGCTGCAACCTTGCCAGTGACCGCGCATTTTTTCAGGATGGGCATGGGTGCGTCTTTCTATGTCCCTAAAACCAGGCAGGATCTCCGCGCTTGACGCGGGGTCCAGGACAGTACGGAAACGCATCGCCAAACCGAACCGCCCTGGGTCCCGCATCGAGTGCGGGACACGAAGCCGTACCTACTCCGCTGCAACACTCACACCTGTCGGCTCAACCCGGGCGGCGCAGAACTTGAATTCCGGGATCTTGCCGAACGGATCGAGTGCCGGATTGGTCAGCTCGTTGGCCGCGGCCTCCACATAGGCGAACGGCACGAAGACCACACCCACCGGCACCGCGCCATCCGCCCGCGCTGAGATCTCGATGGTGCCGCGTCTGGTGGCGATCCGCACCTGATCGCCGGGCTCAATCCCGAACTTGCGGATATCGGCGGGGTTGAGCTGAGCAGTCGCCACCGGTTCGATGGCATCGAGGTTACTGGCACGCCTGGTCATGGCGCCGGTGTGCCAGTGCTCAAGCTGCCGTCCCGTGGTCAGAATGAACGGATAGTCCGCATCCGGCTGCTCATCGGGTGGAATAATGTCGGCAGGCACGAACTTGCCAAGCCCGCTTTCCGTCGGATAGCCGTCGCCGAAGACGATGTCGTTGCCCGGAACATCGGGCGCATCGCAGGGATAGGTGACGGAGTTTTCACGTTCCAGGCGTTCCCAGGTGATGTTGTCGAGCGACGGCATGGCGAGCTTCATTTCCGCGAACACGTCCGCCGGACCGTCATAGGTCCACTCCAGTCCCATCCGACGGGCAAGTTCCTGGGTGATCCACCAGTCCGGCCGCGCGTCGCCCGGAGCATCGATCGCCTTGCGGCCCATCTGCACCTGGCGGTTGGTGTTGGAGACGGTGCCGTCCTTCTCAGGCCAGGCGGTTGCCGGCAGGATGACATCGGCGAACATCGCGGTTTCGGTGAGGAAGATGTCCTGCACCACCAGATGCTCGAGTTTGGCCAGCCCGGCACGGGCATGGTTGGCATCCGGATCTGACATGGCCGGGTTTTCGCCCAGCACATACATGCCCTTGATCTTGGCGTCATAGACCTCGTCCATGATCTCGACCACGGTGAGGCCCGGATCGGGATCCAGCTCCATGCCCCAGAGATCTTCGAATTTCTTCCGGTTGTTCTCCATGCCGACCCTGGAATAGTCAGGATAGAACATGGGAATGAGGCCGGCGTCCGAGGCGCCCTGCACATTGTTCTGGCCGCGCAGCGGATGCAGACCGGTGCCCTTGCGGCCAACTTGCCCGGCCATCAGGGCGAGCGATATGAGACAGCGGGCGTTGTCGGTGCCATGGATATGCTGCGATACGCCCATGCCCCAGAAAATGATCGCGGCATTGGCGCCGGCATAGGTGCGCGCCACGGTGCGCAGAATATCTGCCTCGATGCCGCAAATCGGCGCCATGGCTTCCGGCGTGAAGGCGCTCAGGTGATCCTTGAGCTTGTCGAAGCCTTCGGTGTGAGCCTGTATATACTGCTTGTCGTAGAGTTCTTCTTCCACGATCACGTGCATGATCGCATTCAGCATCGACACATCGCCGCCGGGCTTGAACTGCAGGAGATGCGTGGCGTGATTCTTGAGCGCTATGCCGCGCGGATCCATGACGATCAGAGTGGCACCGCGCTTTGCCGCCTGCTTGAAGTAGGTCGCCGCCACCGGATGATTGCCGGTGGGGTTCGCCCCGATGACGATGATCACATCGGAATCGCGCACCGCCGTAAACGGTGCCGTCACCGCGCCCGAGCCGATGGTTTCCATCAGTGCTGCAACCGAAGACGCGTGGCACAATCTGGTGCAGTGATCGACATTGTTCGAACCGAAGCCGGTGCGCACGAACTTCTGGAACAGGTAGGCTTCCTCGTTGGAGCACTTGGCGGAGCCGAAGCCTGCCAGCGCCTTGGGACCAGCCTCCTCGCGGACCTTTGCCAACCCCGACGCGGCAAGGTCGAGCGCTTCTTCCCAGGTCGCCTCGCGGAAGTTTTCCAAAGGTTTGGACGGATCCATATCCGGCTGCGGGCTTTTCGCCACGCCTTGCCTCCGGATCAGCGGCACGGTCAGCCGTTCCGGGCTCGAAACATAATCGAAGCCGAACCGGCCCTTGACGCACAGCCGGTTTTCGTTGGCCGGACCGCCGGAGCCGTCCACATAGGCGATCTCGCCGTCGCGGATCTTGTAGGTGATCTGGCAGCCAACCCCGCAGTAAGGGCAGATACTGTTGGTTTCGCTGTCAAACTCCCGGCTGCCGACACCGGCTTCATCAACCAGCGCTGCCGGCATCAAGGCACCGGTCGGGCAGGCCTGAACGCATTCGCCGCAGGCAACACAGGTGCTGGCGCCCATGGGATCGTCGAAATCGAACACCACTTTGGAGTGGGAGCCGCGATAAGCCATGCCGATGACGTCGTTGACCTGGACTTCGCGGCAGGCGCGGACGCAGAGATTGCAGTGGATGCAGGCGTCAAGATTGACGGCCATGGCCGGATGCGAGCTGTCCGGCGCGGGCGTGGCGCGCTCCGGAAAGCGGCTGCTTGAGACCTGTTGCACATCGGCCCAATTCCAGAACGTGCTGACCTGGTCATGGGCATCCGGTTTGGCCGGCTGGTCGGCCATCAAGAGTTCGATCACCATCTTGCGCGCGGTATCGGCACGCTCGGACTGGCTGGTCACCTTCATGCCTTCGCTGGGCGCGCGGATGCATGACGCCGCCAGTACGCGCTCACCCTCGATTTCCACCATACAGGCGCGGCAGTTGCCGTCTGAGCGGTAGCCCGGAGCATCTTTCCAGCACAGGTGCGGAATGTCGGTGCCTTCGCGCTTCGCCACCTGCCAGATGGTTTCGCCCGCGTCGGCTTCGACCTGCCTGCCGTCCAGTTCGAATTTGATCTTGTCGCTCATAATGGCCCTGCTCCGGCTCAAAATTCTCAAGTCTCGCGGTGTCCGAGACTATTTCAATTCCACTTCGATAAAGAAGTATTCAAAGTCGTTGGCGTTGATCACGTTGTGGTGCACGCCCTTTTCGCGGGCGTAGGCCACGCCATGCTTCAGCTCGGCGATATTTTCCGTGCCGTCCGGCGCCACGATCTTGAGATTTCCGTCGAGGCCCGGCACCACCACATAATCCATTTCGTGAATGTGCACGCCGGTCTCGGCCCCGGGTGCAAACCGCCATTCGGTCACCCGCACCCGGTCATTGTCGATCTGTACGGTGGGAACTGCCTGCGCCGTCATGAGATGTCCTCCGGAAAGAATTTCATTACCGACAGCATCGGATTGGGCGCCGCCTGCCCGAGCCCGCAAATCGACGCATCGGCCATTGCCGTCGAAAGTTCGTTGAGCAGCGGCTGATCCCATGCGTCCGCGGCCATCAGCTTGATCGCCTTCTCGCAGCCCACCCGGCATGGTGTGCACTGACCGCAGGATTCATCTTCGAAGAACTTGAGAAGATTGCTGGCCACGAACTTCATGTCATCCTTGTCGGACAGGATCACCACCGCGTGGCTGCCGACAAAGGAGCCATATTGTTCCAGCTGGCCAAAATCGAGCGGCAGATTGTCCATCGAGGCCGGCAATATGCCGCCCGAAGCTCC
Source organism: Hyphomicrobiales bacterium (assembly GCA_021775625.1). Taxonomy (GTDB): domain Bacteria; phylum Pseudomonadota; class Alphaproteobacteria; order Rhizobiales; family JAJFHB01; genus JAJFHM01. The sequence goes on along the minus strand of JAJFHM010000330.1, from coordinate 5,198 downwards.
GCCCGGCAGATAGCCCTTGAAGTCATGACCCTCGAGCATGCCGCCGCAATATTCATCGATCAGCTCGCGCGCGGTCACGCCGGCGGGCGTCAGCTTGACCCCCGGTTCCCTGACCCGTCCCGAAACCGAATAGGACCTGAGACCCTTGTGGCCGTCCTTGCCTTGTGCTGCAAACCATTCCGCGCCCTTGGCGAGGATGTCCGGCATCCAGTAAACCGTCTCGACATTGTGCACCAGGGTGGGGCGGCCGAAGACACCGACCTGCGCCACGTAAGGCGGGCGGTGACGCGGCAGGCCACGCTTGCCCTCGATCGACTCGATCATGGCGGATTCTTCGCCGCAGATATAGGCACCGGCGCCGCGCCTGAGATCGATGTAACCGGGTGCTGCAATGCCTTCCGCCTCAAGCCGGGCAATCTCCTTCAGGAGAATTTCACGCGCCGCGGGATATTCATCGCGCAGGTAGATATAGGCACGCTCCGCATCGACACCCCACGCGGCAATCAGCATGCCTTCGAGGAACTGATGCGGCCGCGTCTCCAGATAATAGCGGTCCTTGAAGGTTCCAGGCTCGCCCTCATCGCCATTGATGCAAAGATAGCGCGGCCCGTCACCGGCGCGGACGAACTCCCACTTGCGCCCCGACGGGAAGCCTGCGCCACCCAAACCGCGAAGTCCCGAATCGTGCAGCGCTTGAACGACGTCCTCGACCTTGCGGCCGCCATCGCGGCAGCCCTTGAACACCGCATAGCCGCCATCGGCGACATAGCCGTCATAATCCTGATAGGCCGGCACATCCGGCTTGGTGGCGCCAACCGCTGCGGCCCCCAGCAGGCTGTCCACCGTCACCTCATCCATATAATTGTGGCCGACTGCTGCCGCCGGCGCACTCTGGCACCGGCCCATACACGGCGCATGCACCACACGCACGTTGTCCGGCGCCGCCGCTTTCAGGCTGTCGATGAGCTCTTCGCCGCCCGCCAAAGCACAGCTCAGGCTGTCGCAGACCCGGATGGTGATTTCGGCCGGGGCATCTTCGCCTTCCCTGACCACGTCGAAGTGGTGGTAGAAGGTCGCCACCTCGAACACCTCCGCCATCGGCACGCCCATCTCCTTGGCAAGCCCGTGCAGGTGTGGCGCGGACAGGTGGCCATAGCCATCCTGGATGAGATGCAGATATTCGATCAACAGGTCACGCCGGCGCGGGCGGTCGCCGAGCAGGGCCTGGACCTGCTCAAGGCCGTCTTGATCCACCTGGCGGCCCTTGGGAAATGGGCGCGGTTTACGGACCCCGCCTTTGCGGCCGGGCCGGGTCGGGGAGAAGTCGGGTCGTGTGTTCATAATCTACCGCGCCGCCGCTAGTTTCGGGTGGTTTTACCAAACTGTCGGCATGGCTTACACCAGCTTGGTTTTCGCAACCAGAGGCAATAGTGATCCAGCGCCCGGCCTGTCAACCGATCATGTGCGGCATTTACCCGACAATTGCGCCCCTTGAGCAACCGCCCTTGCCCGTATAAACGACAATGTAACACCAAAGGAACTCACATGCCTGACCATCAGGACTATATCGACGTCAAGGGACTTTTGTGCCCGCTGCCGGTTCTGAAAGCCCGCAAGCGGCTGAAGGGCATGCCCGTCGAAAACGTCTTGAAGGTTGATTGCACCGATCCCGCGTCGGTGCTCGATTTTCCGCATTTTTGTAACGAATCCGGCCATGCCCTGCTCGATCAGGCAGAACAGGATGGGGTTTATTCGTTCTGGATCCAAAAGACATGACAGTACGGTTCGATGAAGTAAGCCCGCTGAAACGGGTTCTCATGAGACCTCCGCAGGCAGCGTTTTGTTCAGAACAACGGATCGGGGCGCAATGGCGTGACCTCGCCTATCACAGCGCCCCGGATTTTGCCGCATCGGTGCGTGAATTCGATGTGTTCACAAAATTGTTGAGTGATGCCGGAGCAGACGTGTTGCTGCTCGATGAAGGTGAAGGGCTCAGTCTCGACGGCCTTTACGTGCGCGACGCGTCCATTGTCTGTCCGGGCGGCATCATCAAGGCGGCCATGGGCAAACCCCAGCGCATGATGGAACCTGAGGTGAATGCCGTGCAGGCGGAACGCCACGGGGTGTCCACCATCGGCGGGATCACCGGGGCCGGACGGGTGGAAGGTGGGGATCTGGTGTGGATTGACCATGCGACCCTGCTCGCCGGGCACACCTACCGGACCAACCCGGAAGGCATCGCGCAATTGCAGGAAGTGCTGGGACCAGGCGTCACGGTGCTTGGATTTCACATGCCGCATTACAAGGGCCCGGGAGACGTGTTTCACCTGATGTCGGTGCTGAGCCCGATCGCCGCCGACCTGGCCCTGGTCTACCGCCCCTTGATGCCGGTGGCCCTCGTCGAGTTTCTGCAAGCCCGCGGCATTGCCATGGTCGATGTGCCCGACGATGAGTTCGCAAGCATGGGCTGCAATGTCCTCGCGGTGGGTCCGAGGCACTGCGTCATGGTGGCGGGCAATGCGGAAACCTGCGCCCGGCTTGAGCGTGCCGGCGCCCAGGTCCACGTCATCGAGGCGGAAAACATCTGCCGCAAGGGAGAAGGCGGGCCGACCTGTCTCACCCGCCCCATAGAACGGGCCGCCTGAGCGCATGGCCGCCTCAAGCCTCTTTGCACGCAGCACCGCCGTTCTTTTGGCTGGTTTTCTGGTCATGTTCGTTTCCGGCGGGTCGCGCTTTGCCATTGGCCTAACACTCAAACCAATGGTCGAGGAACTGGGCTGGAACCGGGGAACACTGGGTCTGACGGTAGCGATATTCCTGGCCGTTTCCGCAGCCTGCATGTTCTTTTCGGGCCGTCTTGTGGACCGGTTCGGCGCCCGCATTGTGCTGGCCACGGGCCTGGTCATCTCAGCTGCGGGCATTGCGTCCATGGCGCTGGTGCAGACCCCGTGGCAGGCGCTTGTGCTTTATGGCGGCATCTTCGCCATCGGCAACGGCGTCGCCTCAATTACGCCGGTCGGTGTCATGGTCAGCCGCTGGTTTCCCGGACGGACAGGCTTCGCCAATTCCCTCGCGGTCTCCGGCATCGGGGTCGGTCAACTGGTGATGATTGCCGCACTGGCCGCCGTCCTGGCGCAAATCGGCTGGCGCTCGGTCTTCGTCTGGCTCGGCATCGCCAATATTGTCCTGGTGCCGCTGGTCGCCATGGCCATCCAAAGCCGCAAACAGGACACATCGCCTGCCAGTGACGCTGCGGCACAGTCGGGATTAAACCTGCGCGAAGCTGCGCGCACCAAACATTTCTGGTACCTGCTTCTGGTTTACGCCATATGCGGCTTTCAGGACTTTTTCGTCGCCGTTCATATTGTGGCCTTCGCGCAGGACCGCGGCATCGAGACCCTGATGGCCGGCAATCTCCTGGCGTTCATGGGCCTTGCCGGCGTGATCGGTGTCATGGTGGCCGGCCTCTGGTCGGACCGCTCCGGCCCGTTTGCGGCAACCTTCGCCTGCTTTGTGCTGCGCATTGCCATCTTCGCCCTGATCCTCATGAACCAGGAACCGCTGGGCATCGCCGCCTTCGGATTGCTGTTCGGCATCACCTTCTGGATGACCGCACCCTTGACGGTGATCTTCGCCCGCAGCGCATTCGGCATGGCGCATCTCGGTGCGCTCAGCGGCATCATCGTCATGGTGCACCACATGTGCGGCGGCCTCGGCGCCTATATTGGCGCTGCCCTGTTCGATGCTTATGGCAATTACGACATCGCGTTCATGCTGATGCTCGTGCTGTCGGTCGTGGCCGCTGTTCTCTCCTGGCCGTTGAGGCAACCAAGAGACAAGCAATAGAGCACATTTCGATCATGTGAACTCACGGAATGCAGCTATCATTCCGCTTCATGCGTTGATCCTGATCAATTGTATCCAAAGTTGACCCGCTACAAGTGTGATAGTTTAATTGGGCACCGCGAATTGGGGGCTTGAGGAGAATGGGCTATGTTTTCCTTTCTTCGCCGCTACTTGAATGACAGGGTCAAGACAGGCGACCTGACACTCATCGCGGCAGATGGCGCCAGGCATGCATTCGGTGATGGAACCGGACCGCAAGTGTGCGTCCGCCTTACCGACCCATCGCTTTACTGGAAACTGGCGGTTCACCCGGATCTGTTTGCCGGTGAAGCCTACACCGACGGGACCTTGGTGATGGAGCGCGGATCGATTTACGATTTGCTCGCTCTCATGGTATCGCAACCCGGTTACGGTCAGCCAAAGAGTTGGACCTTCGTTGACAGAATACGGATGTTTGCGAGACGCATGGTCGGGATGAATCCGGTTGGCCGGGCGCAGAAAAATGTTGCGCACCACTATGACCTGTCGGGTGAAATCTATGATCTGTTTCTTGACCGGGACCGGCAGTATTCCTGCGCCTATTTCGAACGCCCTGACCAGTCTCTCGAAGATGCGCAGTTGGCCAAGAAGCGTCATATTGCAGCCAAACTGGCCCTGCGTCCGGGCATGCGCGTGCTCGACATCGGCTCGGGCTGGGGTGGGCTCGCGCTCTATCTGGCTGAGGTTTATGATGTGGAGGTGGTCGGCGTAACCTTGTCCGAAGAACAACACAAACTGTCGCGCCAAAGGATCAGCAACCGTGGTCTTGAGGACAGAGTCGACATCCGGCTGCTTGACTACCGGCTGCTCAGCGAAAAGTTCGACCGGATCGTTTCCGTCGGCATGTTCGAGCATGTGGGGATCAACCACTACCCGGAATTTTTCCGCAAGGTGCGCGAACTTCTAACGGATGACGGCGTCGCGGTACTGCACTCTATCGGCAGGCCGCTGGGGCCAAACGCGACGAGTGCATGGATCAAAAAGTACATATTTCCCGGCGGCTATATCCCCGCGCTCTCGGAAGTCCAGCCCGTGGTCGAGCAATCCGGGCTTTATGTGTGCGATGTGGAAGTGCTGCGGCTTCACTATGCGCAGACATTGCGTGAATGGCGGATGCGGTTTGTCGATCACTGGGACAAGGCGAAGGATATATACGATGAGAGGTTCTGCCGGATGTGGGAATTCTATCTGGCAGGCTCGGAAGTCTCGTTCCGTCACCACATCCTGAATATCTTCCAGATCCAGATGACAAAGCATCAGGACACGCTGCCGATTACGCGCGATTATGTGATTGAGGAAGAAGCCAGGCTGCG
>JAJFHM010000329.1 GCA_021775625.1 Hyphomicrobiales bacterium | reverse complement strand
CAGCACAAATTCAGACATCGAAAAACACCGTCTCCTGTGTGCCCTGCATATGAATGTCGAAACGATAGACCGCGTCTCCATCACCGCTTCGCGTCGCGATCAGGGTGTCACGGCGCGCGGCCGGCACCTTGGAAAGTACCGGGTCGGCTGCATTGGCGGGTCCCTCATCGGAAAAATAGATGCGGGTGTATGCATGCGTCAGCAAACCCCGCATGAACACAGCCACGTTGATATGCGGGGCATGGCCATCTGCGATGACGCCAGGCTTGACCGTGTCGAACACGAAGCGCGATCGGGCATCCGTACCGGTCCCGAAACGGCCAAATCCGGTGAAGTTTGAGTTCGATCCCCGGGGATCGGCAGGATGCCCATAGCGCCCTTGAGCATCCGCCTGCCAAAGCTCGATCATTGCATCGCCGATGACCGCCCCTTCGCCATCGAACACCCGTCCCTCCACCCGGATCGCTTCGCCTTGCGTATCGCCATCCCGCATCGCACCGTCAGCGATGCTCGACATCGGATAGCCGTATTGCTGCGGCGTCAGGCTGTAGGCAAAGAACGGGCCGACGGTTTGCGAGGGTGTCTGTTTCAGCGCCATTGGTATTCAGCTCTCCATCGCCGTGGCGCTGCTCCCGCGCAAGATGATGTCGAACACATAGCCGAGCGCAAAGTCAGGTTCGGTGACGCCGATGTCGAATTTCGCGACCAGTCCGCCGCGCGCGTCTTCGGGAGTGCCGAGATAGATCGGATCGAGATCGAGCAGAGGATCTCCGGGAAAAAACATCTGGGTCACCAGACGTGTTGCGAAGGCCGGGCCGAACAGCGACAGGTGGATATGGCTCGGCCGCCATGCATTGTGATGATTGCCCCATGGATAGGCGCCGGGACGCAGCGTATAGAACCTGTATTTGCCCTCCGCGTCGGTAACGCAGCGCCCGCCGCCAAAGAAGTTGGGGTCCAGCGGCGCCTCATGCTGATCGACCACATGAATGTAGCGGCCTGCCGCATTGGCCTGCCAAATCTCGATCAACGTATCCGGCACCGGACACGCGTTCTCGTCCAGCACCCGTCCCGTCACCACGATGCGTTCGCCCTGTGGCGCGGCGTCCTTGGCTCCGTTCTTCGTGAGGTCGTGGTCCAGCGCGCCCAGCACATCATGGCCATAAACCGGGCCGGTCAGCTCCGAGAGCGATTGCGCGATCGGGATCAGGGGCTTTGTCGGCCCGCGCAGCAGCGTCGACTTGTACTCCGGCACGATATAGGCCGGTTGGGTGTCCCAGTCGCGGGGATTGAAGGTTTTCGGCGTGTCCATCACTGTACCCAAGTGTTACGAGACGGAAATCTAATGCCATAGCTATCGATCCGTCTCGCAGAAACTAGACAGTCTCCCGGTTCAAAGCCATTCTGCAGTGACATAATACAATCTATCGGCAGTCAAGTGCCGCCAACCGCCAACACTTGTCAAACCGGGTCGCGAATAAGAGGGACTATGCGCACACAGGTCGGAATTGTCGGGGCGGGCCCAGCCGGCCTGATGTTGTCGCAGTTGCTGCGTCTCAACGGCATTGACACTGTGGTGCTCGAGAAACAGTCGCGCGCCTATTGCGAAGCCCGCATTCGCGCCGGCGTGCTGGAACCCTGGACCGTCGAGCTGCTTCACGAGGCCCAGGTGGCAGACCGCATGGAGCGGGAGAAGATGACCCACGGCGGCATCGAAATCGCCTTCGACGGCAAATACCGGCACATCGATATTCTCGACCTTACCGGCCGCGACCTGACGATCTGGGGTCAGACCGAAATCGTGCACGACCTCAACCGCGCCCTTGATGAAGCGGGCAACGGTCCGGTGTTCGAGGCAAAGGATGTCGCCATCCACGATTTCGACACGGACAAACCGCACATCACCTACACCAGCAACGGCGAGAGCCTGGAAGTTCATTGCGATTACATTGCCGGTTGCGATGGCTATCACGGTGTCTGCCGGGCATCGCTTGCGCCAGACCGTATCCAGACATTCGAGCGGGTTTATCCGTTTGGCTGGCTCGGCATCCTGGTCGAACAGCCTCCGGTTTCCGATGAACTCATCTACGCGCACTCAGAACGTGGCTTCGCGTTGTTTTCGATGCGGTCACCGGCGACGAGCCGCCTCTACCTTCAATGTGCGGCCGATGAAAATCTCGCTGAGTGGCCCGACGAGCGCATCTATGAAGAGTTGCGCCACCGCGGCGGCGAGAAAGTTGCAGCACACCTCAAAGACGCTCCCTCCATCGAGAAAAGCATCGCTCCCCTGCGCAGTTTTGTGGCCGAACCGTTGCGCCACGGCGCTCTGTTCCTCGCCGGTGACGCGGCGCATATCGTGCCGCCAACCGGCGCCAAGGGGCTTAACCTCGCCGTGGCGGATGTACGCATTCTCTACCGCGCACTGATTGAATTCTACAAGGCGGGCCGCACCGGCCTGCTCGAGAACTATTCCACGACCTGCCTCAGGCGCATCTGGAACGCCCAGCGGTTTTCCTGGTGGATGACGTCCATGCTGCACACTTTCCCCGAAAGCACACCTTATGAGCGCCGCCTGCAGGTCTCCGAGATCGAGTATGTGACAGGCTCTGCCGCGGCGTCGATGTCGCTTGCGGAAAACTACGTCGGCCTGCCGTTTGACTGAATTTTCATCAACAGTTCCGGTCCAAAGTAGATGACGTCAAAGTCCTGTTTCGCTAGTTTCGGGGGACGAAATGTCGGGCGCGCCTGGAGAAATTCACAACTTTTCCCTGGATCGCCCTGATCACCATCCGGTTAGGAACCACCACATCATGGAAATAGCGCTGACCCCCATGGAATTCGCCCGGCGTGCGCGCCGTCTCTATGCCGAACGAGAAGCCGTCGTCGATGGCGATCTGCGTTTCACCTACGCGCAGTTTCTGGAGCGCTGCGACCGCTGGTCGTCGGCGCTTCAGGACCTCGGCGTGGGGCATGGCGACCGGGTTGCCTATATCGCGCCCAACACCCATTCGCATCTCGAGGCCTATTACGCGGTGCCGCAGATCGGTGCGGTACTGGTGCCGATCAATTACCGCCTCCTGCCGGATGATTTCGACTACATCATCAACCATTGCGGCGCCAAGATCGTCTGCGCCCATCCGGATTATTTCGACGCCATTGACGGCATTCGGGACAGGCTTGAGGGCGTTGAATGTTTTGTTGCGCTGGAAGGCGGGAAAGCCGGCTGGATCGACTACGAGGCAACGCTGGCAGCGCATTCGCCCGAATTTGACCCGGTCGACATCGCCGAGACCGATCTCCTGACCATCAATTACACCAGCGGAACCACGGCGCGGCCCAAGGGCGTGATGATCACCCACCGCAACGCCACCATCAACGTTCTCGGCACCCTCGCCCATCACCACCTGACACCGGCCGACCGTTATCTGTGGACTTTGCCGATGTTCCACGCCAACGGCTGGACGTTCACCTGGATCAACACCGCCCGCGGCATGGCGCATGTCTGCCTCAGGAAGGTGGAACCGGAACTCATCTACAAGCTTATCAGGCAAGAGAACATCACCATGTTCTGCGCTGCACCAACGGTGCTGATCGCCATCGCCAATGCACCGGATGAGCTGCGCGCCGGCGCGCCGCGCGGCGTTCGCCTGTTCACCGCAGGCGCCCCGCCTGCGGCTGCGACCATCGAGCTGGTCGAGCGCGAACTGGGATGGGATCTGACCCATGTCTACGGGCTCACCGAAACCGCCCCTCTCATCACCTTTTGCGAGCCCCGGCCCGAGCATCAAAACCTCTCCGTCGAGGACCGCGCCCGAATTAAATCGCGCCAGGGTGTCGAACTGGTGAGCTCGGGCGAGCTTCGGGTCGTCGATGAAGACGGCAACGAGGTCGCACAGGACGGCGCAACCCTCGGCGAGATCACCGTGCGTGGCAACGTGGTCATGAAGGGTTACTACAACGATCCGGAAGCAACCGATGCGGCGATCAGGGACGGCTGGTTCCACTCCGGCGATGCCGCGGTCGTCCATCCGGACGGGTTCGTTGAAATCCGCGACCGCTTCAAGGATGTCATCATCAGCGGTGGCGAAAACATCTCCTCCGTTGAGGTCGAAGGCTGTCTCCTGGGGCACCCCGCGGTGCAGGAAGTCGCGGTGGTTGGTATGAGCCACGAAAAATGGGGCGAGGCACCCCATGCCTTCGTCATCCTCAAGGAAGGGAGCGATGCCAGCGAAGACGACCTCAAGCTTCACGTGCGCAACAGGCTCGCCCACTTCAAGACGCCGCAGTGGGTGAGCTTTGTCGATGACCTGCCCCGGACGGCGACAGGCAAGGTTCAGAAGTTCGTGCTGCGCGGCGGCAAATCAGGCATCGCGCGGCAATAGCCGGTTCTGTCGGAACACCAGAGAGGCAGAGCATAATGGCGACGAAATCGAACCAGTTGGGATTTGAAACGCGGGCAATCCATGCCGGACAGTCGCCCTGTCCGCTGACCGGCGCTGTTGTTCAGCCGATCTATACGACATCCACATTCGCACAGGACGGGATCGGCGAGAACAAGGGTTACTTGTACTCGCGCGCCAAGAACCCGACTCGTGATGTGCTGGAAGCCTGTCTTGCGGACCTTGAGAGCGCACAGGCGGCACTTGCCTTTCCGACCGGCCTTTCCGCGGCAGCCACAATCACCGAGCTGCTTGATGCAGGATCTGAAGTGTTGGTGCATCACGATCTTTACGGCGGGATCTATCGGCTGTTCACCCATGTGAAATCGCGCTCAGCCGGTCTGCTGGTCAAATCCGTCAACTTCTCGGACATCGAGGCCGTGAAAGCCGCAATGACACCGCAGACCAAAATGATGTGGTTCGAGACCCCCTCCAATCCGCTGCTTGAAATTGTCGATGTGGAAACCGTGTCGGCCATTGCCCGCGCAGCCGGCGTGACAACGGTCTGCGACAACACCTTCGCCTCGCCTTATTGCCAGCGGCCGATTGAGATGGGTATCGATCTGGTGTTGCATTCGGCGACGAAATTCCTCAACGGCCATTCCGATCTGCTGGCCGGCGTCGTTGCCGCCTCTCCGCATCTGGAGACCACCGTAGTCGAGCGCTTGCGGTTCCTGCAGAATTCCGTCGGCGCGGTTCTCGATCCAATCAGCTGTTCGACCCTGCTGAGATCACTCAAGACCCTGCCCGTTCGCATGGATCGCCATTTGGAGAATGCCGCACAAATCGCGGCATTCCTGAAGGGCAATCAAGGCCGCCTTGGAATTGAGCGGCTGAACTTTCCAGGCCTTGGCGATCATCCCGGTTACGCCATCGCCTCACGGCAGATGAAAGGCTATGGATCGCTCATGAGTTTTGAGGTTTCAGGGGGCGAGGCCCGCGCCAACAGGGTCGCACAGAAAATGAACCTATTTGCCTTTGCGGTCAGCCTTGGTGGCGTTGAAAGCCTCGTGCAGCACCCCGCCAGCATGACCCACAAGATAGTGCCCAAGAAACAGCGCGATGCGTTGGGCATCACCGAAAGTCTGCTGCGGCTGTCGGTTGGCATCGAGCTGTGCAGTGATCTCATCGCCGACCTTGAACAGGCGCTGTCCTGACAGGTTCAGGTTCGCAATATCTGCGTTTCACGATAGGCCAGGTAGACACTCGATCCGAGCACGATCGCCGCGCCGATCCAGGTGAAGAAATCGACCGTCTCGGCAAACAGCAGGTAGCCCAAGATCGCCACCCAGATCAGTTTGAGAAAGTCCAGCGGCATCACTGTGCTGGCATCCGCTTCCTTCAGCGATTGCGCCAGGCCGACCTGTGCGACCGTGCCCGATATGGCGATCACCATGAGCCATATCCACCCTTCCCACGACGGCATGGTCCAGACATACAGGGCCGGCACGAAGGCCAAAATGGCGAGAAGGAGGTTCATATAGGCCGTAATGGTGATGCTGGATTCGGTGCGGCTGAGCAGTTTGATGACGATCAACGTGATGCCCCAGAGCAAAGCCGATCCCAGAACCAGCATCGAACCAAGGTCGATCGCCAGTATCCCCGGCCGCAGGATCACCAGGGTGCCGATGAAGCCCAGCAAGAGCGCGGTCCACCGCCGCAGATAGAACCGTTCCCTCAGGAGAACCACACCGACCAGCGCTGCAAAGATCGGCGCCGTGAAGCCGAGTGCGGTGACGCGGGCGATGGGAGACAACGACAGGGCGGTGAAGAACATGAACATGGCGACCACATTCAGGCCCGACCGCAACATATGCAGGGAAAGCCGTTCGGTACGAAAAATCCCGAGACCGTTCTGGACAATCCACGGCATAAACACGATGAGGCCGAAAAAATTCCGGAAAAATGCGATCTGGAAGGGGTGAATATCATCCGAAATGTAACGGATGATCACGTGCATGACCGAAAAGGCGACCGTCGAAAGCGCCATCAGCACAATGCCCCGGGCGCTTCCCGGCAATCCGGACCATGTCTGTTTCAGGGCAGGTCTCCCGGTGCTTCGTGGTCCGCAATCAGACCATGTTTCAGGCGTCAGCCGCCGGGATCCGAGGCCACGGGCGATCGATCTGCGTCGAAGTCACGCCGAACCCGGTCAGCCCCAGCGGGCCAGGCGTCGAAAGTCGCCTCATGATTTTTGTCTTTCCCGCTGTCCGGATAAGGTTCCCCTGTCCCGACACTCGCAGGTTTCAGTGAAGGCTTCAACCCGGCCGGCAAGAGCGCTTCTCTCCAGGCCCAACTATCCCTAGAATGCGCCCGCAGCCGGGCTGAGAGAGAATTCCGCGATGAGATGTCTGATACAACGCGTCACCGAGGCGAGAGTGGATGTCGGCGGTGAAACCATCGGCGCCATCGGCCAGGGTCTCATGGTCCTCGTCTGCGCCATGGGCGGCGACAATGAAGACAATGCCCGGGCGCTTGCCAGAAAAGTCGTCAACCTGCGGATCTTCGCCGATGACGCCGGCAAGATGAACAAATCGATCCTCGACATCGGCGGATCCTGTCTGGTGGTCAGCCAGTTCACCCTTGCTGCCGACACCTCTCGCGGCAACCGGCCGGGATTTTCCGCCGCCGCCCCACCCGACGAGGGCAACGCGCTTTACCAGCGGTTCTGCGATTTCGTCCGCGAGCATGGCGTGAGTGTCGAAACCGGCGAGTTTGGCGGCGACATGCAGGTGTCGCTCACCAATGACGGCCCCATCACCATCTGGCTGGAGATGTAAGTCTTTAGGTTTCCCGCCGGGCAATTTCCTCGCCATCGCGGGCGACAATGGCGACACCCTCCGGCAGCGGCTCCCACCCCGCGTCATCCAGCGGCACCGAGGCAAACAGCATGGAGTGCTGGTCGGTCATGCCGATCTTGAGCCCGTCACAGGCAAACTCTGGACCGATCTGGCAGGCCACGCAATTGCGCACACTCAGGCCCGGCGGGCGCGGGTCACTGTAACCTTCGCCTTCTTCATAGATGCGCTTGTCGGCATGGACGAAGAGCGCATCGCCATCGGAATACAGAAAATTCGAACTGCCCCGGGCGCGCATGTCCGCAGCAAATTCTGCGAAAACCTCAAACCGGTCGAGAACGTCCGGTTCGTGCGCCTGGTTGTTCCACAGCGGCGCCATGCGCTCCAGCAGCAGGCAGAAGGCGAGTTCAGAATCCGTATCACCCACTGGGACACGCAGCAACGGCATTGAACCGAAGTCATCGTGCAACCCCTTCAGGGTGCCATTATGGGCAAACACGTGCACCCGCCTGCCAAGCGCCCGGCGAAACGGATGTGTGTTCTCCAGCGTCGGCGCGCCCACGGTTGCCAGGCGCACATGGGCAATGATGAAACGGCTTTCCAGGTTCTGCTCGGCCACAAATCTGACCCACGGACTGTCATGCGCCGGCTCCGGTTCCTTGACCAGAAACGCATCGCGGTCGTGATAGTAGGCAATCCCCCAGCCTGAGCGGTTGCGATGGGTGAGCCCGCCATGCTTGGCAAATTCGTTGAGGGAATAATTCACGGACGAGCGCTCACGCGACGACATGGCAAACAGTTCGCACACAGGCCTTCTCCGCTCCGGGATGATCGGGTGTTTAGGTCATGAATGTATTTGCTGTGACATCGCCGCACCAGTGTGGGTTACACATTCGTGACAAAAAGTTGATGGAGCACGACAATGCTTGCCACTTTGACCGACGAACAACGCACGATCCGTGAAACCGCAGAACGCTTTGTGCGCGAGCGCGTGGCGCCAGGCTATATGGAACGCGACGGCGTGGACCGCATAGACCGCGGCCTGGTGAAGGAAATGGGCTCACTGGGTCTCATCGCTCCCGACATGCCGGAGGCGTTCGGCGGATTCGGGGCATCGGGCACCACCACCGGCCTCATCATTGAGGCGATTTCCTATGGCGACATGAACGTCGGCTATGTGCAACTTCTCGGATCGCTGGTCGGCGGCATCGTGGCCCGCAATGCCGCCGCACACATTGCCAGGGAGTGGGTGCCCAAAGTCACCAGCGGCGAGGCTCTGCTGGGGCTCAGTCTCACCGAGCCGCGCGGCGGGTCGGATGCGGCGAACCTGCAGCTTTCGGCGGAGAAAACCGGCAACGGATATGTGCTGAATGGCGAGAAGACCGGAACCTCTCTGGCCGATCAGGCCGACGCCATCGTGCTGTTTGCCCGCACCGGCGAAAAGGATGCAGGCGCCCGCGGTGTCAGTGCGTTTTTCGTCCCCATGTCGGAACCGGGCATCTCAACCACCCGGTTCGACGATGTTGGCAGCAAGATCGTCGGTCGTGGCTCGATCTTCTTCGACAATGTCAAAATCCCCGCCGACTGCCTCATGGGAGACGAGAATGCCGGTTTCGTTCAGGTCATGCAGGGATTTGATTATTCCCGCGCCCTGATCGGACTGCAATGCGTGGCCCCGGCCCAGGCGTCGCTGGACGAAACCTGGGCCTATATCCAGGAGCGCGAAGCTTTCGGCACGCCCCTGGCGCAGTTTCAGGGAGTGACCTTCCCGCTGGCGGAGGCGGAAACCGCTGTGACATCAGCCCGCCAGCTCAGTTACCTGACCCTGGCCCTGCGTGATGCCGGAGCGCCGCACACAACCGAGGCGGCCATGGCAAAATTTGCCGCGCCCAAAGCGTCGTTCGACGCCATCCACCAGTGTCTTCTCACGTTCGGCCATTATGGCTGGACCAAGGATCTGGCACACCAGCAGCGCCTGCGCGATGTCATGGGCCTGGAAATCGGCGACGGTACCGCGCAGATCATGAAACTGATTATAGCGCGCGAAAAGGTCGGGCGGGTGGCGGTGCAATACGCCTGAGTGCCGACCGGCTTTCGAGGCACCGCACCAGTGCGGGTTACGCATTCGTGTCGGAAAATGCTCTACACTTTGACAAATGTCAGGCGCGCCTGAAGCTGCATGCGCTCCACATAGTCATCCGCACTCCAGCCGCACTCGGCAGTGAGCTGTTCCCAGGTGCGCACCGACAACATGGCCCACAACATGTCGGTTGCGGTTTCAACCGACCAGTCATCGGATAGTTGCCGGTCCCGGAGCAAAGCTTCGAACACCGACCGGCACCCGTCGCGCACCGCGCTCATACGCTCGTCCCACGCACTTGCCGCAGCAGCATCGGTCTCCCGCATGGCAAGCAGCGCTCGGGCAACACCGTAAATTTTTTCCACGTGATCGCCCCAGAACGCAATGAGCCGGTCCATCTGTTCAATGCCTGTGGCGGCATTTCGAACCGGCGCAAGGCGCCCGTCCACATCCAGCACCTGGTCCACATATTGGGTTGTGCTGATCAACAGGTCCACCCGCGCCGGGAAGTGCAGATAAACCGCCTGACGCGAAATGCCGGCGGCCCTGGCAATGTCGGACATCCGTACGCCCTGGCCCGGTTGCTGCTCCATCAAACGCCAGGTCGCCTGAAGTATTTTGGTGCGGGTATCGGGGCTTGCACTTGACATGGTGTCAAGTAGCGCCCACTTGAAGGAATGTCAATTGACACAGTGTCAAGCAACTTACGGGAAAACCACCATGAACATTATCATTTTCGGCGCGACCGGTTCCGTCGGCCGCCATCTGGTCGATCAGGCCTGCGCGCCGGGCCACAAGGTCACGGCGTTCACGCGCAATGCCACAGGGCTCGAACAAACCCACCCGAACCTGCGCAGTGTTGTGGGCGACGTTTTCGACGGCGAGGCGGTGGCCGCCGCCGTTCAGGGGCAAACAGCCGTTCTGTGCGCTCTCGGTGCCGGACGAAAGGGAGCCGTTCGCGCAGCAGGAACAGCCAACATCATCAAAGCCATGCACCGTCACAGCGTCAAAAGGTTCATCTGCCAATCGACGCTGGGCGCCGGAGATAGTGCCGTGCACCTGAACTTCTTCTGGAAATACATCATGTTCGGATTGTTGCTGCGGCCGGCATTCGCGGATCACGCGCGCCAGGAGGCAATGACCATGGCGAGCAATCTGGACTGGACCATTGTCCGTCCGGCGGCCTTCACCGACGGTCCGGAAACAGGCCAGTACAAACACGGCTTTTCAACTG
>JAJFHM010000328.1 GCA_021775625.1 Hyphomicrobiales bacterium | reverse complement strand
GTCGGTGGAAGAGAACCTTGAACTCGGCGGCTGGACCTTCCGGCGCGACAAGAAGCAGGTGCGCGAGAAAATCGAGGCCAATTTCGAGCGGTTTCCGATCCTCAAGGAAAAGCGCAAGCAGATCACCGGCGAATTGTCCGGCGGCCAGCAGCGCATGGTCGAGATCGGCCGCACCTTGATGGCCGATCCGAAAGTTCTGCTGGTCGATGAGCCGACTGCCGGGCTGTCGAAAATGCTGTCGCAGGAGGTCTATGACATGTTGACCGCCCTGACGTCGCTCGATGACATTACGATCCTCCTGGTCGATCAGGAAATCCGCCAGGCCCTGAAGATCGCCGATTATGTCTACGTGCTGGAACTCGGCCGCAACAAATATGAGGGCCAGGCATCTGAGTTCGAGGATCTGGAAAAAGCATTCTGGGTGGCATAGATCGCTTCACGTTCATATGGAACCGTTTGATGGTCCAAATCGGTTCGCTCGGCAAGGCACGGTGCACGCCGTGGTCTGACTGACCACAAGTGGACCGTAACGCAGTCAGAAGGCGTGAAAACCCGGTCAAACCGATTCCATATGAACGTGAAGCGATCTAAGAGCCGACACCGTCATTCGGTCCAAGACCTCAACCTTTAAGATCCGGAAATTCAAGCTGCGTGACCTGGCCGCGGAGCTGTGAACCGGAATCCATCAGTCAGCCGGCCACAGGATCATCTGCGTGCAGCGGAAGTGCGCAATCGTCTTGCCGGTTTCCTCCGCTGTCACGGCCGCGTCCCACACCTGGGTGGTGCGCCCGCGATGCACCGGCCTGGCGGTGCAGCTCACCCGCCCTGAACGGGCGGTTCCGATGTGATTGCTCTTGAGTTCGATCGTTGTGAAGGCTGCAGCACCTTCAGGCAGGCTGTTCAGGGTGCCATAGCCGCAGGCCGTGTCCGCCAGGGCGACCACCGTGCCGGCATGCAGGAAGCCGTGCCACGCCTTGCCTGCGGTGGTGACCTCAAGTTCCGCCACAACTTCGTCCCGCTCCATCTGCACAATCTCTATCCCCAGGATTCCAGGCAGGTAGTCCGCACCGGCAGCGTTCCATGCCTCAACCGTTTCCGGGACCTTTATGTCCATCACATTCCGATTCTGATTCGAACGCCTGCCACGCAAGGCAAAAAAAAGCCGCACGTCTCAAACCGAGCGCGCGGCCGTGAACTTGAGTGATGGCGGGGCCTTCAGGCCACCTGCTCGTTGTCATCCTGAAGCCGCGTCAATTCTTCTTTGACTTGCAGTTTTTCGCGCTTCAATTCAGTCAGTTTAAGGGTATCCGCGAGAGGCCGTTCCATCTCTGTTTCGATTTCGGCCTCCAGCGCACTATGCTTTTCCGTGAGTTCAGCAAGATGCGCTTCAGTGCCCATGTGCACGCTCCTCAGATTTCCAATGATCGGACAAACTGGAGTGTGACACAGCGATGACGGTTTGTCGACTTGAGCCGCCAGGATTGTGGAAACTATCACTCACATGGCAAGCGTATGAACATGAAGCGCTCTAAGGACTTGGCCACGGCGGCGCTTTGCGGCAAAATGGACGCCATTGCTCCTATTCCTCGAGCGGATGAGCGAGGCACTTGATGACAGACACTGATAAGGAACAGCTCAAACAACAGCTGACAGAGCTGCGTGAGCAACACCGCGATCTCGATGCGGCGATCGACAGCCTGGTCAATTCCGGAACCGGCGATCAACTGCGCCTTCGCCGCCTGAAGAAGCAGAAGTTGCTGCTGAAAGACGAAATATCGGAAATCGAGGACCAGCTTCTGCCGGACATCATCGCCTAGATCGCTTCACGTTCATATGGAACCGTTTGATGGTCCAAATCGGTTCATCCGGCAAGGCGCGGTGCGAAGCGCGATGTGGTGCATCGGGCAAGCTCCGCAACGCGGCCGACGGGCGGATTTGGACCACCGAAGGCCGGGTTTTCACGCCTTTTGACTGCGTTACGGCCCACTTGTGGTCAGCCAGACCACGGCGTGGACCGTGCCTTGCCAGAAGACGTGAAAACCTGGTCAAAGCGATTCCATATGAACGTGAAACGATCTAGAGCGTTTCAGTCGAACCGCAGTCTGCCTTTTTGCTCATACATGGCGCGATCAGCTTCCGCCATAACAGCGGCAGCGTCGGAGCCCTCCTCCAGCGAAGCAGCACCCGCCGACGCAGAAAGCTTCAACACCTTGTCTTCGAACGGCACCATGAGTTCCGCAATCAGGGCAAGCACGGTGTCTGCCTTGTCGCGCGCCAGGCTCAGCGGTGTCTGCATGAGCAGGACGGCAAATTCGTCGCCACCGATTCGCGCCACCAGATCCGATTGCCGGGTGTTCTCAACAAGCAGTTCGGCGACCGCATGCAGGACAGCATCTCCCGCCGCATGGCCATGAACATCATTGATGTTCTTGAAGTGATCCAGATCGACAAACACCAAACTGGCTGTGCCGCCATAGCGTTTGACGTAGGACATGATGCGCTCAAGCTCACGCTCGAACGCCCGGCGATTGTGAACCGGCACCAGCGGGTCCTGGTCCGCCAGGTCCTCCGCGTCACGGGCGCGCTGTTTTGATTTTTCCAGATCGTTTTTCAGGCGGTCGACCTCGCCCATCAGGGTCATGACCGCCTGTTGCACCCGCGGCGTCAGCTCCTCGGCCGGAATTCCCATGATAGACGTTGAATCACGCGTTGCCCGTCCGGCCTGTTCCGGAGTTGGCACTTGATCGCGCGAAGCCCGGCCCTTCACCGAGGCCGGCCCCGTCACCCGTGGTGTTTCGCCAATTTTCATTGCGGTCTCCGCCCTCCGCATCTCAAAATACGGTGCGCTCGACGTCGAATCACGGCAAGTATACTGTCAAATGACGGATTTGGTATCCGCATGTGACGCCTCGCCACAGCGAGGCGAATTTACTTTTGCCGCTGCCTAGGGTGGGATGTACACCACAGAACGGCGGAAATGAACCTTGGCAGTCGAGAATTCAGGGAGGGGTCGGCCCCATGAGCAATCCACAGGTTTCCATAATCATGGGCAGTCAGTCGGACTGGCCCACAATGAAAAACGCATCGACCACTCTGGATGAACTCCAGGTGCCGCACGAGTGCAAGATCATATCAGCGCACCGCACGTTAAGCCGCCTGGTGGACTACATGGCGACCGCGAAGGAGCGTGGCATCAAGGTCGTGATCGCAGGCGCGGGCGGCGCTGCACATCTTGCCGGCGTGACGGCGGCGATGACGAGGCTGCCGGTTTTCGGCGTGCCCATCGAGACCAAATCTCTGGGCGGACAGGATTCATTGCTCTCCATGGTACAGATGCCCGGTGGCATCCCGGTCGGAACACTTGCCATCGGCAAGGCCGGCGCGGTCAATTCGGCATTGCTGGCCGTGGCGGTTCTAGCCCTTAGCGATGCGGATCTTGACAATCGCCTGGCGGATTGGCGGCAGGCCCGCGCCGACGCGGTGCCAATGGAGCCTAAGGACGACTAAAACCAGCCGCAACAAAGCCATCTTAATGCAACAAAACGCGCTTCGTGTGTGGACAAGACAGACGCGTTTTGTTAGAGAGGCACCCAACGTAGGCGATGAACGTGTCGCAGACGGGCGATCGTTTGCACCGGATTAACTTTCACCGCATAGTTTCGATCACCACATTGACCCTTTGGATAGGAGTGGAGACCCTAGTGCAGGTACTGGTTAGAGATAACAACGTCGATCAGGCGCTTAAGGCGCTGAAGAAGAAGATGCAGCGTGAAGGCATCTTCCGCGAGATGAAGCTTCGCAATTATTACGAGAAGCCATCCGAGAAGAGGGCCCGTGAAAAAGCGGAAGCGATCCGTCGCGCCCGCAAGCTGGCGCGCAAGCGCGCCCAGCGCGAAGGCCTGGCACCCGGCAAAGGCCGCCGATAATTCCGTAAACCTGTTTTGATCGAAGGTTAGAGTTCGCCGCCATGATCCGGCGGGGAATTTTGCATGTCTGCTGCCCTGATTTAGAGCGGGATGTTTTCATGTTGAGGATCATGGTCAGAATACCCGCGTTACCGAGCGAGCTCATTTTGCCGTCATCAAACGGTTCCGTATGCATATAAAAGGGGCTAGATCGTTTCACGTTCATATGGAACCGCTTTGTCCGGGTGTTCGCGTCTTCTGGGAAGGCACGGGGTACGCCGTGGAAGTGCCGTCCCCAAGGGGGCCGG
>JAJFHM010000327.1 GCA_021775625.1 Hyphomicrobiales bacterium | reverse complement strand
GGCCTGATCGATAAATTCGCCGCCGCCTGTCTGTCGAAGGATACGGACAGTGCACCGGCAGTGTTGGAAGCAGCCCGCCTGACATGGCGCCTGACCCACGACCGCAAGCATGACTGGCTCTGCTTTCTCATCACCTTCGCTGCTGAACAGTTGGGGGAAAGCCGGATTGGACCGCTTTGGGACCTGCTCCTTGCGCCCTCCTACGCGCTTTACCAGCGCTATGACGTCGAGAACACGCCCTGGGAGACGTCATTCGAACTGCTGGTTCAGATCATGGCGGAGGCCCTGCGCGGCCATCTGAGCGGGCCGGGCCGCCGCGGCGACATCGAGTTCATCGACGAGGGCCACCGCATCGGCTTCCGGTTTGCGCCCTGCGGCAGCGGCGGGCGGACCTACCAGGCCGATCCCGATGACGGCGTCGGTCCGCGCATGGATCCGCCCTACAGTTTCGGTGTCACCCGCGACAAGCACGACTGGGCCTGGAACCGCACCGGCATTTGTTATTATTGCGCTCATTGTTGTGCCGCGATGGAGCTGGAACCAATTCGGATGTTCGGCTATCCGGCCCGAGTGGTCGATCCGCCATCGTGGCCCGAGGCCCGCAGCGGTGCGCAGTGCACGTGGTGGGTCTACCGGGATCCACACGATGTCCCGGAAGAGGTCTACGCCCGCGTCGGCCACAAGAAGCCGGAACGCATCGGCGGATCCGCCGTCCGTAGCGCAAAGGAGGATCTATGACGAACCGCAAGGAGCGTTCAAAACGGCTGGCCGAACTGAACAAGCGCCTGACAAAGGAAGGCGTGAAGTACGCCCAGATTGAAACCCCGGACATGGATGGCGGCTTGCGCGGAAAGCTGGTGTCGCTTGACAAGGGACTGTCCGATACCGGCAGCGCCTTCTGCACCATTCTCTATGGCCTGACCGTCGCGGACGATGTGTTCGAATCCGAGCACAGCTCGTTCGCCAACGGCTTTCCCGACATGTTCGCAATTCCGGATCCGGATACGGTCGTTCCCCTGCCCGGCACGGACGCCACGGTTTCCGTCATCTGTGATGCCTGTTTTCCGGACGGATCGCCCTACCCGCTTTCCCCGCGTTCCGTGCTGCGCAAGGTCATCGGCGATGCGGACGGCCTTGGATACGAGACCCGCTTCGGCGTTGAATACGAAGCCTTTGTGTTCGAGAAGGACAACGATCTCACCAATTCCGCCCGGCACCACGACCTGACCCCCCTGAGCCCCATGTGGAATGCATATTCCCTGGTCCGGATGGTTGAAACCCGAGGCTTGGCGCAGGAATTCATGGATCGAATGGGCAGTGCCGGAATGTCGGTCGATGCGGTTCACACGGAACTGGGGTACGGCATGCTGGAAATTGCTCTCGGCCACGCACCGCCGCTCGAAGCCGCCGACAAGGCCGCGCGCGCCAAGCTCTATTTCCGGCAGCTGTGCCGCGAGCGCGGTCTGACCGCCACCTTCATGGCCAAGTGGCGCGAGGGAGAATCGGGCGCAGGCGGCCATGTACACCAAAGCCTGTGGCGTGGCGGAAAGCCGGTATTTGCCGGCGCCAGAGACGGGCTTTCCGACGACGGCCGCGCTTATGTGGCGGGTCTGGTCGAAAGCCTGGTCGACTTCGCACCGGTTTTTTATCCGAACATCAACTCCTACCGGCGCATGGACGCCGGCTCCTGGTCGCCGGAAAACGCATCCTGGGGCTGCGACAACCGAACCGCGGCAATTCGTGTCATCACCCAGCCGTCGGCGAAAGCGGTACGCGCGGAACACCGGGCACCGGGTGCGGATACCAATCCCTATCTGGTGATTGCAGCAATGCTCGCCGGCGGCACCATGGGGGTCAAGGCAAAGCTGGACCCCGGCGCACCGGCAAGCGCCAACGCCTCCACCGACAAGCGCTTCAAACCACTGCCGCGCAGTCTGCCGGAAGCGATTGCCGGGTTCGAGGCCTCACAGCATGCGAAGGCCGCATTCGGTGAGGATGTGGTGGCGCACTACGCCCTGTCGCGGCGGCAGGAGTGGGAGGGCTGGACGCGCCAGCTCGCCGACAACACCACGCCTTGGGAACTCAAGCGTTACTTCGATACGGTTTAGGGGATGTGCAATGTCTGAACAGATCTCAAAGAAAGACAGGGAACGCGCGAAAAAATTCCTGCGCGACCACGACATTCAAACAGTTGTGTGCGCCATGCCGGACCTGTGGGGCAGACTGGTCGGCAAGCGGGTATTGACCAAGGCATTCGAGGACGCCGGCCTTGGCGCGGAAGGACTGCACGGCTCGGTCTACCTGTTTGTCGTCGACATGGACATGGACCCACAAGCCGGTTACGCCCTGACCGACTGGGACCGCGGGTTCCAGGACTGCCGCTTCCTGCCCGATCTTTCCACATTGCGCCACGTACCGTGGATGGACCGAACCGCGATGGTTCTCTGCGACCCTTATGACGAGGAGACCGGCGAACTGCTCCCGATCGCCCCCCGTGTGATCCTCAAGCAGCAGCTTGAGAAGGCGCGCCAGGCCGGCTTTTCGCTGAAATGCGCAACAGAGCTTGAGTTTTTTCTCTACCGCAACAGCTACCAGGAGGCCTGGGACAAGCGCTATCAGGATCTCTCGCCCCTGTCGCGGTACCGCGCCGATTATCACATCCTGCAAAGTTCAATGGATGAAGGCATCATTGGCCGCCTGCGTGAACAAATCAATGCAACCGGGGTGGAGATCGAGTTTTCCAAGTCGGAATGGGGACTGGGCCAGCAGGAAATCAATCTGAAATATGCCGAAGCGCTGGAAATGGCGGACCGGCACATTCTCTACAAGACCTGGGTCAAGGAACTGGCGGCACTCGAAGGCATGTCCGCCACCTTCATGGCCAAGGTCGGCATCGAGGAGGTGGGCTCGTCGTGCCACATCCATGCCAGCCTCTGGGACCCGAAAGGCAAGACGCCGCTGGGCTGGGACAAGGACGGGCCCAATGCCAACATGTCCGATATGTTCAGTCACTTCCTCGGCGGTCTGACCGCGGCAACACCCGAATTCGCCCAGCTCTATCTGCCGACGGTCAACTCGTTCAAACGCCTGCAGCCGGAATCCTTCGCGCCGACAGCGATTGCGGTCGGCCTCGACAACCGCACCGCCGCCTTCCGGCTGGTCGGGCATGACGCAAGTTTCCGCGTCGAGAACCGCATCCCCGGCGCCGACGTCAATCCCTACCTGGCGCTTGCAGCAATGACCGCTTCCGGTCTTTACGGCATCGAGAACAAGATCGAAGCGCCCGAACCTTATGACGGCAATGCCTATCTCGATGAAAAGCTGACATCCGTGCCCTTGCGCATGGGCGAGGCCATCGAAAAATTCCGCAACAGCGCCATCGCGGCAGAGAGTTTCGGCGAAGCCGTGCATGCACATCTGACGCATTTCTACGCCCGTGAGCTGGAAGCCTACGAAAAGGAATGCATCACTGATTGGGAATTCTTCCGGTATTTCGAACGCATTTGAAAATGAGGTCCTGAGATGACTAAAGTTGCACTGGTTACCGGCGGCACGGGGGGCATCGGGCGCGAGTTGAACAAGCGCCTGGTGAGCGACGGATATATCGTGGTCGCCGCCGACATGGCGATCGATCCAAAGCACAATGGCGGACCGGCGGTGGATCAGCCGGACGGTGTCCTCCTCCACCATGTGAACGTCATGGATCAGGAAACCGTTGATGTCTGCATCGCCCACTGCGCTTCTCTGGGAGACCTGCAGGGCATCGTCAACTGCGCCGGCATCCTGCGCCACGGGTTTGTTGAAGACCTTACCGAAGAAGCCATCAACACCGTGTGGCAGACCAATCTGGGGGGTGCTGCACGGGTCTGCAAGGCGGCCAGCCCGCACCTGAATGAGGGCGCCAGCATCGTCAATATCTCATCGGTGACCGCGTCGATCGGACGGATGCCCGGCGGCTCGCTTTACGGCGCCTCAAAGGCCGCGCTCGAGGCGTTCACCCGCTACCTCGCAAGCGAACTGGCGCCGCGCGGCATCAGGGTCAATGCGCTTGCGCCGGGCTATATCGAAGTGCTGCCGATGAGCCCTTCCATGCGTTTCATCGCCAATTCCGATAATGACGAAGACGCCGTCAAATGGCTGGTGTCGCACGTTCCCATGG
Source organism: Hyphomicrobiales bacterium (assembly GCA_021775625.1). GTDB lineage: Bacteria > Pseudomonadota > Alphaproteobacteria > Rhizobiales > JAJFHB01 > JAJFHM01. The sequence goes on along the minus strand of JAJFHM010000327.1, from coordinate 8,654 downwards.
GGCGCATGGGCCAGCCGGAGGAAATGGCCGGACCGGTGTCGTTCCTGCTGTCGGAAGATTCGTCTTACGTGACCGGCCACGTGCTGCTTGCGGATGGCGGGCTGGTCACGGCATAGAGGGGAACTGCCTGATAGACCTCGCCGCTCAATTATCTAAGGTGCTTTCTACAATGAAACCTGGCGAGCCGGCAGACGTACAGCGGCAAGAGATGGGGAACGCAAATGGCTAAAAAGAACAATGTCAGCAAGGAAGCAAAGGCGCTGCGCGACAAGGGCGTAAAGTTCATCCGGTTTGAAATTCCTGACCTGATGGGTCTCTCGAAGTCGAAAACCGTGCCGATCGGCGCGTTCGAAGGTTTTGCCTCCTCCGGTCTCAATCTCTACGGCGGAGCGCTGGGGCTGGACACGGCCGACATGGTGATCGGCGGCACCGGCATCGCCGAGGAAACCAACTTTGCCGACAGCCTGCTGATCCCCGACCTCGAGACCTTGAAAGTGCTGCCGTGGAAGCCCGAGACCGCAGCGGTGATCTGCCGGCAGACGGCGCTCGATGGCAAAACCGAATACGCTTTCGGACCGCGCGCTGTGCTGAGCAAGCTGATCGACCGCGCAGCGAGCATGGGTCTCACCGTCACCTCCGGTCTTGAATATGAATATTACATCCTCAATGCCGAAACGCGCGCGCCGCTGTTTGACGGGCTGCACATTTTCCATACGTCGCACAATCACTATGGTGATTTTCTCGATGAGCTTCTCGGCCATCTGGTCGATCTTGATCTGGGCGTCATCACCCACAACGCGGAATACGGGCCCGGCCAGTTCGAGACCAACTTTTCGGCATCCACCGGCGTCGGCGGGGCCGACAAGGCATTCCGCTACAAGAATGCCATCAAGGAAGTGGCCCGCCGCTCCGGCCTGATCGCAAGCTTCATGTCGAAACCGGACCCGAACCTGTCCGGCTGCGGCTGCCATGTCCATGTTGGGCTGATTGACACCAAATCCGATGAAAACCTGTTCATGGTCGAAGGCAAACCCGACGTCATGAGCGAAGCCGGCGGAAAATTTACGGCGGGCATTCTCCACCATGCCCGTGCGCTGTCGCCGTTTCTCGGACCGACGCCGAACTGCTATCACCGGCTCAAGCCCCACACATTCGCCCCCTCGCGCATCAGCTGGGGCGCCCAGGACCGCACCGCCATGGTGCGCGGCATCCTCTCGGGCAAACGCAACGCACATATCGAGGCGAGATCCGGCTCCGGCATGACCAACCCCTATCTCGGCGTTGCCGTGGTGCTGGCCGCAGGCTTGCTCGGATTGCAGAACGAATACGTTCTGCCACCGCAAAGCGAGATGCTTGCCGAGGAAGATACCAACAATCCCCTGCTGACCCAGTCGCTCGACAAGGCTCTGGATGATCTGGAGGCGGACACCGTCTTCCGCGAGGCCATTGGCGATGAGCTGGTGAATCTGTTCACCACCTTAAAGCGCGCCGAACTGGACCGTTTCCACAGCCACGTCACCGACTGGGAAATCAACGAGTACCAGGAGCACTACTAGGGTCAGGACTCATCGGCGCCCTGCCATCAGCGGATTGCGGCGAGCTTGATGAAAGCCGGAAAGCTCTCCGCCAGCTTGTTGGTGCTCCCGTACAATGGATGTGTCGATCATCCACGCGTCGGCGTTGTTTCAGTTGCCAAATTAGCTGCCTTGAAACTTGAAGGAGATCTTAACCTTGGACCTGAACGCCTCTACCTTGCCGTCCTTGAGCACCATGTCTTGTTCCGTCACCTCGGCGACCCGCAGGTCTCTGAGGGTTTCCCCCGCCTTCTCTACGGCCGCTTTCGCCGCCTTTTCCCAAGACTCCGTGCTGGTGCCGACCAGTTCAATCACTTTGTAAACGCTCTCCGCCATGTCCCACTCCTTCGATGCTGTCGATTCAAATAGATATTTCCCAGATGCCCCTCGTACTGGTTCAAATGATAGCCGAGAATGATGCGCTGGGACATGACAAAAGGCGTCGCCCCGTGGTTTTCGTACGGCTTCATGGCCATAAATTTCGGCATCTGCCACACCTCACCTGAATAGGTCTGGAGCCGGGGGGGACTCCAGACGTTCTGGGCAATCTGGGCGCGAGATGTCCGGTTACGGATACCTTTTCACCGTCAATTTGACAGGTTTGATAAGACGATTCATGACCCCAAGCAGACTCTCCGCCCAAATGAAAAGCGGCCCCGAAGGACCGCTCTGAAACGTTATGTTGGAGCCTCAAGCTGCCGCTGCTGCCATCCGCTTCCTGCGCCAGCCGAGCAGACCCATGAGACCGAGGCCACCTGCGAAGAGTGGAAATGCCGCAGGGAGGGGAACAGGTTGCACAGCCAGCAAGCTGTACTCTGCGGTCGCGTCGACAGGCTGAACATCAGAGCCCGCCCAAACCAATGTGACCGTGTCACCAAGAAGTGCAGCGGCGACGCCCCCATTATTGAAATCATCGGATAGTTCCGACAATAACAGGCCGACAAAAGCGGCGCTCGTAAAGCTCATCGTCCAGCCACCAGCGGGAGGCGTAAGGTCATTTGTTATGATCAAACCGTTATCGGTAAAGTCGGCTTTATAGTCTTGGAAGGTGGTTCCGACATCCAGTAACGCCCTGAATTCCACTATCGGCGGTGGATCATTACCTATTTCTACCGTGGTGCTTGTATTCTTCGAAAATGGTGCACCAAAACCATTTGCCGGATCAAAAAAATTCGCCCCCCCGCCACCGAAAATTAGCGAACCAGTGACGTCTTGTCCCAGCAACGATGCATTGGCGTTCGCGGCGATTCCGACAAACAGACAGCTTGCCGCAATGAACAAAGAGAATTTGCGATTTAATACCGGGTAGCTAAATAGCATTGCCTTACCCTCGAACTATTACTTCTGAATACACACATCCAACGAATGGATGCGGACACTCCAATCCAGCTGCCAAGGCGCCTTTTCATCTGCGCGGAGTAGATCGTGGCACAACGAAGACTACAAAGTAAAACAATTAATTCGCACACGTACCATTACAGATGCGCGCCAATAAAATTGGGCCACCCCTTGATCCGGTGTTCAAGGTCCAGATTGCCATGCCCGTAACGGAATGTAACGAACGTGCTCCTGCCTCCGCTCGTCAGTTCATGTGCTGGAGCGCCTGGGTGGCAACTGCTGCCACTCTCTTCCTGCGCCAGCCGAGAAGTCCTAAGAGGCCGAGGCCGCCCGCGAAAAGCGGGAGCGCGGCAGGGATTGGCACGACGGCGGCAGAGCTAAATTGGTTATTGACTATCCCCGCATCCACAGAGTTGACGGTGATGGTTTCGCCGCCAAGGATGGTGAATACATCGCCGATAGTGGACAGAGTGAGCGTATTTGCAAAGTCAATCAATGGGGAAGTGGTCGCATATGGTTGAATGGTATTGAGCTGTAGGAGCAATTGAACGGGCACGTTCACAGGGACACTGAACACGGCAGTTGAGATCGACTGTTGACTGCCATCAGCGACAAACCCGGACAACATCCCGTTCTGTATTGTCGGCTCGGTTGCCGATTCTCTGTAGCCTCCAGAAGATATGCCACTTCCTATCCGTCCCGCGACAACCTCCAAGGTGGAATAGACAAACGATGGCGGATTGAGTATCTGGCCGCTTATCATCAGGTTCATCGCCACGTCGATTGGATTTGTTCCGACAGAACCAAAAATGGTGTCAAATGTGAAACTGGCTACGACCTCCTGTCTCTGCGGTGCGAAACCTCCATTGTTTGTGGCCCTGGCGGAAATGCCGACTGTTCCCTGATTAACGGTTGCCTGTACATTGCCGGTATTTGCCCCGGTGAAATACGTTACCCCGTTAAAGCTGTAATCAATCGGGGTGTCCTGTGGACCGACCGTCTCATTCGGGCCCGTATTGCCGAGCGCATCTGCATTGTGATTGACAAAATAAATCGGCGCTGCAGCAACACCTGCAGGCAGCACAAGCGCCAAAGCTATGGCCATGGCGGCCAGATGACCGAACTGCCAATATTTCGGCAGGCGCTTGTAGTTCCAAAATGATGTTGATTTTTTACGCATGGCGTCCTCCCAACAAAAACGATACGTCGTGTTCTCTTTCTCGCCATCAAGCACACTGCAAATGAACCCCTCTAGGGATTCATGCACGGCAAACAGTATACTGACTATGCGAAGCGATCCTCTTTGTTACCTGCACTTTTAAGCTCGATGCAAAACACGATTGAAGGAATAGAGTTACAGCCGGACCAGGCGAACGGCAGCCCCTCACGTGACGACCGATCCCAAACGACTGCCTTGAGAAGCTGTTTGGGGCGAATTACCTGTGCGTTTTCTGCGCCATCCCAAAAGTCCGATAAGACCGAGGCCGCCGGCGAACAGCGGCAACGCCATGGGTAGCGGCACGGGCGCGACCAGTGGCTCACCCAACAGTTCGTATTTAAACCCGTATGTAAACGACGCACTTGTTCCGGTCTGCTGAAAGCTGAAACTGTTGACCGTGAGAACCAGATCCGACAGCGTGAATCCACCCAGATCGGGGCCGGGAAGGCCCGTGGTTCCGCCAGAGATCCAGAGGCTTTCGGTCAGGGTCTGGTTACGTACGGTTACGCCTGGGAATGACGATGTGACGGTCTGTTTAATCAGGATCGCATCGTCAACACCATCGATTATGCCAAGCTGCAGAGCAGGGAAGCCTGCGCCAATTGTTGTCGTTGGCTGGCCCGTGAAATTGAAGATCGAAGAGGCAAAGACCCGGCCATCGAACACGCCCCCGGTGGCACTGGCGTAACCAATATCGAATTGTACAACTGATGTGGGACCGAATGTATTCGCGTAGGTAGTGGTCGACAGTGGCTGTTCAAATGACGCAAGCAGTGTGGCAGCCGTGCTTTTGACAGTAAAACCCGGCATCACGAGCAAACAGGCCGTGGCTGTCAATATCGACCACAGATAACACAACACAAACCTGGACATCGCTGCTTCTCTCCCATCCAACGGATCAGAGCGGCCTTTGATCAAATGCTATCCGTGTGCAGACGTTGTGTCAAATAGCCATCGGCCTACAGATCAATACTCAATTTCTCTTGCAAATACTGACATCGGTCGATCATGCTGTGGCTGGCTCCTCCATCGGCAATGCGAAGCGCAAGTTTCGGGAGTGCCGGCTCCACACAGCAAGAGTCAATTGTTGGCACATCCTCCATAAAAGGTATGTGTTGCGACGATCAGTTGAACTCACGGGTGCTAACCGGACATCCTTCCAAGTGGCGGATGTGGTTCGCGTTTATGAGTACACACCGAGATCGCTTCACGTTCATATGGAATCACTAGGTGAGGACGTATCCCGTGTATCCCCGGTCTGCGACCTCGGTGCAGCGTTCCACATAGTCGGGAAAGCCGATATAGGGGAGGAACACGCGCGGCTTGCCGGGGATGTTGGCGCCGACATACCAGGAATCCTCCAGCGGATAGATGGTTCTTTGCGCAACATCGTTGACGTGCGCCACCCACCCGGCCTCGGCTTCCGGCGTTGCCTCAACGACCTGGCGGCCGCGTTCGCGCATATACCCGATGCAGTCACCTATCCAGTCAACATCCTGTTCGATGGACGGCACCAGATTACTCAGGACAGACGGGCTGCACGGGCCGGTGATGGCGAACATGTTCGGGAACCCGGCAATGGAATGCCCGAGATAGGTTCCCGGCCCCTCCGCCCACTTCTGCTTCAGCTCGATCCCGCCCCGTCCCCGGATGTCGATCCGCAGCAATGCCCCCGTGATGGCGTCAAATCCGGTCGCCAGCACGATGACATCCAGCGGGATTTCCGTGCCTGCGACCACGATTCCTGTTTTGGTGAACCGTTCGATCGGTCCCTTGCGCAGATCAACCAGGGTAACGTTGCTCCGGTTAAACGTATCGAAGTAGTTCGCATCGACGCACAACCGTTTGCACCCGATCAAAGTATGCGGGGTCAGCGCCTCAGCCACCGCAGGATCGCGCACAATATATGCGATCTTGTCACGCACGAAATCGGCTGCCGTCTTGTTGGCCTCGACACTGTCGAAGATGTCCCTGAAGGCGGCCGTAAAGCCTAGCCCTCCAACATCCCATGTCTTTTCGTATTCCCGCTGCAATTCTTGCCCGTCGGCATCAAGCGCGCTGTTTTCGCCGAGCACATACATGATGCCGGCACGGTTGCGCTTCGCTTCAGCGCGGAATTCGCCGTAGCGCGCCTTGATCTCATTCTGCTCCTCCGACCCCAGCGGACGGTTTTGCGAAGGCACACTGTAGGCGGGAGAACGCTGCAGCACGAAAAGATGTTCGGCATCCCTGGCAAGCATCGGGGTCACCTGGATGCCGGATGAACCGGTCCCGATGACGCCCACCCGCTTACCCGCGGTGTCCACTCCTGCTTCGGGCCATTTGCCGGTATGGCAAACCATGCCCTCGAACGCCTCCATGCCTTCGAAGTCCGGCGTGTAACGCGCCGACAGACATCCGGTCGCCATGATGAGGAACTGGGCGCTTACGCGGTCGCCACCTTCGGTTTCAACGACCCAGGAACCGGCTGCCTCGTCGAACCGCGCCGTTTTGACCGTCGTCTCGAACCGGATGCCGCGGCGCAGGTCAAAGCGGTCGGCGACGTGTTCCAGGTATTTCAGGATTTCTCCCTGGGAGGCGTATCGTTCGGTCCATTCCCATTCCTGCTGCAGATCCGGATCGAACTGATAGGAATACTCCATGCTGGGCACGTCACACCTGGCGCCTGGATAACGGTTCCAGTACCAGGTGCCTCCAACACCCTTTCCGCTTTCGAACACGCACACCTTAAGGCCTGCCGATCTCAGCTTGTGAAGCATGTACAGTCCGGCAAATCCGGCGCCGACAACCACCGCATCGAAGTCCAGACCATCTGCCGTTTCAATTTCGCGCGTTTGCGTCGCCGTGCTTTGCCCGTTGCCTGCCATAAACGTTTCTTTCTGCGTCTGTTCGTTCAGATCTCAATCATCAGGGGTTCTGGAAAATTCGAAACCCATTGGTCTAAAGATTAGACCAATGAACGCGCTTTGCCAATGGGAACGGATTGGAGGGGTGTTGCGTTTAGCAAAGACCGCGCTGAGCCTCAGGATTGCTGCGAGCCTTCCTCCAGCAACGCGACCGCGCGCTGGACGGAACGCACGATACCGAGATATCCGGTGCAACGGCAAATGTTCCCTGCAAGTGCCACGCGGATAGCTTTCTGGTCGGTCGCAACGCCTCGCTCGATCACGTCGCGGATCGTTATCAGCATACCTGGAGTGCAAAACCCGCATTGCAGGCCATGCTCCTCCGAGAAGGCGCGCCGGATCACCGCCATCACCTTGTCGTCGTCGAAACCTTCGATTGTCCGGACTTCCGAGCCATCCGCGGCGGCGGCGAAGGTGATGCAGGATCTCACCGGTTTGCCGTCCATCAGCACCGTACAGGCCCCGCAAACCCCGTGCTCGCAGCCAAGATGGGTGCCTGTGAGACCTTGCTGCTCGCGAACAAAATCCGCCAGCGTGCACCTGCCCTCCACGCGATCCTGCACCTTCCGGCCGTTCAGTGTCATGCCGATCTCGTTCATGCTACCGCTTCCTTCCCGGCACGAATGACCGCCAATCCATGCACATGCCGGTCGTATTCATCGAGATGAAGCTGTGCTGCGTCGATGTCGGTTTCATAGGCGCTGCGCAGTTCGCGCTCGATGCCTTCTCTCCACCCCTTCGCATCCGCCAGGACGCCGGCCGTATGCCGCAATTGAAGCGGCGCACCTCCCGTTGCGCCCATCACGACGCTGCATTTTTGGTTGTCCCGAACCACCACGACGAGCGCATGCGCGAGCTCCCCCACCTTGCGTGAACGCTTATCAAATCCCCACCGCATGGCAGCGCTGGCCCGCGGGATCTCCACGGCAACAATGATCTCTTCATCCGCAAGCACCGTGGTCATCGGGCCCTGAATGAACTCGCTCATTTCGATTGTTCGCGACCCCGCAGCGCCGTGGATCACAACACGCGCTGCGAGCGCCATCATCACGCTCGGCCATTCGGCCGCTGAGTCGGCATGGGCGAGGCTTCCGCCGATCGTCCCGCGGTTCCTGATGGCGCGGTAGGCGATGCCCGAGGCCACTTTGCACAGCAGGCCATTGGCGGGATCCGGCACCACGGCGTCCTCGAAATCCGCATGCAGCGTGCCGCCGCCCACCGAAATGTGCGACCCCTTGTCAACGACCCCGTGCAGTTCGGGCAGGCGGGAGATATCGACGACAAGGTCGGGTTGTGCCAGACGCAGGTTGATCATCGGTCCAAGCGTCTGACCGCCGGCAAGAAACTTGGCATAACCCTTACATTCCGAGACAAGGCCAATGGCCTGCTCAACGCTGCTCGCCCGTTCGAAGATCAGCGGCGCCGGCTTCATGCCTTAGCCTTCCGTTCAGCCGCTGTCACCGCAGCGCGGACGCGGCGCGGGGTCAGCGGTGTCTCGTTGACCTCGGCCCCCAGCCCCGCAAGCGCGTCCCGAACGGCATTTGCGATGACGGCGGGAGGCGAAATCGCTCCGCCCTCCCCCATGCCCTTCATGCCGTATTCCGTGAAGGGAGACGG
>JAJFHM010000326.1 GCA_021775625.1 Hyphomicrobiales bacterium | reverse complement strand
GATGATGCAGAAACTGATGATCAATCAGGCCATCGATTCCATGGGGCTCGGCAACACCCAGATGGTGGCGACCTTGTTCGACGGCATCACCCGCCACAGCCCTGAGGGCATGTGGTTCAAGCAAAAGGCCGAAGAAGAAGGCTTCCATGCGGCGGTGCGACATCGCGATTCCGGCGATCCCATTCCTGAAGGCCGGCAGGCGCTGCGCAAGAACCGCTGACGCACTTATCCGCCGGCAACGACAACCCGCGTCGGGGTCCACACACTGATGCGCCGGGCGATCCTGTCCGCAGTGGTCTCGCCGTCATAGCTCACCGGAGCGTCAACACTGGAAAACGCGGCCCGGTCGTCCATGACATTGATGTTCAGGGTTGAATAAGAGACATCGTCCGCATTCAAGACAGCGCACAGGTAGGTGCCGCAGCCTTTGCACACCAGAAAGTCCACGGTTGCGGGCGCGAACTGATAGCGCGCGATCTGGTCATCCTGCCTGATCGAAACGTCGAGCCTGCCGTTTGGATCGGCAATGGTCCGCGCTCCGTGTTTGCGGCAAAAGCTGCACTGGCATGTCCGCACCACATGATCCTTGGGGGCAATCTCCGTTTCAAAACTCACCTCGGCGGCGCCGCAATGACATTGTCCGTGCAGTTTCATTGGTATTACGCCTTTTCTCCGACACCGATCCGCACGTGAGCGGTCATGTGATAGGCGCCATCGACAATGTAACGGCTGAAACCGTCCTTGATCGCCTGTTCCAGGCGGGTGCGTTCGGATGGATGAACGGTTTCAAGCTTCGGCCCAAGCGACATATCGATCTGCGCATGCCAAGGCTCCAGGTCAGTCGGGATTTTGGGAGAAAATCGCAGTTCCTTCTCCTCAATGTTTGCAAAGCCGCCGGCAGACAACACTTCTTCAAGGCGTCCGGTGTCCCCCAGACAGGACATGGTGTTGAAATCGATCAGGGGATCATCCGCCCCCCACAGCTGCTCCACCGCTTCGGCAAACACCGTGAACATGGTGGTATCGGCCCGCGGCCCCCACACCATGAACGCTGCCCGGCCGCCGGGTTTGAGAACACGGTGGACTTCCCGGGCAGCCCGCTCGGGTTCCGGCACGAACATCAAGCCGAACCGGCAGGTGGCACGATCAAACGTCGCATCGTCGTCCGGCAGGGCACACATATCAGCCTGTCGGAATTCCATATTGGCAATGCCGCGCTCCTGCGCCCGGCGCTTTGCGCCCGCCATCATCTCAGGCACCAGGTCTGTTGCGGCTACACGGCCTGTTTCACCGACAAGCTCGGCCACTGTCAGGCCCGGCTCGCCGGCACCGGTCGCCAGATCGAGAACACAATGGCCGGGTTCAATGCCCGCGGCATCAATCAGTGGTTGATTGAAGCGGGCCGCCGTTTCGGCGACGGCTTGCGCCTGCTGGTCCCAGTGTTTGCCGCGCCGCGACCAGTCTTCGCGCACTCTGGTGGTTTCGCTCACGATATAGTCTTGTGTCATGGGGCCTCGAATGTTTTTGGAGTTCGATCCGGCTGCTATAATCTCCCGCTCCCTTTACCAGCGCAAGACAGCCGAATGCCACACAGCAATAAATATGTGATCCGCCCGTTCCGCCCGCAAGACCGCGAGGCGATTGATGACTGTATCCGCGCGCTTCAGGAGCACGAGCGCAACATCGAACCGCGGATGAAACCCGCCGCAGCGATAATCGGCGATTATCTCGATGATATGCTGGACCAGTGCGAGCGAAAATGCGGCGTGGTGCTGGTGGCGGCTCATAACGATGAGGTCATGGGCTACGCCTGCGTCCTGGCGGAAGAGGCCAACCAGGACCCTGACGAGGTTAACTACACCTATGCCTACGTGCGCGACGTCTTTGTCAATCGCGAGGACAGGGGTTTGGGCATCGGGCGGGCACTGCTTGAGGCCGCGGAAAAATACGCGAAAGATGCAGGCGCCACCTGCCTCCGCATATTCGTGCTGGCCGAAAACAAGGACGCTGCGTCGCTGTACCAAAAGTTCGGCTTCTCGTCCCGCGTGATTGAGATGGAAAAATCCGTGATCTAAATGCAACAGGACGACACCAAAATTCCCAGACCCCCCCGGCATTGCTTGACGCACTGCGCGTTGCTGCATCAAACTGCTGAAACGTCCCGGCAGTTAAGAATCGGGGACATGGGGATGAAAGGGCTGACAATGAAGACGATTTTCGCAAGCCTAGCCGCAGCGCTCATGGTGTTGCTCGCCCAGCCGGCAAAGAGTCAGGCTCAGGGTCTGCACCTGCCCGACAACTGGTACCTGGAAGTTGCGGTTGCCGGCATGCCTCTGTCCGACGCCTTCGTGCGAGAGGGAAATCTGTTCGGTGTGGATGCCGACACGCAAATCGACTGCGACTGTGTCGGAATACAGGCCACACTAGGGGGCTACATTGCGAGCAATGTGCGGGCAGAGTATCAATTCACCTATCAAAAAGTCGATGCTATCGCCATTCAGATATTCGGCGGCGTATTTCCGGCGGCTGGTGACATTAATGTGATCACCAACATGTTCAACGTGCTGTACGAATTCCAGCTTGATCCGGCCTTCGTGCCCTTCGTCGGGGGTGGTTTCGGTTTCACAATCATCGATCCGGATACGGTAGCTGCCGGGACAACCGTGAATGATTCTGATGTCGCGTTCACCGCGGCTGCGATCGTCGGGCTCGACGTACCTATCAATGAATTGGTCACCTTTACCACTCGGTACACACTGGCCTACATATCCAGCACCGACCATTCAACCAACGCGCCGGGATTCGATTACGCACTGGCCTCATCAATCAATCACGTGGTGTCGGCCGGCCTGCGCGTTGATCTGAGCGAATTGCGCAACAGGCTCCGATAGTCGGCATCGCGGTCCCCCGATATGGTGCGGGCGGCGAGACTTGAACTCGCACGGCATTTCTGCCTCAGGATTTTAAGTCCTGTGTGTCTACCAATTCCACCACGCCCGCAAGTCACCATGGCAGGACGCCAGACTTATGCCGCGCAGGTTGCGGTGCCGCAAGCGGATTTGACCAGATGCTCGCCGCGACCGTGCTTGTAAGCCGCCTTCCAATGACGTCCAGCGGCTTGACAGGGCCAGCCAAAAACCCATTCAATGGACATTCCGGGTTTGGGACGACGGGAGCGAACCATGGTCAAGCAACGCCTTGCCACCATTGCCATTACGGTAACGGCGCTGGCACTGGCGTCCTGTTCGTCCACGACTGAGCCGGAAGATCCCGCCAAAACCCCGACAGGACCCACCATCGAGGGCGCCCTGACGGGTGATCAGATCAAGAGCCTGATCACCGGCAACACCGGATATGGACAGGAGGAAAAGTTCCAGTGGAGGACGTATTATGCCTCCGATGGGACCGCCCGCGGCCGCATCTGGGGCAGCTTCGGGCAGGAGCGCGATCAGGGCAACTGGGAAGTCACCCCGGAAAGCCAGCTGTGCCGGCAGTGGAGACAGAAATGGGGCAACCGCAAAAGGGCCTGTTTCGAAATCTACAAGGACGGCGAGCAGGTCAAATTGATCAACATCGACGGTAATGCCGACAGCTATGAAATGATGATCGTTTCTGGCGACAAGGTCGAATAGCCGTCGCTTTTCGAAGACCCCTCAGGCGACGCTTCCCTCGTTGATCGGCGGCGCGAACTGCAGCCCCATGTCCCAGGGCAGATAGATCCACGTATCCTGGCTGACTTCGGTTATGAACGTGTCCACCAGCAGCACCCCCGCCGGTTTTGCATAGACCGTGGCAAAATGGGCCTTCGGCAGCCTGGATCGCACAATTTTGGCGGTCTGCCCGGTGTCGACAAGATCATCGACGACGAGCACGCCGGCGCCTTCACCGCCACCCAGCTCGACGATCTTGTCATCGACCTCTTTCAAAACCGCAACTTCACCCTGCTTGTCATAGTCGTAGGATGCAACGCAGATGGTCTCGATCACACGAATGCCAAGCTCACGGGCGACCACCGCCGCCGGCACCAACCCGCCGCGGGTGATGCTGACAATTGCCTCCCACTCGCCCTGCCCCTTCAGGCGCCACGCCAAAGCCCGTGCATCGCGATGGAATTGCTCCCACGAAACCGGAAACCCCTGCTGGTAACGCTCGTCCATATGCATGCCTTCCAAATCGGCCGGTATCCGGGCAATATCACCACGGCAAACGGCATTTGATGTTCTTTTATGCCGCGCTGGAAACTGTGCCGCAATGGCCACTGCGCGACATCCTGTGGATGAGCCGCTGCGCAACGTTGATCAGATCAACTCCAGGCTTTGGCGGTATCGCTCGTCCCTGCGTCCGCCACAACCTTCTCCACCACCGCCCTTGCCTGCATCAGCCGTTCGCGGTCCTTGCACCGCAACACGATGTTGGAACCATACCGTCCGCCGTCCTCGAACGGATAACTTCCGATCGCAACATCCGGATAGGTGTCTTGCGCACGCGCAAGTCCCGCCGCCAGATCACCTTCCCCCACATAGGCCGGGACGGTTTCGGACAACAAGGGCTTTCCGCGCTCCAGCTTCGGCGCCACCACGTCAAGCATGGACTGCATGATCTTGGGCACGCCGGCCATCACAAAGACATTATCGACCTTGAACCCCGGCGCCCAGCTCACCGAATTGGGGATGAGTTCGCCACCATCGGGGATGCGCGCCATTCTCATGCGGGCTTCATTGATCTCCGCATCGCCATAGCGCTCCCGCAGCATGGCCACAGCATCCGGGTGGAAATCGATACCGACACCGAAGGCCTTGGCGACGGAGTCAGCGGTAATATCGTCGTGCGTCGGGCCAATGCCGCCGGTGGTGAAGACATAGTCATACCGCCCTCTCACCGCATTGACGGCGTCAACGATGTCCGCTTCGATGTCCGCCACCACACGCACTTCGCGCAATTCAATTGCAAGACCGGTGAGCGTGTCGGCGATGTATCCGAGGTTCTTGTCCTTGGTGCGGCCTGAAAGAATTTCATCACCGATCAGGATCAGGGCAGCGGTAACAGTATCTTTGGCCATAAACACTCCCGGCGCGCGTTGAGCGACGAATTGGCTGTTGGGATATCACCTTACACCACGGTTCCAATTTTGTGATCTTGGTATTGCGCAGACACCAAACGAGGGACGAATCCGCGGACCAGGTAACCGCACAACCGCAAATCACGTCACGCAATCGTGATCGTCAGCACGCAGTCATATCCCGCCCAACCCGTTGCCATGCTAACGGTTAGCCAGCATTCTCCACATTCGGTTTGCACCATGCAAACCGGTGTCAGTACATCGGCATCCGGTTTTGCCGTATGAGGGAGGAATTCCATGTTCAGGAAAATGATTGTTCTAAGCGCGGTCGTGGCAGTGGCCGCGGCGCTTTTTGGTCCGGCTCTTGCGGCCGGCGAAAGCCCTGAAGAAAAGGCCATGAAGGCGCGCCAGGGATATATGAAGCTTATCGGCTGGAGTTCAGGACCCATATGGGGCCTCTTGGAGGGCACCTCGAAATACGACGAAGCCACGGCAAAAAAGACCGGCGCAGCCTTGAAGGCCCTGTCGGGCTAC
>JAJFHM010000325.1 GCA_021775625.1 Hyphomicrobiales bacterium | reverse complement strand
ATTTTCCCGCATTCGGTGATCAGATCACGCTCTATCAGCGTCGAAACGGCAGGGAGTTGCGGGGATGAACAGGAGTGGTGACGTTGCCACTGAGAGATGCGCACAGCATCGTCTGCACCCGCTGCTCGACCCCGGCTCGATTGCCCTGGTCGGTGCTTCTCCGCGCAAAGGCAGCCTTGGCAATGAAGCCGCGCGGGCGATGCTTGACAGCGGGTTCGAGGGGCCGGTCCACTTCGTTAACCCGAGGCACCGGATCGTCGAAGGCAAGGCGTGCGTCGGCGCCTTGAGCGATCTTGAGGCGCCTCCCGATCTGGCGGTGCTGAATGTCGGTGCGGCGCGGCTTGAGGCAACGCTTAAAAGCGCCATTGAAGCGGGGGTAAAATCAGCCGTTATCTTCGATGCCTGCCGGGGTGAGACCGACGCAGGTCACACACTGGTTGAGCGGCTTCGGGACATGGCGCGCGAAGCGGATTTTCCCATTTGCGGCGGCAACGGCATGGGCTTCCTCAATGTGCCGCTTGGGTGCCATGCGAGCTTTGTTCCAGCCTCCCACCTGAAGCCGGGTGGCATCAGCCTGATCGCCCATTCTGGCTCGGTTTTCACCGTGCTGGCGCTCAACGATCCGCGGTTTCGCTTCGATCTGGTGATCTCGTCGGGCCAGGAGATCGGCGCCACTGCCGATGACTATCTCGATTATGCAGTCTTGCGGCCAACCACAAAGGTGGTTGCGCTGTTTATCGAGGCGGCGCGCAATCCGCGCGGCCTGGTACAGGCTCTGGAGGCGGCGCAGGCACACGGCAAACCGGTGGTGGTCTGCAAGGTGGGCCGGACCGGCGAAAGCGCCTCTCTGGCGCTCTCGCACTCCGGCGCCATGGTCGGCAACGATGCGGCCTATGACGCCCTGTTCGAACGCTACGGCGCCGTGGTGGTCGAGACCGTCGATCAGTTGATGAACCTGTCGCTAGTCCTGTCGCACGACCGCGAAATGAAGCACGGTGAAGTGGCAATGGTAACCGACTCCGGTGGCCTGCGTGAGCTGCTGATCGACCGGGCTCACTCATTGGGCGTGCCGCTGGCGCAGCTTTCCGCGGACACCAGGGCGACGCTGGAACAGGTTTTGCCGCCGGGCCTGCTGCCATCCAACCCGCTCGATTGTGCCGGGGCCTGGAGCGAAGATTTCGCAAACGTGTTTCAGAACGGGCTGCAGACCTTGGCCGACGCACCGGAGGTCGGCGCGCTTGGCTATGAGGTCGATATTCGCGACGATCATGTCTATATCCAGGACCTGGCGGATATCGCGCACCGGTTGCCGCTGACGACGGACAAGCCGTGTTTTTTCTATTCCAGCTTCGCGCGCGCCAATAACCGCGCCCTTGGCGCAAGCCTGGCGGAATCCGGCGTGCCGGTTCTGAACGGGCTCGATGAGACACTCTTTGCCATTGCCGGCCTCAGGCGCTTGCGGGACCTGCGGTCGCTTGGCGGCGGGGACCCGCGGCCGCAGGGCGCGGACGATGAGACCATCCTGCGATGGCGCGATGTTCTTGGCGCCGGCGGCTGGTTCGGTGAGGCCCGCGGCCTCGCCATGCTGCACGATTTCGGCATCCCCGCGGTCGCCTGCAGTGCCTGTTCGAGCACAAGGGAGGTTCACGCGGCAGCGCTGAGCATCGGTTTTCCGGTGGTGCTGAAGACCACGGCCGCGGGCGTCGCGCACAAATCGGATGTCCAGGGAGTTGTCGTCAATATCGCCACGGCTGAGACACTGGAGACAGCCTACAACGATATGGCGTCGCGGCTTGGCGGGGACGTGCTGGTGCAGGCCATGGCCGGCCGCGGCGTCGAGCTTGCCTTCGGCTATGTCCGCGATGCGGATTTCGGACCCCTCGTCATGGTCTCGGCAGGCGGCGTTCTGATCGAACACCTGGCGGACCGCTGTTTCGCCCTGGCGCCGTTCGGAGCGAAACGGGCGCAATACCTGCTCAGCCGCCTCAAGCTCTATCCGCTTCTGGCCGGTGCGCGTGGCACAGCGCGTTGCGATCTCGCAGCACTGGCCGACGCGCTTGCACGGTTCTCGGTGATGTGCGCGGAAGTGTCGGATCTGGTCGAGGAACTGGACGTCAATCCGGTCATCGCAACACCAAACGGCATACAGGCTGCGGATGCGCTGATCAGCACAACAGTTGATTGCGCCGCGCAACAGTGATTGGATTTCGCGGGGCGTCGGGGAGAAAGGTCAATGCTGGAAACATTGCTTGCAGATCTTCGGGACAGGATCGGACGGCCGCTTGAGCAATCCACATCGATGCCGCCGCAGGTCTATACACGAGAAGACTTCCACGCTCTCGAGATCAAAAAAATCTTCCACACAAGCTGGCACTGTGTCGGGCGCATCGATGAACTCAAAGATGCCGGCCGGTATGTTGCGTTCCGCATCGCCGATGAAGCGATCTTCGTCATCCGCGGCTCAGATGGCGAGCTGCGCGCCTTTTCCAATATCTGCAAGCACCGGCTGGCGGAACTGTTGCAGGGCACCGGCAGGGTGGCGCGCATCGTCTGCCCCTATCATGCCTGGGCCTATGATCACCTGGGCCAGCTTGTCTCCGCCAAATACATGCCGGAGAGCTTTGATCCGTCCTCCTGCAGGCTGGCGGAACACCACGTGGCGATGTGGGGCGGCTGGGTCTATGTGTCGCTTGCGGATGACCCGGCACCGCTCGGCGAAACCCTCGCACCGCTTACCGCGGAGATGGCCAGTTACCGGGCGGAAGACTATGAGCTTCTGTTCGTTCAAGACGAGGTGTGGGACACCAACTGGAAATGCATGATGGAGAACTTCGCGGAGGCCTATCATGTGTTCTGCCTGCACACCAAGACCATCGAGCCGTTCACGCCGCACGACATGATCCGCTATGAGCCGGGCGGCGAGGGATTTTTCCGCTTCACCCAGCAGCGCGCGGAAGACACCGCCGGCACCATTTATCAGGGCTCGGGCTTCGGCGAGCGTGACCTCACCGAGCGCCAGAAGGTCGAAATCCCGATCATCTGCATTATGCCCACGCATCTCATGTCGCTCTCGCCGCATCGCACATTCTGGCTCTGCGTGCAGCCCGAAGGCGTCTCGAAGACAAGGCTGCGGTGGGGCATTTCGGTATATCCGGGCACGGTGTCGCACGAAGAGCGCGATGCATACATCGCCACCATGAAAACCACCCATGACGAAATCAACGAAGAAGACCGG
>JAJFHM010000324.1 GCA_021775625.1 Hyphomicrobiales bacterium | reverse complement strand
GCTTATGCGGCCTCCTTCATCGAATATTATGCCGAAGAGGCCAAGCGCATCTATGGCGATGTCATCCCGACCCACAAGGCGGATGCGCGGATCATCGTCGGCCGCCAGCCGGCAGGTGTGGTCGCGGCGATTACGCCGTGGAACTTTCCGCTTGCCATGATCACCCGCAAGCTCGGGCCGGCATTGGCGGCGGGTTGTACGGCGGTGGCCAAACCCGCCAGCGAAACCCCGCTCTCGGCCTTCGCCCTGGCGGTACTTGCCGAGCGCGCCGGGGTGCCGAAAGGCGTCCTCAATGTGGTGTCCGGCTCCGCCAAGGATATCGGCGGTGAGATCACCTCCAATCCCATCGTCCGCATCATGACCTTCACCGGCTCCACTGAGATTGGCAAGATATTGATGGCGCAATGCGCGACGACGGTCAAAAAAGTACATCTGGAGCTCGGCGGCAATGCGCCCTTCATCGTGTTTGACGATGCGGATCTCGATGCCGCCGTGCAGGGTGCCATGGCCTCCAAATACCGCAATGCAGGACAGACCTGCGTCTGCGCCAACCGGATCCTGGTGCAGGAAAGCGTCTACGACAAGTTCGCCGAGAAACTCGCCTCCGAAGTGCTCAAGCTCAAGGTCGGGCAGGGCACCGAGGTCGGCATCACGCAAGGTCCCCTGATCAATCCGGCGGCGATCGCCAAGGTCGAGGAGCACGTCTCCGATGCGCTCGCACAGGGTGCCAAGCTTGTGGTCGGCGGCGCGCGCCACGAACTGGGCGGCAACTTCTATCAGCCGACCGTTCTGTCCAACGTCACCACCAAGATGCTGGTCACCCACGAGGAGACCTTCGGCCCGGTGGCGCCCCTGTTCCGCTTCAAGACCGAAGACGAAGCCATCGCCATGGCCAACGACACCCAATACGGCCTGGCGTCGTACTTTTACAGCCGCGACATCGGCCGCGTATGGCGCGTCGCGGAGGCGCTTGAGTATGGCATCGTCGGCATCAATGAAGGCATCATCTCGACCGAGGTCGCACCCTTCGGCGGTGTCAAGGAATCAGGCCTTGGCCGCGAGGGTTCGCATCTCGGCATCGAGGAGTTCGTTGAGCCGAAATACATGCTGATGGGCGGTCTTTCCACCTGATGTCAGCGGATCGGCAAAAGCGCGACACCGCCCGCCGCGCTCTCGAATTTGTGGAAGATGGCATGCGGTTGGGCCTGGGAACGGGCTCAACCGCGGTGCATTTTGTCGCTGCCATCGGCGAACGGGTCGCCGATGGCCTGAACGTCATCTGCGTGCCCACATCCGAGGCCACCGCCGCACAGGCGCGGTCTCTCAATATTCCACTCACCACACTTGAGGAAACTCCTGAGCTTGACCTCACCGTCGACGGTGCGGATGAACTCGATGATGCGCTCAACCTCATCAAGGGCGGCGGCGGTGCCCTGTTGCGCGAAAAGATCGTCGCCTCGGCGTCTGACCGCATGGTGATCATCGTTGACGCCTCGAAACACTCCGAAGCGCTGGGAAGCTTTGCCCTGCCGGTGGAGGTCGTGCCCTTCGGCGCAGAGGCAACCTATCGCCAGTTGGCCGCGGTGGCGAAAGCCTTCGGCTGCCAGGGTGACGTCACATTGCGCATGAAAGATGGCGCACCCTTCATGACCGATGGTCAGCATTTGATCTATGACTGCGCCTTCGGCGTGATCGAAGACGCACCCGGTCTGGCCGATGAACTGAACCGGATACCGGGCGTTGTCGAAAACGGCCTTTTTATTGGAATGGCGACGCTGGCGCTGGTTGGCACCGATGGCGGCGTGAAGACCATCGAGCCCAAGCGCTGACAAAGGTTACGAGCCATGTCTCATGGAGTTTCAACCGCCCGGCGATACGCCCTCATTGTGGCGATCCTGGCCTGGGTGATGCCCGCCGCGGGCCTGCGCGCGCAGGACCAGGTGGATCCGGACGCCTATGCCGCTGCGGTCGATCTCATTGAAGTGTCCGACATCGGCTCTTCGCTCAACCTGTTGGTCGATCAGATCGGTGGCCAGCTCACCGCAAGGGTTGAAGAGCTGGTGCCGGCCATGAAGGGGCAGGCCGGCCCCGTCGTGCAGGAAGTACTCGGCCCCCTGTGGGTATCCGGCCGCGACCAGATCATGCACGAGGTCGCCAAGGCCTATGCCCTCAAGCTCACCGCAGAAGAGCTCAGGGAGATTGCCGCATTCTACGCAACGCCCGCTGGCCGCAAACTGACGGCCGTGCAACCGGACCTGCAAAACCAGGTCGCCCGGATCGGCCGGCAGTGGGCACAGGCAGTGGCCAGCCAGATAAACCAGGGCGTCCGCGCCAAGCTCAAGCAGATGGGCCACGAGTTTTAGGGTTGCTGGACGTGCCGGAAGGCCTGTTTCCGGACGTATTGTGGGAGTCCTGTGCGGGCCCCAGAGAGGCGTGCCTTTGATCCGAAATAGACGTCCGACACAAGCCTTCTATCCGAACCAACGCTCCACAAGCTCAAAGCCGTTTGGTCATGTGCACCGTGTTGCCTGATCTGTGCGTTTCCGCCCACCCGAGATGTTCATAGAGGCGAATGTTTTCCGGAATGTTGACATGGGTGCTGAGGCGCAGTTCCCGCAAGCCCAGTACGCGACACTCCTCTTCAGCGCGCTCGATAAGGCCCCGGCCCAGACCCATACCGGATGACATCGGATCGATCGCGACATTTGCCAGGAGTGCAAACTTCTCGTGTGGGATCAGGAACAGACCGCCGACGACCGAGTGGTCCAATTCAGCCACCCATACCCGGTGGGCCTTGATATCGTCGACAACTCCTTCCGAGACCGCCGGAAGGTCTTTGATGCGGTCCTTGTAAATCGCATATGCCGCATCGATGCACTTGATCAGGGCATCGGCGTCTTGTTCCTGTGCCTGTCGAATTTTCCAGTTTCGCATTTGGCCATCACAGATTTACATAATTAAGCCTGACGAGGTTCTGTTTAACGGCATTTCGGAGCGACGTCCCGCAGGATGTCCGAACTGCCGAAAATTGATTTCATCCCGCCAAAACAACAGTGCTAGGTTGCGCGCCAGCACCAGAGGCATCCGCGTTTCGGACCGTCAAGCCCTCGAGGCATGGGGAGCACTACAATGTTAGGTCGCGTATTTCACCGTCAGGCAGCAAAAGTCTTGGCGACCGCCGTCATCATTTTCGGCGCGGGCACAGCCGACACTGCAAACACTGTCGATCCGACAAGCCTCAGGGCGGCGCGCGCCCTGATCGGCGCGACGGTCAAGACCCAGGAGTTCGAAGTCCTGTTGCGGCAGGTGATCCACAACTTTTCGAAAGACATCGTCAAGCGCACCAAGGGCGCCAATGACAGGGTGGTGGTGCGCGCCTTGATGGCGCAGGCCGGCGTGGCGATTGCGCGCAACCGGGGGCTTTATCTCGAAGGCATT
>JAJFHM010000323.1 GCA_021775625.1 Hyphomicrobiales bacterium | reverse complement strand
GGCCCGTTGCACAATCACCGTGTCGCCAATGCGCAGATCCTTGCGGGCGATTTCATCTTCATTGTGCAAAGTGGCATTTGAGACCACCACACCGCCCACCGTCACCGGTTCAAGTTTGGCAACCGGGGTCAGTTGCCCGGTGCGGCCGACCTGTATCTCAATATCATTGAGTACCGTGGTCGCCTTCTCGGCCGGAAACTTGTGCGCGATCGCCCATCTCGGTGCGCGCGACACAAATCCGAGCCGCTTTTGCCAGTCGAGCCGGTCGACCTTGTAGACGACACCGTCGATGTCATAGCCAAGTGTGGCGCGCTGCTGCTCGATATCGCGGTAGTGCGCCAGCAGATCGTCGATGCCTTCGCATCGACTGAACAGCGGGTTCACCGAAAACCCCCAGTCTTTGAAACACGAGATTGCATCACTTTGGGTTGCAAAGGGTTCGGACGATATTTCACCCCAGGCATAGGCGAAGAAGCGCAATGGCCGCTGCGCGGTTACGGCAGGATCGAGCTGTCTCAAAGAGCCTGCAGCGGAATTGCGCGGATTGGCGAATTCAGGCTTGCCCTGGCCCCGCTGGCGCGCATTGAGAGCGGCAAAATCCGCATGGCTCATATAGACTTCACCGCGCACTTCGACCACATCGGGCCAGCCGGTGCCGGAAAGCCGCTCAGGCACATCTTCGAGCGTCTTGAGATTGGCTGTGATGTTTTCACCCACCTGCCCGTCGCCCCTGGTCGCGCCAACCACAAAGCGCCCCATTTCATAGCGCAGCGTTGCCGACAGACCATCGATCTTGGGTTCTGCCGTGAGAGCGACAATCTCGTCGGCCTCCAGCCCCAAAAACCGCCGGATCCGGTCACAAAAATCGGTGACATCATCATCATTGAAGGCATTGCCCAACGACAGCATCGGCACCGCGTGGGTGACCTTGTCGAACTTTTCCGCTGGAGCCGCCCCCACCCGTTTGCTCGGGCTGTCAGTGCGGATCAGGTCCGGAAACCGTTCCTCAATCGCAGTGTTACGCCGGCGCAGCTCGTCATACTCCGCGTCCGTCACCGTTGGAGCGTCATCTTGATAGTAACGATGGTCATGCCCGGCAATCTCAAGAGCCAGGCGGGCAAGTTCAGCTTTCGCCTGGAGCTTGGTCAGTGCCTCGACGGCAATGCCGGCTGTATCGCCGGCCATCGTCAGGCCGCCCCCTGAATGAGACGCTCGGCCGCGGCGCGCGCCTCTTGCGTCACTTCACGGCCCGAGAGCATTCGGGCAATTTCTTCAAGACGTGCGGCATCGTCCAGGGTTTTGACCTGGGTTAGCACCCGGTCATCAGGGCTTCCGTCTTCTTCGCCCTTTGAGACCATCACATGGCCCACCGACCGGGCTGCCACCTGCGGCGAATGGGTCACCGCCAGCACCTGCAGGTGTTCGGACAGACGCGCAAGGCGGCCGCCGATCGCATCGGCGACAGCACCACCGACCGCAGTGTCGATCTCATCGAAAATCAGGGTTGGCGCACTACCGCGGGCAGCCAGGACCACTTTCAACGCCAGAATAAACCGGGCGAGTTCGCCGCCGGAGGCAACTTTCATCAACTGCCCAGGTGCGCTGCCGGGATTGGCGGCCACTTTGAACTCCACCCGGTTGACGCCGCGGGGGCCGGCCTGCGCAAGGTCGAGTTCTTCCACATGGGTTTCAAACCGGGCCTTCTCCAGCTTCAACGGCGGCAGTTCCTGAACCACCTCTGCATCAAGCGCCCGGGCCGCCTTTTGGCGCCTCGCGCTGAGAGCAAGAGCCCGGCTGGAAAATTCCTCTCTAGCAGCAGAACAGGCCTGCGCCAGTTCTTTGGCCTTGCTTTCATCATTCTCGATCGCATCCAGTTGGCTGCGCAATCGAACGACGAGCCTGGGGAGATCGTCCACATTCACCCGATGCTTGCGCGAAGCGGCCCGCAGGGCAAAAAGACGCTCCTCTGCCCGCTCCAGCTCGCCGGGGTCGAATTCAACCGCACGCAAGGTGTCGGATACCGACCCTTTCGCATCCGCGGTTTCCACCAGCACCCGGTCGAGCGCGCGTATCACTGCATCAAGCGCTCCACCGGCATCTTCGTTCTTGCGTTCCAACCGCCGCAGAACGGCGTTCAATCGCGCCTCGGAAGTGCTGTCCCCGGACAATGCGTTTTCCGCTTCGCGCAGATCGTCTACGAACTTTTCAGCGTTCATCATAATCTGACGGCGGGAGGCAAGTTCAGCTTCCTCGCCGGGTTGCGGATCGAGCTCCTCAAGCTCTCCCAGCGCGTGTTCGAGATAATCCCGTTCCCCGCGTGCGCGCTCAACATTTTCACGGTGCTCCGCCAACTCTGTCTCAGCGCTTTTCCATTTGCGCCAAAGACCTGAAACTTTGCCGACAGCCTCTTCCACGCCACCATAGGCATCCAGAAGCACGCCGTGGGCTTCGCGGTCGAGAAACGCGCGATCATCGTGTTGTCCGTGAATCTCGGCCAGCAACCCACCGACCTCGCGCAGCAGAGCCACGCTCACCGGTTGATCGTTGATGAAGGCGCGGCTGCGGCCATCCGCCAACTGCACCCTGCGCAGTAGAATGTCGCCGGCCTCGGCATCAATGTCGTTGTCTTTGAGCCGCTTGAAAACCGCATGATCCGGCCGCGGCACAACGCAGGCCGTCACGGAGCCCTTTTCCACGCCTGCGCGGACCAAAGAGGCATCACCGCGCGCTCCCAGTGCAAGTCCCAAAGCATCGAGCAGGATCGACTTGCCCGCGCCGGTTTCGCCGGTCAACACGGTCATGCCTGCGCCCAGATCGAGATCCAGGCGCTCAATCAGCACAATGTCGCGAATGGAAAGCGTGGCCAACATGTGGCCCTGTATATCAGAATGGGTTGATGGAACTAAAGGCTTTGCTGATCCATGAGCCCTTATCCTCACGAACTTCAAGGCC
>JAJFHM010000322.1 GCA_021775625.1 Hyphomicrobiales bacterium | reverse complement strand
ACGAAGGCGCGATAGTTGCCAAGCGTGGTGAAGGCGTTCTTGGAATATTCGTGCTCGACACCGACCTTGGCATCCTTGTCCTCGGTGCACTTGGCGACAATGACCTCGGTGCCCTTGTCATGCAGCTTGAATTCAAAGCCTGCCTTGGGACCCGGGATCTTCAATGACTTGTTCGCGTCGATGAAGTTTTCCTGCTGGAACTTGTTGGGGAACAACACGGTCGCGGTTCCCTTGGTGTCGACATTGATGAGCGTGAGGTAACAGGCGACTTCAGACTTCACCGTGACCTCCGGCGCGTCCTTGATCTTGTAGGTCGACTTATCGGAGAACAAGGTCAGATGGAACGCCCCGGAATTTTGCCGGACTTCCGCAGTTGGGCTTGCAGCCTCCTCATCCGCGGCAACGTCGGTTCGGTCGATTTCGTCGTCGCCGATCATCTCGTCGTCGCTCACTTTCGAAATCATCTTGGAATACATTTCTTCGAAGTGATCGCGCGGCACAAGCCCCTGCTCCAAACGCCGTTTCAGCGAAAATGCTTCTCCACCGGCCTTGTCGAGTGCGTTGACAAAGGTTTCTTCATCAAGGCCGTACTCAGCGGCTGCATGCGCGAGGGTCAGATGCTGGCGTTCATAATGGTCGGAAAGGGCATTGATCATCTCGACATCGTTGAGCTTCAACAAAGGATCGATGCCGGCGCGTTTCATCGCCTTGGCCCAATCTGCCTGATCCTTATCCAGGAGCCGTTTCATCTCGTCGGCTTCCGGGTACAGCGCCTTGACAGCTTCACGTGTGGATTTGGAGTGCGTGCGGGCCTCCAGGACATGCTCGCGCACCTCGTCCTTGTGGTACCGAATGCCCTGATCGTGGCAGCCCATACATGAGATGCCGTTGGTGACCGCGGCATCCTTGCGCGATTCATCGAGCACGATTTCGGTCGGCCCCTTGTCGATACGCTTGCCGTCGGCGGTGTTCAGATAATACGCATGGAAACCGTTCGGCAGGGAGAACACGGTCTCACCGCCATCGGCCTCGAAACCATCTTCGCCCTTTGGCCCGAGCGGGTTCTTGAACAGGTTCTGTTTGTCCTTGTTGCCGGCGAAGTCATATGACGTCCAGAACACGCCATTGGAAATTGTATGGCGCTCGATCAGGCGGTTGTTCTGAGAGACCCCGGAATTCTGGAACCCGGCGCGCTGCGCCAGAAAACTCTTGAGATTCGAGGCAATATTCAGGCCGAGCTGTTTTTGCAGTTCGTCGAACGTCTTGGGAAGTTTCAACAGGTCATGATAGAGCGGCGGCCTAGACGCCGCGAACGCCAGCCAGTCACCCCGGACGTAAGGCAGAGCCGTTCCTGATTCTGTCTGCACATGCGCGAACAGGCTTACGTCAGGCTTGACCGCGTAGGGGTACAGCTTCAGGACCTTTTCCCAATCGCTCTTGTCCCATTTAAGGTCGTTGAGATCGAAGCGGATGATGGTTCCCGCCTCGTCCACTGTGTGCAGTTTGAGCACTTCGGAATTCAGGCTCAGGCCGTTGAGGAGCTTGATCGTCGCCTGACGGTAAACCTCCATCTTCTTTTCCGGGACACAGGCATTTTTCAAATGGGTCAGCGTGATGTAACGGGTGGTCTTGACCCTATGATCCGGCAGACTTCCGAGATCATCGGAGATGATCTTCACCATGTCCGCATTGTCCATCCTCTCGACCGCATCGCATTCTGCCGTAACGGTCTTCTTCAATGAGGAAACCCAATCCCGCAAGGCAATCAACTCGTCTGCGGTGGGTGACGGATAATTTGTCGTTTCGCCGGTCAGCTCGGCATTCTTGACATCATAGGGCATGTCGGCGCGGATCGGATCGGCAACCCGCTTGATCAGTTCGGAGGCGTCCGGATTGCCCGGCAGGACATAGCGCGTATCGGTGGCGATTTCGTGCAGCAGCAGGATATTTCCGAAATTGCTGGCAGGTTTCGTGCGTTTTTCCAGCAGGCCGTCCTGATGGCATCGTGCGCAGTGGGTCACCAGAACATCGTAGGCCGCCTTGGCAACCGGATCCTTCGGCTCGACGATTTCTTCCGATTCAAGGAGATCATCGGAAGCGAGGAGATCGTCCGAGGCAAGTGCTGACGATGGCTCTATTACGCCCAGCAATCCGCCGAGCCCGAATACGGTAAGAGACAGCGCAAGTGTTCTGATGGTGGAGAACCGGGTCATATGCACATTCCTCGTCTGATGATCAAAGAGAGAGTGACATAATATGTAGACTATCGTCCAGAATATCGGGTGATCTGTGTCACAGCATTATGCCCGCTTGCGCGGTCCGCTCCATCCTTACACGGACGCTTTAGTCTTCCGTGATCGGATCGATCGATTTGAGGTAAATCGCGATGGCCAGCAGGTCATCGCGTGACAGGTGCGACAGGTTTTCCTGGACGCTGGTCATCGAGCCACCGAGGTTGTCGCTGTAATCCGGCAGGAAGCCGGTGCTCAAGGTTTCAGCGATTTCCTCTGCACTCCACTTGCCCACATTCACCGAAGGTGCCGGCGTGATGTTGGGGATGCGGCCATCCCCCTCCGGGGCCGGGCCACCGGCAAGGTGGCGGTTTCCATCCATGATGCCGATGACATTGCGCGGCGTGTGACACTCACCGCAGTGGCCGGGTCCATTGACGAGATACCGCCCCCGGTTGACCTGGTCCGGCAGTGCGGGGTCGCTCCTGATTTCCTGGTAGTCGAGCGCCAGCAACTTCCACAGGCCGAGGCCGCGGCGCAGGCGGAAGGGAAGCGGCAGGTCGTGACCGGCGGCGCGTCCCGCAACCGGCGGCAGAGCATCCATGTAAGCCTTGAGGTCCAATACATCCTCGATGCGCATGTGCTGGTAGGAGGCATAGGGGAACGCTGGATAATAGTGGCTGCCGTCAGGCGACACGCCGCGCATGACCGCATTGACGAAGTCGATCTGGCTCCACCCGCCAATGCCATCTGTGGAATGCGGGGAGATGTTGGGAGCAACGAAGGTTCCAAACGGCGTCTTGAGTTCGACGCCTCCCGCCAGCCTGGTCTTGTCCTTCGTCCCCGGCACCAGGTGGCACGACCCGCACCCGGAAGCGTGGAACAGGTATTCGCCGTTCTTTGCATCCGGTGTGTGGTCCGCCGGCAGCTGTGAAGCCACCAGCGTATCAGGGGTGGTGAGCCAATAGAAAACCGCAAGGCCCAGCAGGCCCAGAACAAACAGTCCGGCAATCAATCGCCGCAGTGTCATACGGTTCAGTTGCTACTTTTTGATCCGGTATTTCTCGTGGCAGGCCTTGCAGTTGGAGGCCACCATGCCGAATGCGGCCTTGAACTCGCCCTCGCCTTTCGTCGCCGCCATGGCCGCGGCCCCAGTATCGGTGGCAAACTTGGCCGCAGCCGCGTTAAATCCGGCCCGGTCGGACCAGATCGCCGGAGCGGCTTCGGTATCTCCACCGGTTTGCGTCCCGTCCGGGAAAACAAACTGCAGACCGTGGGCTGTCGAATTCATGGTGCGCATGGCCAGTTCGGCGGCAATGCTGTCGAACGGCATTGCGCCTTTCATCATTGC
>JAJFHM010000321.1 GCA_021775625.1 Hyphomicrobiales bacterium | reverse complement strand
AGCGTCGTCGATGCCGAGTTGAAGAAGTTTTCCGATCTCGCCGCTGAATGGTGGGATCCGGAAGGCAAGTTCAAGCCGCTGCACAAGTTCAATCCCGTACGGCTCGCCTATATCCGCGAGCAGGCCTGCGCCCATTTCCGTCTCGATGATACAAGCCTCAAGCCGCTCGAAGGCCTCCGCCTGCTCGATATCGGATGCGGTGGCGGCCTGCTGTGCGAACCCATGGCGCGCCTCGGCGCCCAGGTGGTTGGCGCCGATGCGGCTGAGAAAAACATCAAGACCGCACAGGCCCATGCGAGCGAATACGGTTTTGACATCGACTACCGTGCCACCACCGCGGAACAATTGGGTGAAGACGGCGAACGCTTCGACATCGTGCTCAACATGGAAGTGGTGGAACATGTCGCCGATGTGGATCAGTTCATCGCCGCCTGCTCAGCCCTGGTGCGCCCCGGCGGCCTGATGTTCGTCGCCACTCTGAACCGCACCCTCAAGGCCTTCGGCCTCGCCATCGTCGGTGCCGAATATGTGCTGGGCTGGCTGCCCAAAGGCACCCATCAATGGGAAAAATTTGTCACCCCGGCCGAACTTGCCTCAGCACTTCAGGAGGCGCAAATGCGGGTCAAGGACCGCTCCGGCGTCGTCTACAACCCGCTCGCCGACCACTGGCGCCGCTCGTCCGACATGGGGGTGAACTATATGGTGACCGCAGAACGGCGACCTTAGAATCTAGCCGCAGGCGCCCGCGGGAGCCTGAACCGTCCTGATCCCGGAGCCGTCGCCCACATTGACACCGACACGGTCAAAGAACACATCCATACCCTCCAGGACCACATCCTCACCGGGTTCAACCGCCTGCTCGACGTTTCTTTTCAGGTAGATGCGAATCAAGCCCTTTGCCCCGTCAAAGGCAAGATCACCGCGTTTGGGATGAAAATCAAAGACGCTCCGGATACCGACGTGAGCGTTGAGCTGGAAGGTTTTGCGCCAGTCCTGCGTCGACCACATCGACACTGTCTGCTTGCCGCTCCCGACCGCGAGGACCGATCCGGAGTGGTCGAATGCCAGCCTGTTGGCACCGCCCGGCAAGAGCAGCGTTTCAATACGCTCAGCGCCGGGTGGCTTGGTGATGTCCCAGACAATGATGTGCCCTTCCGTGCCGCCGGAAGCCAATATGGCCCCGTTTGCTGAAAACTTGACCGTCCAGACATACTCGCCCGCCTTGTGGCCTTTCAGCTCGCGGAACACCTTCCGCGTCGCCATATCCCAGACAATGACACGGCCGTCCTCACCACCGGATACCAGATATTTGCCATCCAAGCTGAAATCGATCTCGCCGATGAGTGCCGTATGAACTTGCGGCAAGCGCACGACATTTCCACCGCCCGATGTGTCGGTGAGCCAGATTTCGCCGGCGCTGGTGCCCCAGGCCATCAGGTCACCGGCGGGGCTGTAGGCAACGACGCCCACATTGGCATCGGAAAACCCGGTCATCGCACGCACGACTTCACAGTTCCCGGCTCGCCACACTTTGAGGGTGCCGGGCTTTTTGGTGGCTCCGGTATCAAGGCTGACACTGCCTACCAGGGTGCTGTCCGGCGAAAACGACAGGCTGTAGACCCAGTTTGGATGCGGCACCTCGCAAATCTTCTCCAGCTCGCCGTTCTCGCTGACAGCGAACAGTTTTGCCGCACCGGTCTTGCCGCCGCTGGCGAATTTTGTGCCGTCGGGACTGTATACGCCGGCCAGGGTTTCCCGGGTGTCGCCCCTGACGCTCAGGAACATAGGGCGGAGGTTTTCCATACTCCACAGCCGCGCGACGCCGCTTTCAGCCGCCGTCAGAAACCAAGAGCTGCCGGTAATGAACGCAATATCATTCACGCGCAGATCGTGGCCATCTATGGTGCCACGATATTTCAGGCTGCCGGCCTCCCAGAACCGCACCGTCCCCTCCCACGACGACAATGCAAGCCACTGCCCGTCGGGCGAATATTGCACCTTCCATCTTTTGTCGTCGGGGACACTCAAGGTCTGCCGCACGGCCTCCGGTGCATCAGCCGTGATGTCCCAGACATCGACAGGCCCCGCAACGCTTGACGTTGCCAATCGGGTTTCAGCCACATTGATCGACACATCAACCAGATCGCTGCGATCGGTTTTGAACTTCTTGAAGACGCTCCAATCGGTGGTGTCGCGAATGGCCACCAAACCGTCACCACTCGATGACACGAAATAGGCACCGGACGGACTGAACGCAGCCGCCCAGACCGAGGATTGAAACTCTTCCAGCACGGTCCGCGTTTCCCGCGCCAGATCAAGCACGACGACGCTTCCGTCACGCAACGTCCAGACCAGGTAGCGTCCCTGGGGATCAAACGCCAGGGCTGTAATAACGCTGCGCGTTTCACAGAACCGCACCGCGGTTCCGTGCGTGAGATCCCACAACACGACCTCATTTGACGAAAAGGACGCCAGGCTGCTGTCGTCAGGCCCAAACTCCAGTCCCCACACCCTTCCGGAATCCTTGTCCTGCACCAGGCGCATGGTTTCCCCGCCATCGCCGGTGCTGCGTACGTGCACTTCGCCATTGCTGTAGCCAACGGCGAAGAGGTTGCCGGACCGGCTCGATGCGACCGATGTGGCCGCGCTGGAGTAGCGCCACCATTTGACAGGTTCAGTGCTGGCCGGACCGGCGATCCTGGCCAGGGTTCTGATCCTGACCGACTGGTCATCCTTCGGGACGATCAGTCCGAGACGCTCCAGCCGCGATGCGAGCCAGCCGCGCAGGTTGATCGCACCGGCGACCACGAGAACCCTGGACGGCAGGTCCTGCGACACCAGCCTGTCCGCCTTGGTTAAGAGCGCAAGCACGAAACTGTCGTTCGCCTGCTTGTAGGAGAGAAACGAAACCACCGCCAACACCGCGAACACCACAGCGGCCACCAGCATGGCAACCGAATTCCGGCGCACCCGACGGGTTTCCGCCCTGCGACTTTCGTAGATAAACCTTCGATGCAAGGCGGTCGGGTTTGGCGCGTGCAGTGGCTGGCTTGCCAGCCACTGTTCGGCCTCCGACAGTTCACGGCCACGCAAGGTTTGCGCGCCCCGCAGCCGGGCCGCGTCCCAGCGCGCAGAAAGCTCTGCCAGACGGGTATGCTCCCTGACCCAATCTATGTCCGTATCGATGGCTGCGACGGTCTTTTTGATCGCCTCGTCCGGGTCATGATCTGCGGTGAAATGGATATAATTGAGTTTTGACAAGCCCTCCGGCACATCGCCCGTAACGTCTTCAATGACAACCGGAATGATGCGCTTGTTGAAACCCTCGGCAAGCTCGACCTCCCACTTGCAGACAACCGACGCCGCAGAGTGGGGGCTGAGGGCGAAAACGATGCAATCTGCAGCGTGGATCAGGCTTTCCAGGCGCGGCTGCCATTCTTCCGCAGGCAGGATGTCGTCGGTATCCCGGAAGATCGTGATGTCCTCATGTGCCGCAAGCCGGTCATGCAACCGGGAAACGCTCGCTTTATCCTTACGGGAATAGGAAATGAAGACTTTAGTGTTTTTCGCGCCCCCACCCGGCGTGTAGTGGGCGGATGCAATACCTGTGTTCGAGGTGAGCGACATGAACGCGGATCCCACGGCGACCACAGACTGAGAACTGCAACGGTTGTGGCCGAATTCCGTCTATCTTTATCCGATTTCCCCGGCTTTGCAAAAAACCCCGGCGCGCGCCAAACCGCTTACCGCCGGCACCGGACCGGCCACACGGCAACGCCGGATTCTCGTGACGGTTCAAGATTGCCACAGAGAACGCCGGAACTCAGCGCAGCCCTTGATCGCCGGTTCTCATGCACCAAATATGTACGCAAAGCGGCGGAAACTTGGCCAAAACTTGACGAAAAGGCCCGGGCGTGGTAGCTTATACAGGCATATGCCATGCCCTTTTGGGAGATGAACATGACACGCTATGGAACGATTGCACTGGTTTTGGGTGTGCTTGCTTTGGGCATTGCCGCTTTCGGCGCGACCCTGAGCTTTGCCGATCCGAAGCCGTCCGGACAAGGACAGACCGGGCTCACGACCACAGGCCTTGGAATCTGAACCGGACCTGAGACTATAACCGGTCGTTAAGAAAAAATTTGCGCCGCCGCAGCGAGACAATCGAACAGGTCGCTCTGTGCGGGTCCGGATATCTGCGGACTGGCACTGACGGATGACCTATATGGCCCTTCGCTCAAAGGGGGCAACTCTGTTGGATCTGCATAAATACTTGCCGGCACCCATTGCGAACACCATTCGCGAGGGCCGTCGGCCCGGCTTGATTTTCTGCATCTGCCTGATCGCAATTCTTTCCGCATCCATCGCCAATGCATCATCGCTGGACGAGCCCGGTTCGCATTCCGTACTCATCTACTACGGCAATGAAACATCGGAGCGCGCGCAGGCAAACTCATCCAACCTGAAACGCCTGCGTACCCTGCTGCGGCAAAGCAAGGCGCCGATCGCGGCCAGGCTTTCCAGCATCATCGAGGCCGACCTCACGGATTTCAGGGCTCAGGTGGGGCGTGATCGGGCCGACCTGCTTGCGGCTGCACAGCGGATCGGGTTCGATCTTGCAATCTTCACCAACACGCTGGCGCAGACCGCGCAGTACATGTTCTACCGGCACGATGTGGGGCTTCTGGAAACACGGCCATTCCCGCAACTGCCGCCCGCCGCAAGTGAAATCCTGTCCCTCTCAGCACTTTCGAGGCCCGAGGCCCTGAAAGCTGCCCTGAGCAGTGTCGCGGCACACTATGAGGGCAAACCGCTAAACATCGCTTTGGTGACCCTGTCGCACGGCAGCCTGGATATGGCGCTGATGCCGCGGGTGAATTCGGATCTGTCGACCCCACACGCCGTTGACGAATTCAAACGCAACCTGCAGCGTGGCGGCAACGGTGTGACGCCGGAATGGGCGACACCGCAGGGAACCGGAAAAATCGCTTACTGGGATGTTCTAGCAGATATCAGTAAAGCAACCGGCGCCCGCTTCCCCCTGGTGTTCCGGCAGGCCTGCGGCAGCGGTCCCAACGGCTGGCGGGAATTCATGCGCGTGCCCTCAACCATCACAACCATCGCGCACACCGGACGCTACAACATCGACATAGACCAGATTGATTATGCGGAACTCTTCGCCCCCGGCGCACCAGGATCGGACTGGCTCGATCTGCTCACAACCGGGCTGAAACAACGCGAGATCACCGTCAGTTCACAATTTACCATCGGCCTGTGGGCACTTCTCAGCACACTCATCAACACGCATCCAGCGGTCTTTTTGGTCCCGCTGCTTTTGTGGCTCGCGGTGTTTGGCGCCAGGGCGCTGCAAATTGTGAAGCTGCGGCTGCGGCCGGCCTGATCGCGGAGCCAGGCCGGTCACGTCCGCATAATAAGTCCGATGCGCAGGCAAGCGATCCGGTTGACCTGGGCCAGCGCTGCGGCAAATTCGTCTTCAACGCTGTTGTTCGTCCGCTCTTCGAATATGCGCAGGATCTCGGCCCGGTGACGGCCGCTCACCGCAATGATGAACGGAAAGCCGAACTTTGTCGTGTACCGGTCATTCAGGCTTTGAAAGAGGCTGAGTTCCTCCGCCGAACACTGGTCAAGTCCGGCACCTGATTGCTCTTCGACGGATGCCGCCGTCATCGCGCCTTGCTGTGCCAGGCGGCCGGCCAGATCCGGATGCGCGCGCAACAGTTCAAGCTTTTTGTCTTTGGATGCGGCAGCCACAACAGACACCATCAGACCGGAAAGCCCTGCCGCCTCGTCATGCTCGCCGGTTAGCCCGACGCCAAACGCTTCACGCGCGATCCACGGCGAATGCTCATAGACCGAGCCGAACGCTGTCATGAACTGCTGCTCGGTCATCTGCGATGGTTTCATGGCGCCGTCATTTTTCATGTCACTTTCGCCCCTGTTGATCTTTCTTGCCTCAAACATGCAGGCACCCCATCACCAGACCCGGTGACCGCACCCAATATCGGGTCCGCCATTTGGGTTACGCGGCCGGTTTGGGCCGCTTCTTTATGAAAACCATGATCAGGACGATCGCCATGGATTCAACCGCCGCCACACCATAAAGACCGAGCGACAATTCCCCGGTCGCATCCTTGACCACACCCAGGAACCAGGGAGCGCCGACACCCGCCAGGTTGGCAATGGAATTGATCAACGCAACGCTTCCCGCGATGGCAGTGCCCGCAACGAAGCGATCGGGCAACTGCCAGAAGACGGGGATTGCGCTCATCGTGCCAACCGTGGCGAGTGTCAGCGCGATCATGGCCAGCAAGGGATAGCTTCCAAGTACCGCCACAAAGGCGAGGGAGATTGCGCCCAGCAGCGCGGCCAGACCGGTGTGGTAACGGTGTTCGTCGGTTTTGTCGGAGTGGCGGCCATTGGCCACCATGGCGATGGCGCCGGCAAGATAGGGGAATGCCGAGATCATGCCGATCCAAAACGTGCTTTCGACCCCAAGGTCCTTGATGATCGTCGGGGCCCAGTAGGTCAGGGCCGAATTGCCGAAGATGATGCAGAAGAAGATCGAGATCAGCAGCCAGATCTTGGGATCGCGCAGGGCTGCAAGGAACGAATGTTCCCGCGCGCCGCCGGCTTCATGATGGTGTTCGAGATCTTCCTTCAAGACCGCCTTTTCCCGGTCGGACAGCCATCCGGCCTGTTCCGGCTTGTCGGTCAAATAGAAGAACGCCCACACACCGACAATCACCGAAGGAATGCCCTCAAGCAGGAACAGCCATTGCCAGCCCGCCAGGCCGGCGGTTCCGCCAAGCCCCGTCATGATCATGCCTGCGACCGGCCCGCCGATCACGCCGGCCACCGCGGAGGCCGCCATGAACTGCCCGAAGACGCGCGCCCGCCGCTTGGTTGGATACCAAAACGTCAAATACAAAATGACGCCGGGGTAGAAACCCGCCTCGAATGCACCGAGCAGAAAGCGCAAACTGTAAAACTGCCACGGAGCTTCAACAAACATCTGCAGGGAACTCACGATGCCCCAGCAGATCATGATACGGGCGATGGTCTTGCGCGCCCCGATGCGCATCAACAACAGATTGCTCGGCACCTCGAAGAAGAAATAACCGATGAAGAAGACACCGGCGCCAAGGCCGTAGACCGCCTGACTGAAGGCCAGGTCCTCAAGCATGGTCAGCTTGGCAAAGCCGATATTGACCCGGTCCATCCAGGCCAGGATCCATGCGAGAAAGAGGAACGGGATGATCCGGCGCGTCACCTTGCGGTAGACATTTTCCACCTCGTCCGGACCGGATTCAGCACTTTCCACTGCTGCGACCGTTGAGCTCATGTTCTCCCTCCCGCAAAATTCACAACGCCAAGCCGGACCGGCATGCCGGTAATTCCAAAGTGCCGGGGTTGCGGGGCACTGCCCGCAACCCCGGGCTTGTTGTGGGTCTCGCGATCAACTGCCGCGATAGGTCGTGCAGGTCCACGGCGTGCACAGCATCGGCACGTGATAGTGCTGCTTGTTGTCGAACACCGCAAAGCGGATCGGCACTTCATCGACGAAGGGCGGGTCGGGCAGGTCGACACCCTTCTTTTTGTAATACTCGCCGACATGGAACAGCAGTTCGTACTTGCCGACCTTGGTTTCGTCTGGCTTGAGGATCATGCCATCGGTGCGCCCGTCCGAATTGGTGTGCAGGGTCCGCACTTTCTTGTAGGCGCCGTCCTCGAAGACTGAGAAGTCTATGCGCATGCCACCGCCGGGTTCCCCGGTTTCATTGTCCAAAACGTGAGTTGTAATTCCAGCCATCGTTCAAATCCCTCTTGAATCCAGTTTTTCTAAAGGTCCGGTCTCATCAACTGCCGCGATAATAGGAATAGCTCCAGGGGCTGAAGAGGATCGGCACATGGAATTTCTGGTCGGCGTTGTAGACGCCGAACCGGATGTGCACGTCGGCCAGGAACGGTGGTGTCGGCATGCCCGCATTGTTGGCGTTGAAATATTCTTCCAAATGCATGAGCAGCTCATAGCGCCCGGCCACCAGTTCGCCTTCGGCAATGAGCGGGTCTTTGGTGCGGCCGCGTTCGACCGTCTCGACGGATTTCAGGAGCTTGTATTCACCGCCCTCCATGCGCGACAGGTCGATCTTGAGGCCGGCCTTGGTCTGCCCGTAAAAAGTGTCGATGGCGTGCAGTGTCAGGCGGCCCTTGCCCATGGCGCCATGGGCGGTGCCGATGAACGAAGTGCCTTCCGGCGCGGCGGCGAGAGCACCAACCGCCATTCCGGCCGCAACGCCGCCGACGAGAAAATCGCGCCGGTCAAATTTTGTGTCTGTCATTGTTTTTTCCCTCCCTTTGTTCACCAGATATGCCGGGTCCGGAATGGACACCGGCCGGTGCAAATCCGAGAAATCGGGCGGCACGCAAGAAGCATCAGGGCAGAGCGCAGGTGCCGTTACGCTGTGCCGTTCAAAGCTGCGCGACCTGTCGCCGTTCGCGGCCTCCGCATCACGATGCAGAGGCGTTGGAACGCATGTTCACTTGGGTTTGTGTCAATTGCCCGCGGGTGGCTGCTTGCCAGGTTCGCATGGCCACCGACACAAGACGCAGCCTTTTCAGCAATGAACTGTCAAAAGCCTAGCAAAGGGAAGCATTGTCATCCATTATGAAATAAACATATCTTCATTCTAGAAATTAGAACGTTAAAGCCATGCCCCTTCATCTTGTTCCCCGGTCTCTTCTGTACATTGAATGCGTCGCCCAGCTTGGCTCGATCCAGAGCGCATCGCGCCATCTCGGCATCGCGGCATCGGCGATTTACCGGCAGATCAAGGCCATGGAGGAGAGTGCCGGCACGCCGCTTTTCGAGCGCAGCGCGGGCGGCATGCAGACCACCGCAGCGGGCAAGCTGTTCGTCCGCCAGACCGAACGGTGGCGCGATGACAGTGCACGCCTGTGGTCCGGCATTCAGGAACTGCAGGGCCTCGATTTCGGCCACTTCAAGCTTGGCGCCATGGACAGCATGGTCAACGGGTTCATCCCGGAGTTTCTGACCTCGCTTGCTGCCGACTTCCCCCACGTGCAGACCGAGGTTGAGGTGTTCAGCCCCGACCAGGCAGTCGAATCCGTCCTCGCCGGCACCTGCGACCTGGCACTGGCCTTCAATGTCAGGCCCAACAGCGAACTCAATGTCTTGTGGTCGGCCGAACTGCCGTTGGGCTGCGTTGCCGCTCCGGACCACCCGGTCGCAGCCATGAACAGCATCTCGCTCAGCGCCTGCGCCCGCTTCCCCATCGTCTTCCAGAACCGCTCGCTCGCCGTGCGGCGCTATCTCGAAAAACACCACAAGTGGCTGTTTCAGGATGAGCCGCAAACCATCATCACCAATTCCCTGCAGCTTCTGAAGCAAATGGCAGTTGCCGGCAAACACGTCGCCTTGACCTCTGAGTTCGACACCGCATCCGAGATCCTCTCCGGCAGCATCGTCTTCGTGCCGGTCAGCGACAAGGACGCCCTGCCGCAAACCGTCAGCGTGATCACCCATGCCAAGCGGCAGGCCGCCAACATTTCCAAGAAGATCTCGGCCCGCCTGTGTGCCGATGTGGATGAATACCTGAAACGGGTGCGCACCGGCGAAAGCATGACCCGGCCGCGCGCTGCGATGTAATTCCGTGCTCTGGTCAATTCGCCTGCGTTGCGTGATACTCGAACAGACTTGCGATCCTGGCAATTACCGGAAAGTGGGAGCGCCGTGCCCTATCTCGATGTGAACGGAGCCCGACTGCACTACACAGACGACGGTTCCGGAACCGAGGCAGTCGTGTTTTCCCATGGCCTGTTATTAAGCGGCGCCATGTTCGCGGACCAGATCGCGCATCTCAAGGATCGCTATCGATGCATCGCTTACGACCATCGGGGTCAAGGCGGCAGCGAGGTCACCGCAGACGGCTATGACATTGAAACACTGACTGCCGACGCCGAGGCGCTGATCGAAGCACTCGGTGTCGTGCCGTGTCACTTTGTCGGGCTGTCCATGGGCGGGTTTGTCGGGTTGCGCATTGCAATCAGGCGGCCTGAACTCCTGAGATCGCTAACCCTGATAGACACCTCCGCTGATCCAGAGCCGTCCGAGAACCTGCCCCGCTACAAGATGCTGAACTTTATTGCGCGATATTTTGGGCTAAGCGTCGTGTCGGCAAAGGTCATGCCCATAGTGTTTGGCCGCAGCTACCTCAACGACCCGGCGCGAGCGGCCGAGCGCAACGCATGGCGCAAGCTGATCATTGCAAATGACCGGATCGGCATCACCCGCGCGGTGAAGGGCGTAATCCACCGCAAGGGCGTAAGCGAAGAGATCAAAGGCATCGAAACACCCACTTTGATCATCGTTGGCGAGGAGGATGTTGCCACGGTGCCGGACAAATCAGTGCGCATGCAAGCAGCAATCAGCACCTCAAGACTTGTCAGAGTGCCGCGCGCCGGTCATTCCTCGACGATCGAGGAGCCGCACGCAGTAAACCAGGCCTTGGCGGCATTCCTTAAGGGAGATTAGGGCGCGAACTTCACGCCTCGGCCAACCCGCGTTCGGTCCACCACATCACGGCCAGAGACACAGCACCCATCACGGCAAACCCGGTGACAAGCGGCATCACGGTACCGTCAAATGCGGCACCCACCAGCCATCCAATGGGAAGCGATATCAAGGTGGAGATAGACCCCACCACGGCCGCGCCCAGCCCGGCCATGTGGCCCACCGGCTCCATGGCCAGGGCATTGAAATTGCCGAACAAAATGCCGGTGCAGAAAAATGCCACCAACAGCCAGCCCATGAAGACCCACAATGGCGGCAGGCCGTCGCCCGCCAGCACCACCGGGACGAACAGGCAAGATATGGCGGTGAGGCCGATCAGCGCGCGCCACGTCATGTAACGCATGCCCAGCCGCATCACGACTTTCGAATTCACAATGCTGGCAGCGCCGATCGCCAGCGCAGCGGCGCCGAAGTAAACCGAAAACCACTGACCGGTGTCGTAGGCTGACTGGAACACCTGTTGCGCCGAACTGAGATAGCCGACAAACGCCCCGAAGATGATGCCGGCAGCCAGCGTATAACCGGTCATCGCCCGGTATCCCAACGCCTCGCGGACACCGTCTGCAACATTGCCGAGCGAGAACCGCCGCCGCACCTCGCGCGCCAGCGTCTCCGGCTGGCGCGCCGCAAACCAGGTGAATGCGATGACCGCCATGACCAGCAGAAGGCCGAAGATTGCGCGCCAGTCCGTCACCAGCATGACGCCCTGGCCGATGGCCGGTGCGATCGCCGGCACCAGAATGAAGATCGCCATCACGATGGACATGATCCGCGCCATGGCCCGGCCTTCATAGCCATCGCGCACCAGGGCAATGCTGACGATGCGCGGGGCAGCAGCCCCCAGACCCTGCAGGACGCGGCCGGCCAGCATCACGGCAAAGCCGTCCGCCGCCATCGACATGACGCACCCGATGATGAAAATCACATAGCCGCCATAGATGACCGGCTTGCGCCCGAAGCTGTCCGATAGGGGTCCCGCCGCAATCTGCCCCACGGCAAAACCGAGAAACATGGCGGTCACCACAAGCTGGGCATCATTGGTGTCGGCCAGTTCCAGGTCGCGGCCGATCTCGCCCAGCGCCGGCAGCATGGCATCGATAGACAGCGCCAGAAGCGACACCATCAAGGCGAGCATGCTGACGAACTCAGGGATGCTCAGGGGTTTGGAGGGCGCGATCACGGCAGAGGAGGTATGGCATCGCGCAGCTTGGCGCAAGCCTGTACCGGTGCGGTCAAAGAGTTAGCGGGGAAGCACAACTTCCGGGCCGTCTTTTTTCGGCAAATCATCCCGGATATCCAGCCATGAGATCTTTTCTTCGTAGGCCGTGTGGAGTTCCGGCTCAAATCTTTCGGGATCTGCCATCGCGGCCACATAAAAATGCATGAGGCCCGTCATACGTTCCGACCGAAACGACAGCGGTGTGCCGCAATTTCCGCAAAATGTTCGCTCCACACCCGGGGAAGACAGGTAGATCCTCGGCTCTTCCCCTGTCCATCTCCATTGTGCGTCCGGCACGCCGATATAGGTCGTCATTGGCGCTGAACACTGCCGCCGGCAACTTTCACAATGGCAGGTAACGCACCATTTTATAGGGGCGTCGATTTCGAAACTGACCATTTCGCAAAAGCATCTGCCACGATATGTTTCGCTCATGAACCCGGTCTTTCTGTTATGTCGTCTTGAACCTCGGCACCCTGTAAGAACGCCGCGCATCTGGCGTCTTGTGCGGCCGCATTGAGGATATCGGATTACAAACAGCACACTTCATCATTCGCGACAGGTCATGACATTGAATCGACGACGGATTAAATCTGTCGATCAAATCAAACCGGATAGAGCGCTTCATGGCACAAAGCGAACAGGCGGGGGCCGACCGAACGGCGCTGGGGATCGGCATCATCCTGGCGTCGGTCGCAACCATGGCCTTCGCCGATGCGGTGGTGAAGCTGCTCAGTGCGGATCTGACATTATGGCAGGTCTTTTTCGCGCGCTCGGCCGTCGCGATCCCGATCCTGATCGCGCTATCCTTTGCAACCCGCGTCGCCCTCAAGCCGCACGCACCGCTTTGGGTCTTTGTGCGCAGCGGGCTCTTGCTGCTCTCGTGGCTGGCGTTTTACGCTTCGCTTCCCGCGCTCAAGCTGTCGGTGGCAGCGGTTGCCGCCTACACCAACCCGATCATGACCGCCCTATTGTCCGCCGTGGTCATCGGCGAACGGGTGACCGGGCGTCAGTGGGGCGGTGTGCTGCTGGGCTTTCTTGGCGTGATCGCAATCCTGCAGCCCGGCACCGACGCGTTTTCCTGGTTCACGATTTTACCGCTCCTGGCAGCCGCCTTCTATTCCGTGTCGATGGTGATCACACGCAGCAAATGCCGCAACGAGGCATCGCTGGTCCTGGCGCTCGGCCTTCACGTAGCGTTCATCGCTGCCGGCGTGGCCGGCACGCTCGTGCTCGCCGTCATCGGTCTTGAACACGGCACCAAGGCCACCTTTCCGTTCCTGCTCGGGGACTGGGCGCCGATGGGC
This sequence comes from Hyphomicrobiales bacterium, assembly GCA_021775625.1. GTDB lineage: Bacteria > Pseudomonadota > Alphaproteobacteria > Rhizobiales > JAJFHB01 > JAJFHM01. The sequence continues at coordinate 4,716 of JAJFHM010000321.1, read as the reverse complement.
ACCTGGGAATGGGGCTTGATGGCACTGCTCGGCGCGCTCTCGGCCATATTCTTCATCGGCATCGCGCGCGCCTATCAGATCGCCGCCCCGCAGATCATCGCCACCTTCGATTACGGCTATCTGGTCTCGGCCACCTTGTGGGGGTTCATCTTCTTCTCCGAGCAGCCCGGCGCACTGACCATCGGCGGAATGATCCTGATCACCGCGGCCGGCCTGCTGGTCGCAGCACCGGCTTCGAGCAGTGTGCCGGCCCAAGGAAGGGATCGGGTGTAAGCGATGCAAGCCTTTCACGCGGTGATCGTCGGTTATCCACGCTCGGGGACATCGCTGCTCTACAATATGATGGCGACTCAGGCCCTGAATCGGAAGCTCTCATTCGCCCCAATGCGGCCAAAGGCTTAGAGCGGGATCAGGTTAGATAGGATCAGTTTGACCAGGATTTGGCGTCGTCTGGCAAGGCGCGGTTCGCGCTGTGGACCGGCCGTCCACAAACGGACCGCAACGCAGTCCGGAGGGCGCTAAATCCTGGCCTTCGGTGGGCCAGATCGGCCCGTCGGCTGCGTTGCAGCGCTTGCCCGATATCCTGTATCGCACTACGCGCCGCGCCTGACCGAGCAGACCGATCTGACCCATCAAACCGATGCTATCTAAGCTGATCCCGCTCTAGCGCGGGATCAGGACTTCCACGTTTATCTTGTCGAAGGAATAGGGCCGGTGGGTTTGTTCTACGCTCGGCGCTTCTGCATCTCGAAATGTGAGCAAAACCGCATTGCCGGCTTCGACGTCGCCCTCCTCGATGACGCGGAAATAGAACCCGGTCCTGGAGCTTTCGAGGTTGGACTGAATGGCCTGTCTGGAGCCCATCCTGATGCCGAACTTGAAACAGGGCGGGCGCGGCTGGGGCACCTCAAATACAACTCCGCCGATTTGGTATCGATCGCCGATGCGCACTTCGCTCTCCGACGGTGGTAAGATTTTCGCCGAAATTTCCAAACGGAAACTGGCCCGGTCCGTATGCCGATTCGTAGAAAGGGTAATGTTCCCGCGGGAAGGCGTAGACCGCTTTGTCCAATCCTCCATGAAGCTTCAGGTCCGCTTGCTCATCACCATCGATATTGAGCCTGCGCACCATGCGCTTGCCACCAACCGATTCGCTAAAAACCCGGTCTCAAACGGCTTGCCGTTGTACTCCACGGTTTTTGGTCTGGAGACGCTCAATGCGGTGATCTTCATCATCGGACCCTCCCCCGCTGACAATCTACCTGCTGCAGCGGCAACGAAACATCACAAATCTCACGTTTGTTCAATATTGCGCACCGAAAAGGCTGTGTCACTTAAAGCGTCTGTAGGCAAATTTCAAAGTGAAGCCGATACGACGTGTGTTTGTGGCATATTTTGACCGTGCGCGTCCCTCGCCAGCCGCGTGGGCTATCAGCGGTACTCCGGATGCTTAAGGCTGAAACATCTGTTTTCGGCTACTCTTTCACCGTCAGTTTGACAGGCAGTCCCGAGTTAGAGAACAACCAAGACCCGTACGAGACATTCGGTTCGTCCGTTCACGGTGTTGGCCCAGTCGATTGAATTCACGTGCATATGCGTTGTTTGGATGCCAGGATCATTTGGTGTTTCGTCTTCACATTCACCCGGTTGAAGGGAAAACTATGAACGCTCGATCAACACTGTTCGCCATCATGGTTTTTGGGGCCTTTATCCTGGGGTCATCTGCGGCCCACACCGATCAAGTGTCCAGTCAGGGCGCAACAAATCCATCCCTCGTTGCCCAGGAGTTGATGTCGCGGATGGCCGCTATCATAGATCTGCACCCTGCACCGTATTCGACAGCCCAGACCGGGCTGATCCTGGCCAGTTGCCGACCGTTAGGCGCTGCTTGTGACAAGAAGTCTGATTGCTGCAGCGGAAAGTGTTGTACGGATGATTTTGAGGAGTGTGAGGGTATTGGTGGAACCTGTGATTCGTGGAATTAGAATAGATCATCGAAGATTATGGCTAGACGCTTCCGACACATCCCGGGCGTAACAGGCCTACTCAGATAGAGTCCATCGTCGGGGGTGAACCGGACATTCCGCGCGGGACTGGGCCGAATCGGGTAGTGCCCAGAATTTTTCGCACATTTTCAGGCGACGGCTCCGTTGGTTGAGCCGGAGCAAACGGGGTGGTGGTTCGTCTGCGTAGACGCCTAACGCGCGGCCTTTACGGCGGACTTCTTGTCCGCGGCCTTTACGGTGGACTTCTTATCCGCGGCCTTTACGGTGGACTTCTTGTCCGCGGCCTTTATGGCGGATTTCTCGTCCGCCGCCTCTTTGGTCAGCCGCAGGGCGCGCAGTCTCGCTCTCTTTTCGACTTTCGCCTGCTCCGCAATGTCCTTTTCAGTCCTGGCCTGAACCTCCTGTTTCTGGAGTGCGGCAAATTTTTCTTCAGCCGACAGTTTCGCTGACTTCAGCATTTCGGCAATCCTTTGCTTTGGTATTTGGTAACACGAGCGGGTATTTTCGCTCGAAAGCGCAGTCGCGACACCCGGCAATCCGGTGCATGAATTCGACTGCGGCACGGCGCATCGCACCGTTCATCCAACCAGGGCCCGTTGCCGTGGACGATAAAGGCACGGGGACGGTCCGCCCCCAACAGCAGTTGGAGGCGGTTGCCCTAACTGGCTATTTGACGATAGACAGGCTTTCTGCGGAAGATTTGCCGTTTTGTCCGGCCTGAAGTTCGTAGGAAACCTTTTGGCCTTCGTTCAGCGTGCTCAGCCCGGCGGTCTCAACGGCGGAAATGTGCACAAAAGCGTCGGCCGAGCCATCCTCCGGCTCGATGAAGCCGAAACCCTTGGCCGGGTTAAACCATTTTACGGTACCTGTAGTCATAGTTATGTCCTCTAACAGAAGTTGCTGCCGCGCGTCGCACCATGCGACGGCGGTTGATATTCACGTTCACATTGTCAGGGAATAACTAAGCTAATCGGCGTACCGGTTGTCCAGGTCGGACCAAAACGAATGTAACATGTATACATTGCATATATAGGGAAAACCCCGGAAAGTCAATGGTTGACGAGGCCCGGCAAGATCATGTCCCTTCGGTTTCGACCCGTCCCAGCGTAATACCGGCTCCGGCAAATGCAAGGAGGCGGGTGCAGAAACCGGCAGGGCGTAAGCGGTTATCTGACGACGAACACCGAGATTGGCGCGTAACTGGCGATGTATCCGGCGTTCGAATGGAAAATATGTTCGGCCCAGCCCGGGATATGCGAGGCCATGACGATCAGGTCGGCATTTGCGTCTGCGGCGGCTGACAAAAGTGCTGATGTGAGCTCTGCCTGCGGGTCATGGCTGAACACCGGAACCGATGTGGTTGTGATGTCATGCGCCGCCGCCTGCTCATCGGAGAACGCCTTCAGCTTGGCTGAATAATCTTGCGGAGGAGGCACATCCTCAGTGGGCAGATTGCCATAGACACCGACATAGATGACTTCGGCGTTGTGGGATTTTGCCATTTGAGCCGCCACAGAAAGGGCGCCGGACAGGTTGTCGAGGTGGCCAAGATCAAGCGGAACCAGTATTTTCGTGAACATAAATGTCCTCCCGTTGCACCATCACAATACGAGCGTTCACCACGAGCGGGTTGACGTGGATCAATCCGGACTAGTGCCGGGTGAAAAAGTGCCGCAAGATAGGTCGGCGAACACGGTTGAAGGAGAGGACTTGTGGATTACAAACTCTATTATGCGCCGGGCAGCGCGGCGATGGGCGTTCGGGTCATCCTGGAAGAGATCGGGGCACCCTATGAACTGATTGAGACAACCATCGACATGGACAAACCGCGCCCGCCGGAACAACTGGCGTTGAACCCGAACGGCTGGGTGCCGGTTCTCATCTGGGACGACAACGCCATGTACGAGTGCGCCGCCATTACAACCTTTCTGTGCGACCGCCATCCGCAAGCCGGACTGGCGCCGGGCGTCAACGTCCCCGAGCGCGGAGTGTTCCTGCAGTCGCTGGTCTATTTCTCCCACTCGGTGCAAAACGCCTTCCAGCTCTACTTTTACCCCGACCGTTTTGCCGACAGCCCTGACGGCGAGCCCGGCGCCCAGCGCCGGGGCCTTCGCAGGCTGCGCGAGACCTGGAAAGTGATCGACGACCAGATCGGCGACAACGAGTGGATGCTCGGCGCACGCTTCAGCGCCGCAGATATTTACCTTTTCATGTTGACCACATGGCTGGACACATCGCTCGGGCATCCCTCGACCGACGAATTTCCCAATGTGAAGCGGATCGCCGATGCGGCCAGGCATCGGCCAAGCATTCAACTTGTCTACGAGGAATGGATTGCGGAGAACTGATCCTGGCGCTGGCCGGCGCAGCGCCGAGCCAGTCGACCCGAAACACGCTATGGTTTTCCGGAAGAGCCGGCCTCGCCAGGTTCGATCGCGAACAGCTCTTCCATGAAAAGGCTCACCAGTTGGGCTCGGTTATCGACCCCGGCTTTTTTGTAGATGCTGGTGCTCTGAGCGCGCACGGTTCCCTGTGCTGTTCCGCGAAACCTTGCGATCGTTTCGTTGTCCAGGCCTTTCAAAACAAAAAGCGCAACATCGCGTTCGGCTTCCGACAACTGCCATTTCCCGAACAACTCCGCGACCACTTCCACCATTTCCCCGCGCGCGGCGCGGATTCCACGGCTCAGCTCCTCCATTCTTCGAAGCAG
>JAJFHM010000033.1 GCA_021775625.1 Hyphomicrobiales bacterium | reverse complement strand
GGCGCTTCGGCCGTTTCGGTGGCGGGCGGGTCCGGGGTGTCCTCGGCGGGCACCTCGGCCGCTTCAACAGGGGCTGCAGCCGCAGCGTCGGTGACCGGTGCGTCGGCGGTCTCGGCATCGACTTCTTCCGCCCTATCCTCGCTTGCAGCATCCGCCGTTTCGGTTGCAGGCGTGTCCTCGGCAGGCGCGTCAGCCGTTTCGACGGGGGCTGCATCCGCGGCGTCGGCGGCGGGCGCTTCGGTACTTTCGCCACTGGCAATGTCCGTGTTGTCATCACCGGGCGTGTCTGTGCCCTCGGTACGCGCAACGACCGTGCTGGCATCGTCCGGTGTGTCGGTATTATCTTCTTCGAATTCTGGCGGCGGCTGTACTTCAACCGGTTCAGTGATACCGGAGATATCCCAAAGCTGGATCGTGCCGTCCTTCGCGGCGGTCAAAAGACGCTGGTTGTCGGCGGACAGTGCCATGGCCGTAACGGCTGCCAAATGGCCGCGCAACACCGCAATCTCATCCGCAGGTGCTGGATTCCAGATCCGAACGGTGCGGTCTTCGGATGCTGACAGGATGAGCTCGAAGCTGCGGTCGACAATGACCGAGTGCAATCCGCCCGCGTGACCGCGTAGCGTTTGCTGAGTGAGACGGTTTGCAAATATTGCGCCTTCGGCGAGGATGGCCGAGCCAGAGTGCTTCCATGACGTGATCTCATTCGAGGCATTGCTGAACGCGACGGGATACCGGTTTTGCAACAAAGAAGGCGCGGCACGGGAATGCGCCACTGCGCCCTCCGGTGTTTTTGCAATCTGCATGTGGGCGGCGTCCAGGTTCAGCGCCACCGAGGTGCCGTCACCGTAGTGGACCAGCACATGCGTTCTGTTAGCGTGCCACAGTCCACTGACCCTGGAACTGTCGAACCTCTCCAGCATGTTCTTGCTGAACGGATAAATCGTGCGGGCCGAGCTCTGGAGATCGTAGATGGTCAGGCCGGTGGGGGTTAGCGCGGAAAGAAGGTTTCCTGTCTTGTCGAACGCAACCTTCAGCACCTTACCGGGAGGTGGGCGCAAAACGATGCTCCGGAACGCCGTTCGGGTCAGCACCGCCACATTTATCCAATGGCCTGATGCCGAAGCCAGATGCGTGCGGTTCTCGTTCATGACATAGCCGTCTGCGGCGGGCAGGGCTGTCAGACCGGCTCGCGGATCTGTGCTGTCGAACACTGCGCCGCCGCCATCTGTCAATTCTATGAACACCCGCTTTCCATCCGCCAGGAACCGCGCCGCCTGAGCGGACAGGTCTGCCACAGCGGCAGATTCGATGCGGCCATCGTGCGCACTCCCCAAATAGACATCTCCATCAACGGTGACCGCAACGAACTCGTTTCCGACCGGGCTGACATCGATCGACCTGATAGCTGCCGGAACCTCCAGCGTCAGTGATGGCGTAATCACTTCGACACCCCGCATAGGGCCTTCGAACATGGTGAACCCGGCCCAGACCGCCGCCGCAAGCACCGCACTCGCCGCACCGGCGACCGCCGCTCTCGCGTTGAAAGCGTCCCAGCCTCTCCAGGGCAGGATCCTGCGCAGCACTTTCGGCAGGTCCAGGTCGAGCGGACCGGGCCGGCCTCCGAGTACGAACTTGATGAAGATGTGGTCGTGCAACGCGCCGGTTTGAGGCGACGTCTGAAACGTGAAGAAATCGGAGAGCAGCTGCTGCAGCCCCTTTGCCGGACTGCGTGCGATCTCGATCTCCGAGGCGTCCGGTGACGCGAATATGGCGCTGTAGAGAAGATCCCTCAGCACGCCCCGGACGCGTTTGGAGTGTGAGTTCGGTACGTCGCGGAGAAAATGAAGCCGCACGTCGTCCGGCATCTTTCCCCTGCGGAACCACGGCAGTTGTGCGAGCGCCAGCAGTCTCGCTTCCCGCTTTCCCGGGTCTTCATCGCTGTGCAGCTTCTGGTCGATGTAAAGGGTGACATTCCACAACGGCTTGGGAAACACCGCGCAGGCGGCGAGAAGTTCATAGCCGCGGTTGCCAAGAAAGGACCTGAGCTGGACCGAGAGTTCATCCAGCAGGCTCGGGTCGCGCGGGCTCCTTTCGAGCCACATGCCCTCGTCATCCCTGAGCAGATCAGGGTACCGGTTCTGGAGCGGAACGGTCGGTCTGAGATACGGCGGTTCGAAACTGCCGGCGGCCGTACCGGAGTCTTCAAGTGTTTCGGCAAGCGAAACCAGGCCGCGCTCGTCCAGCGGAACGACACCGAAACCGGCATTGTAGAGTTTGGTCTGATCGGAACCCCAGAGATCTCCAGGCTGCGACACCAGAAGCGTGCGCTCGCGCCAGGCGCCGAAAGCCTCGGCGGACGTCCTGAGTGAGCCGCTGAACGGATCCAGCAGCGACGATCCGTCAGCCCCGATCAGGAGGCGCTGGTAGCCGTATTTCGCACCCAGTTCGTCGAGGCTGATGGTGTCCAGCCGGTCTTTCTCCGAGTAACAGACCTGGGGATCGCCGTCGAAGTAATAGAGATCCGCATGGATGTCTTCGTCGCGCGCCCGCAGCACAAATTCCTTTATTAGGGCGGCCTGGTGGTCATTCATCGCGCTGCGGTCAGCAAGTACGAGATATTCGGGACTGGATTGCCGGGCCTGGTAGACCGGCACGAACAGGCCGGCCCGCTGCGCGGTCGATTTTAGCGTTGCGGTGATATCGATGTTCCGCGTCGGCTGCCGGTGGTGACGCCGCAGCATTTGCAGTGCGCGGACATACTCGCGCGTGTTGAACAGAACGTTTCCGGGGCGGCGGATACGCAGATTTGAAAGTTCGGGGGGATCCCGTTCGGACCGCCGCTGCAACCACGCCTGCCGACGCGACCAGCGCCACAACAGCCAGACGACAAAGATCGTGAACGGCGCCGCGGCAACGGCATTGCGGATGGCCAGATAGTAGACGGAATAGAAAGACCACCATCCGGCGGGGGCAACAGGCCCGGTTTCGATGACCTCGAGCCTCAGTGCGGTGCGTTCCGGTTCCGGCTGTGGTGGCGATCGCCGCTCCGGTTCCACTTGCGGCCGTTGCGGTGCGACTTCTTTCTCCGGCAGCACGTCCGTCTGCGGGGTTTGCGAATCCAGCTGTTCGGATGTTTCGTCGTCAGGGTCGACGGTGCCGGGTGTTTCGAGGAAGGCCGTTTCGTAAACGATCGTACCGGCGAAAACGGCGGCGACGCATAGGAGAACCAATATGGCATAGGGCCATATGCGCGTGCTGCGCCGCACCGCGTCGACGCTCTCATCGTGCTCCGGGTCGCCGGCAGTCTTCCGGGCGGCCAGCGGATCGAAGGTACGCTGCCAGTCCTCGAATGTTCTGTAGAACGCCACCTGCTCGCTGGACGATGTACAGAATATCGCGCCGAGGGCGGTTTTCAAAAAATCTGGATCGTGGCCGCCGCCGGCCTGCGAGGAGAAATGAAGCAGCACTCTCGAAGCAGCGATTGTCTGATCGGGGCCAACATAGATGCCATGACGCGACGCTTCACGGATCAATCCATGAAGATCCTCGAAGGTCAGCGTCTGAGTAAACTGGGCCATCGCCTATCGCGGGAGCTTTGCTCCCTAACTGCCTCCGCCTCGCCACTGCTCGATGAGAATCTTAGCCAGCTCCTGATCCGCCTTGGTTTTGAACAACGTCACCGTACTCGCCGAGACGAGCAGGTCGTCATCCCTGACCGGTTTATCGGGATCGGCACCCCGGTCGACCATCGACTGTACCCAGTTCAACAGTTCGGCCGTGGCCGGCGGCTTTCGCAGTGCATGCTGGGGCTCGCGCACCATCCAGAAGAAGCCGATGGCGTCCTCGAGCAGCGGGCTATCCGGCTTCAGGCTGTCACGCAGACGGCTGGCGACAATCTGCCTGAGCATTTCGTCGCTCGGAAATGGCACGTCGTAGTAGATGCAGCGCCTGAGGAAAGCGTCCGGCAGGGCTTTTTCGGAGTTGCTGGTCATGATGACGATCGGTTGCATATCGCCATCTGCACCGATCGGCACGTTTCCGAGTTCGGGAACCCGAAAATACATGGATTCGATCTCGTTCAGCAGGTCGTTCGGCACATCCCTGGGAGCCTTGTCGACTTCGTCGATCAGGACGACAGAACGCCGGCGATGGTCCGGGTGGGCAAAGTCCGACGGCAGGTATTGCGCCACATCGGTCTTATTGTTGGCCAACAAAATCGCCTGGCCAAGCGCGTTGTACTGAATGAAATGCTCCGGTTTTGCACCGGCCTCGCGTGCATGGAAGCGGCCGAGGTGATCGTAATTGTAGAAGAGATCGCGTGCTTCAGTCGACGACTTGGTCTCGAATTTCAACGGCGTCTCAAAGCCCAGTTCGTTTGCAAGACTGTAAGCAAACTGGGTCTTGCCGGTGCCGGGTTCGCCAGTGAGCAGAAGCGGCTGCGAAAGAAGAAGGGCGACATTGGCGGCTTGAACCAGCCCGTCGTCGGGAATATATCCCGCCGGGTCTGTAAGCGTTTCCCTGACGACGGCACGAATGGAGGGCCTGTTTGCCGCAGACTTGTTGCCGGGAACCCCGGTGTAGTACGGGATGGAAGCGGCACTCTTAGCGTTGCTGACGGCGGTCTTGGCCATTCTCATGTTCCTCCCTTACTTGATGGCGCCAGTGAGCGCATTTCTAAGATTCTGGATGATCGATTCATAAGGCATCGCCGCTGCAGAACTGAACTGCCGTGTGGCCTCCTCCTTCAACGCTTCCGGATCGATCGACGTGCAGACGCTGGGCGCGGTGACGGTCGCCCAGCGCTCAACATCCGCTTTGGTGACAGATTGCAGTTCGGGGAGACAGACAATGTTCACGGCGTCGCCCTGTTTGTCCGACGCCTCAACCATCGAACCCGACTGGAAGCGGGCGAGGAAGCTGGCGATGGCGCGCGGCTGTTTGCTCGCGAATACATTGAACAGACGCGATTTGGCCGGACGCAGCTTCACCTGGAAGAACAACGTCAGGAGACATCCGTTGGGGACGACAATCCGGCCGAATGCTTCAAGCACCCGGGCGAACACAAAATCCGATCGGTCGTCCCATTCCTCTGGCCGGATGTTTATGCAAATGGTCGACGATTTCCGGTAGGCGATGAGGAAGTGTTCGAACTGTTCCTTGAAATGTGCTGTGACGTCGTCAATCCTCCCGGTATATTTCAGACTGAATTCCGACAGAATGTCACGCAGCAAGCTTTCAAACCGGGCCGTCTCGTCAAGCGACGTTGTGGGCCAGTTCACGTACTTGCGGTAGGCGGCCAAATTGTCGCCCGGACGCCGAACGTGTCTCGGCAAGGTGTAATTCACATACCGTTCGGCGATGCTCTTGTGCAGCTCGTTTTCTGGCCCGTAGGTGAGATAGGCAATCGCGCGGTCCGGCCGCGCTGACAGCGGGTCGGGTATGGTATCGCGGATCTGTGCCCTTTGGATGTCCCGGTCGACCATATAAGCGAGAAATTGTGGGGCCCCCGACCGGGTCTCCAAGGTTGGTTCGGTACTGTATCCCCGGTGCCCCAAATGATCGGCCGCGGGTGCATCGCTTCTGGCGGTTCCATTGGTTTCTTGTGGGCGCCACCGAAATGCGCTTACCGGCTGGGCAATATTCTTGAGTTTGAATGCGCCCGCATCGTGAAATGCATGGGCTAACTCTCCGGTCAGCTGACGATGAAAATCCCCCGAAACCATCAAGCCGCCTGGCGGGGCCTCGGTCTGCAGGCGCGCGGCGAGGTTCACGCCGGAACCATAAAAATCCGTTCCGTCTTCGACGATTTCACCAATATGCGCGCCGATCCGAAGCTTGATGACCGGATGCCCCACAAGTCCGTTCTGAACTTCGATTGCGCATTGCACCGTTGCTGGAACGGAGGTAAATGCGATAACCCAGCCGTCGCCCATCCGCTTCAGGATCTCACCACCCTTTTCGAGCGCTTTGGGTTCCAGGTAAATGTCCTTGAGGAACTGGATGGCATTGATCGCCGAGGTCTCGTCCTCGGCCATAAGGCGTGTATAGTCGACTACATCGACGACCATTAGCACTGCCAGTCGGCTAGGCATCAAAACCCCGCAATGTTTAAGGCACCGTCACTGGGGCACCGTGACCTCCTTGGAGGTCCAGTTCCAGAGGTGGGATCTGGTATGGTCCAGAGCCAGCTGTATGCTGGCCCGATACCGTAGGCCGGTCGGGCCGCAGGTGGCAAGGTCGCTTTCGGAGAAGGAGTTCTGTTGGCTGGTGCACCGTATGGTCTTGCGTTGTTGCAAGTGCGCCGCCACTGTTCGATCAGAACTTCAGCTCCTTTCAGCGTGGCGCAGATTTCCATGGTCAGGCGCTCATCTCCGAGCTTCCTATTGAAGCTGTCGTTGTAGCCATTCTCCCGGGGGCTATCCCGGTAAAATGGACAGGGTTTGGGCCATGAACCGGCCACGCCAAGCAAGCACCGCTTGGCAGCTAACCTCGAATTCAAATTCCAGCTATAATCGGTGACAAAAGGACCAGTACGAATGGCGTTAGAAACAACACTGCGGCGAGAGCCATGATTGCACATCCAATCGCCTGGTCGATCAAATCGGTATGATGATGGATTAACATCGGTCTATCCCTTTTCTCCCGTAATTAAGATATGGCAACCGCAGCGACGCAAAAAAGTGATTTATATCACATTTTGTGTGTTTCCGATTCTCTGACGGCTCACCATTCCCGTTGGCAGGTGCCACTGAAGGTAAATCCCATTGATTTGCCTATGGTGACCCCAAGTCCCTTCTTATGAGCATGTCCCGAAGACGCGGATCGCCAGAGAGACGGTTCCACAGGGATAGTTGTCCAAAGGTCTGGCAGGTGACGAGCGGCTTGATCAGGCTGTTGTCAAGAGTCTGCAGATGGCAGGTTTTCCCCGTGCTGTGCCGAAGCTGACAACATCTGGAGTAGAGTGTTGACCGGACATGCTCCCGAGTAGTTTCACCGGACTGCCTTTATGGGTACACGGCCAGAGACAGGTCTTGCGAGCGACAGGATAGCTGATCGCGGCGTCCGCATATTCTTCTCGTCTCGCCCGGACGATCGGCTCCGCTGTCACCCGTGATCAATCCCGAGCTGTTGTGGATACCGCGTGCGTAGCGTCAGGGACCCCCGCATTCTGACCGATCTGCCCTGGACGCCCTGG
>JAJFHM010000320.1 GCA_021775625.1 Hyphomicrobiales bacterium | reverse complement strand
ATGCGCACCGGCATCATGGCGGGGGCACCCTGTCCCATCGAGTTGATGAAACAGGTGGTGTCAGATATGCGCGTCAACGAAATCACCATTGCCTACGGCATGACGGAGACAAGCCCGATCTCGTTTCAAAGCGAAACGCATGACCCCCTGGACCGTCGGGTCTCGACGGTCGGCCGCATCCAGCCGCATGTGGAAGTCAAGATTATTGACGAGGACGGGCAAACGGTTCCGGTGGGTGCCCGCGGCGAATTATGCACGCGCGGGTATTCGGTCATGCGCGGCTACTGGGATGATGCCCAGCGAACCGCGGAAACCATCGATGCCGAGGGCTGGATGCACACCGGCGACCTGGCGACCCTCGATGAACAGGGCTACTGCAACATTGTCGGGCGGGTGAAGGACATGCTGATCCGCGGCGGCGAGAATGTCTATCCGCGCGAAATCGAAGAATATTTGTTCCGGCATCCAAAGGTGGAATCGGCGCAGGTCTTTGGAGTGCCGAGCGAAAAATACGGCGAGGAAATCTGCGCCTGGATCATTCCGCAAAGCGGGCAGAGCGTAACCGAAGAAGAGATCCGCGAATTCTGCCACGGTCAGATCGCACACTATAAAATTCCGCGCTACATCCGTTTCGTGACCGAGATGCCGATGACGGTCACCGGCAAACCGCAGAAATTTCTCATGCGCGAGGAGATGATCAAGGATCTCGGCCTGACGGTTCAGAAATCCGCTTAGGACGTGGACTCACAGACACGCAGTCATGGCGGGTTGAAATCGGCTTTATGAATGGTACTCTGCATGGCCGCGAGATTTTTGTATCTGCTTGCAATGCGATGGCAGTGTTTGGCCCGGTTGAACAACCGTTCGAGGTTGCTGCGAGTCCGATACAGGTGAAGACTGAAGCAGAAGAAACCCCTGCCAGTCTGAATGTCTGGTGTTGGGGGTGAATCGGAAGCTCCGCTCCGAGCTTCAATACGGGACAAAACGATCCTGAACAGACTCTCGGTTTCTTGCATAACTCGTCACGACAGAGGCAACTTCATTACATCGTAAAAGGGCTGAAATTACGGAGGACTGAATGGCATTCGAAGAATTTCGAGCGCAGGAACTTGAAGGTTGGGACGAGCGCGCTGGGACTTATGAGGGTCTGACCGCGCGAGCTACAACTCAGGCGATTCCAGCTTTGCTGGTTTCCATTCGCGCACGTGTTGGCATTAAGGTTCTCGATATTTGTACAGGCCCGGGATTTGCGGCGGGTGCCGCGGATGCTATCGGCGCAACCGCGGAAGGAATCGATTTTGCACCGTCGATGATTGCCACTGCGAGCACAAGGTTTCCCCGGCTTGACTTCCGGGTAGGTGACGCCCTTGCATTGGACGCACCGGACGCCAGCTACCACGCGGCGTTATGCAATTTCGGTGTCTTCCATTTTACCGATCCTGGAGTTGCATTGGGCGAAGCATTTCGCGTACTAAAACCCGGTGGCCGCTACGCTTTCAGCCAATGGGCGTCACCGAAGGAATCCGCCCTCTTTGGACGGGTCTTTGGCGCTATTTTGAAGCATGCCGACATGAGCCGGGTGCCACCTTCGCCCGATGCATTTGCCTACTCGGACACCAAGAAATGCAGGCAAGCCATGTCCGAAGCGGGCTTTCGGGAAATCGAAATAACTCCAGTGCCGAGCATATACCACGGGCCCGCTGACGGTTTTTGGGCCGAATTCTTGCAGTTCAGCGTCAGGGCCCCAATCATAATGCGCCAGCAGACGCAAGAAGCCGCAGCGGCGATCGAGACTGAAATCACGGCCGCCATGGCTGAGTTCGCGCAAGGGGGCATGCTCGCAATTCCGATGCCGAGCTTTGTCGTTTCGGGTGTGAAGCCAGAGTGAACATTCCAGGCCTTGTGAGTATGTTTCGCGCGGCCATCGACACCGAGCGGACGTAACCGTGCTCAAGGAAACGTCTTATCCAGCCCTCTGGCGATTTTCTTTTCCGGATCGTAGAACGGCAGGCTGACGATTTCACATTCATGCGTTTCGCCATCGCACGATTGCAGCGAGAGCCCTTGTCCGGCCCAATCCCCGGGCGCGCTAAAGCGGACGTAACCGATTGCGGTGTCCAGATAGGGTGACCAGGCGCCCGCCGTGACGCGGCCGACCGGCTGATCCGCCTTGAAAACTGTGTCGTTCATGATCGGCTTGGCGTGCTTGCATTTCAGACCGTAGAGCAAAGTGCGCCGATCAACGTCCATGAGCGCCTCACGGCCGATGAAGTCATCCTTGTCCATGTCGATAAATCGCGCAAGACCAGCCTGGAACGGTGTCATCGACATATCCATGTCGGTGATATTGTCGAGAATGCCTGCCTCAAGCCGGCGAATTTCCATGGAACCGCCGCCTGAAACCTCCATGCCGTGTGGTTCGCCGGCCGCCATCAGGTGGTCCCAAAGCCGGTGATGATCTGTCTTGTCCCCCTGGCTGTAAACCTCGTAGCCGAGTTCCCCGGTCCATCCGGTCCGCGACACATAGAGTTCCTGACCGCCAAGGTCGAAGAAGCCGGCATGAAAGTAGCCCATGGTCTCATTAATGGCCCCGTTCGATGCATCGCGCATCACAGCAGGCGACGCCGGCCCCTGGATCTGAAGCGCCCGCGACTTTGGATCCGAGATTGTTATGTCGAAACCACCGCTGTGGGCTACGAGCCAGGTTTCGAGGGCACCGTCCGGCTGCACGTACCAGAACCGGTCCCGGCCAAGCCTGAACAAAAGCCCGTCCATGAAGACGCCACCCTGCGGTGTGCAGGCAATGGCGTAGCGGCCACGCCCTTCCTTCAGGGTGGAAACGGTGCGGGCGAAAATCCTCTCCACAAACGCGACAACATCGGGACCGGAAATTTCAACCGGCCGCTCGGGGACGTCGTAGAGTGCTGCCTTGCGTCGCAATACCCAGTATTTCTCGGCTGGATCATCGCCGGTGTTCATCGGGAAAAGGCGTCCGGCATAAACCCCGTGCACCATGTTTCGATTGCCGTAACAGTCGCGGTACGGTGACTGCTCGAAACGCCTTGCACTGATGACAACAGTGTTCGTGCTGCCGGCGCGGACTGACTTACGCTCAGTCATTAAAATGTGTCCCGGACAGGTGTTCAAATGGGTAAAGCAAGGGCGGCATCACGCCGGGCGCTCGTGTAACACAAACGTTGCGAATTGGCACATTTTCTGCGTGGTTCAGGCCTCGTTGAGCTCGCCGAGAATTTCCTCAAGCGGGATGACCCGGGCGTAACCCCGGCGCAGGGTCTTGAGTTCGGCCTCGTGGACTTCCTGATTGTCAGTGGCGTTGAGGTCGCTGCCGAATATGACCTTGTAGTCCCGAAAGAAGGCATCGCGTGCGGTCGCGCCGCAACAGTAGTTCGTCATGCAGCCGGTGATAATGACGGTGTCCACGTCGCATCCGCGCAAATATGTGTGGAGATCGGTGTCAAAGAATGCGCTGTAACGGTGCTTCTGAATGACCTTCTCGCCAGGTATCGGTGCGATTTCGTGATAGGTGGGCGTATCTTCTGCGCCGATGCGCAAGGCGCCTTCCTTGATCGGCAGGTTGAGGGGAACGTCCCACATCAATCCCTTGTCGCGTCCGGTCTCGTCATGTGCATGTTCGGTGAAAATGACGGGAACCCCCAATTCCCGGCAACGTTCGAGCAGTGTCTTTACACGCGGCATGATACGAAGATTGCCCGGTGTCC
>JAJFHM010000319.1 GCA_021775625.1 Hyphomicrobiales bacterium | reverse complement strand
GTTGCTCTAGGCGAAGGCCGGCTTCAGCGAAGTGCCGGATAGTCAGGCAGTTCAAGCTCATCCAGCAAACTGCGCCCAAATGCGAGTTTCGCCGCATACGGAAGCTTGAAGGCTTTCATCACCTGATTGCGCAGACAAATGCCCCATCGCGTCTTCGGAGCAAATGATGTCGCAAACCGTTCAGCTGCCCGTTGCTTGCCGTCCATGAACGGTTTGACGAGCGCCTCATAGGCCCGGAACGCATCGCCCGCTTCCCGATCGGGACGGCTGAGTTCTCCCGCAAGCACATAGGCCGCCATCATGGCGAGCGATGAGCCCTGCCCGGCCAGCAAGGAAGGGCAGGACGCTGCATCGCCAATCAGGGCGATCCGCCCTTGCGTCCACGAATTCATCCGGACCTGGCTGACCCGGTCAAAATAAAACTCATCCGCCGCCTCGAGCGCAGTCAAGATCTGCCTGCATTCCCAGCCTGCGTCGGAGAACTCCGCATGCAAGAGTGTTCTTTGCGCATCGGTGTCATGTGTATCGACGTGTGGCGGTTGATTGGCGGCAAACACGAACAGCATCAACGTGCGGTCGCCGTACAAGGCAAAACGCCCGACCTGTTTGCCCGGCACCGAATAGCTGACATAGTTGCGCCCGTCTCGCGGCCGGTAGCCTTCGGCTTCGAAGGCCGCAACCATGTAACCGAGGTAGGTTTCAAACTGGTCCTGGTCGCCGAAAACAAGCTGGCGGACCCTGGAATGCAGGCCGTCGGCCCCGACAACCAGATCGAAACGCCGCTGCGGCGCGTGCTCGAACGTAACCTGCACGCCGCGATCGTCTTCTCGCAGCATGTTGATACTGTCTCCAAATATCACCTCGTGGTGGTCCTCGAGACTGGAGTAGATCAAAGCGGCCAGATCGCCGCGCGGAATGCTTACATATCTGTCCCGCGTCAGACTGCGAAATACATCTGCGTCAAAGCCTCCGGACCGCCTGCCATGCGCATCGACGAAGCGGATCTCGCCGACCCGGTATCCGTCGCGTCGCAGCGCGGGCAGGAGCCCCATGCGATCCGCGACATCGAAACCAAGTCCCCAGAAATCGACGACATAGCCGCCTGTCCGCACGGCCGCCGCCTGTTCAACCAGCGTCACCTTGTAGCCGCAGCGGCCAAGCCAGTATGCAAGTGTCGGTCCGGCAATGCCAAGGCCGGAGATCAAGATACTTCGGTTGTCCATATCACTGACTTGCGCCACTCAGGTTGCGGGTTGGCGTCAGACAACCGCGACACGCAGATTGTTGGTCGAACCGGGCACGCCGAACGGCACGCCCGCCACGATCACGATCTGGTCATGCTGTTTCGCAAGACCGCTTTCGCGTGCGTGTTTGCAGGCTTGTTCGACCATTCCGGCATAGTCTTCGATCTCCGCAGAGCGGACCGAATAAGCCCCCCAGACGAGGGCCAGCCGCCGCGCCACGGATTGCTGCGGTGTCAGCGTAATCACCGGCACTTCCGGGCGCTCGCGGGCGATCCTGAACGCGGTGGTTCCGCTCCAGGTGAAGGCGACAATGGCCTTGGCGTCGATGGTCTTGGCGACAAAGGCGGCGCCCGCAGACACCGCATGTTGCGCCGACGGTTCAATTTCCGGATCAAGGGCGTGGATGATGGCCTGATAGGCGGAATGCTGTTCGGTGGTTGCAATGATGCGGTTCATCATGGCGACGGTTTCCACCGGATACTCGCCTGCGGCCGACTCCGCCGACAACATGACCGCATCGGCGCCATCATAGATCGCAGTGGCCACATCGGAAGCCTCGGCCCTGGTTGGTGTTGGCGTGTGCACCATGGAATCGAGCATTTGCGTCGCGACGATCACCGGTTTGCCGGCAAGCCTGCAGGCGCGGATCAGCTCCTTCTGGCGGCCGGGCACATCTTCAGGCGGAATTTCCACACCGAGATCACCTCGCGCCACCATGATGGCATCGCACAGTGCAAGTATGTCGTCGATATGCTCGACTGCGGCGGGTTTTTCGATTTTGGCCATGACCCCGGCGCGCCCGTTTATCAGCCCTTGCGCTTCAATCACGTCGGATGGTTGCTGCACGAAGGAAAGGGCGACGTAATCCACCCCCAGGTTAAGGCCGAATTCCAGGTCCACCCTGTCTTTTTCCGTCAACGGCGAAAGATCGAGCAATGTGTCGGGCAGGTTGATGCCCTTGCGGTTTGAAATGTCGCCGCCGGCCAGAACTTTTGCGTCGATCGTGCCGTCACCGAGACCGCTAACCTCGAGCCGCAGTTTTCCATCGTCGATCAGCATCGCGTGGCCCGGCATGATGCTGGAAAAGATCTCAGGATGCGGCAGGGGGATGTGCTCCGCATCGCCGCCATCGCCGTCCGGCACAAACCGCACCGTCTGCCCGCGTGTGATGGCAAACCCGCCATCCTTGAGGGTGCCGATGCGGATTTTCGGGCCCTGCAGGTCCTGCAGAATACAAATCGGCCGTCCGGTTTCGGCTTCCAGATCGCGCAGGATGGTGTGCCGCGCAACATGGTCCTGCGGGTCGCCATGGCTGAAGTTCAGCCGGAACACATCGACCCCTTCTTCGAACAGGCGGCGAATGGTGTCAGCGTCCGAACTGGCAGGGCCCAGCGTCGCGACAATCTTTGCTTTGCGGTTGCGTTTCATGAGAACCCCTTTTTGTGAGCTGCCAATGCGCGTCCAGGCCGCCTGTCGCATGCAACACTAGATCGTTTCACCTTCATACGGAAACGTTTGATGGCGCCAAATCGGTTCGCCCGGCAAGGCGCGGTGCGCAGTATCGGGCAAGCGCTGCACCGTGGCCGACGGGCCGATTTGGACCACCGAAGGCCTTGGTTTTCACGCCTTCAGACTGCATTACGCCCCCCTTGTGGACGACAACTCCACGGCGGGACCCGAGCCTTGCCAGCAGACGCGAAAACCCGGTCAAAGCGTTGCCGTATGAAGGTGAAGCGAGCTTGCATGTCGCGGACGGCGCATGCCATCCACGCATTTAGTGCGATGGGACTGGAGTATGTATTGCAGGCCGTTAGGGCCTCAGCTCTTTGGCACCGGCTTGGCGGACTTGATCTGCTTCCAGGTGTTGGGCTGGGAAATCATCTTCTTGATGTAAACCATGTTGGCTTCCACCTGATGTGGCGGCAGCACTTTAGCCAGCACTTTGCGGGCGCGGTCAAAATCGCCTTGCAGGGCGAGCACGAGCGCCAGGTTCTGCTGCAGTTGCGCGCTGCCCGTGCCACTGTCCTTTGCCACCGCCTTGAGCAGCATGTCCTCGGCGGCTTTCGGGTCGCCTGACATTGCGTACGACATGGCCATATTGTTGATCACCGACGTATTGTCCGGTTCGAGATGAAGCGCCGCTTTATACTGCGTGCGGGCCTCGTCGTGTTTGCCGAGGCGGTCGAGCACGGTGCCGTGGATCGAAAAGACCTGCGACGTCGGAGAGGGTCCTTTGGCGGCCTTTGCAAGAACCTTGTTGGCTTCGGGCAGTTGACCCATGGCGGCGAGTTGCTTGCCGTAGGCTGCAAGTATAACCGGATCTTCCGGGCTGCTCATGGCGGATTTCCGCAGCACGCCGAGGGCCTGTTCAGGCTTGTTGAGGGCTTTGAGGTGGGCTGCGTAACTGATTGCAGCTTCTGCGTTCTTCGGGTTTTTCTCCCAGTAGACGGCCCATTTCTGGGTGTTTTCGAGAGTTTTGTCCTGGTTGTTGATGCTGCCCGTGGTCTGCAGGTCGGCAGAGGTGCCGAAAATGTTCGGGGCCTCGGGTTGATCCGTCTGGCACCCGGCAAGGGCGCCGGCGGCCATCACGATGGCGCACAGGCCGGACACAGGTACTCTACGTGGACGCAATACTGACATCTCGATAAACTCCGGATTGACCCGACTGAGGGACGCGGAGCCATCGCATCCCAACCCCCAAATGGTTAAGCATCACAATAGGCCATTAACCTTAACCTTCGGTGAATCTGGAGATTGACCTCAGGCGTTGCCGAAAGGTCAATTTCGTCTAAGGTGGCGCGGAATCAGCGGATTGGTATGGGAAAATGCTGTAATGGATATCCTCCTCGACACCAAAACGACGAAGCGCGGCGGCAGCAAGGCAACTGTGGTGCCGGTTTCAGCCGTGGTTTCGGATGACCTGGCAAAGCTGTTGCGCGGATTGCCCAAGCCCGACGCCAAATGGGCCAGAGCCAACGGCTTCGAGGCGAGGCAGGGTCAGACCCTGCTTGTGCCCGATGCGACCGGCGGGCTCGGGCGGGTGTTGTTCGGTCTTGGGGCTCGGGACGATGTCGCAACCGGCGATCCGTTCCTGCCCGGACAACTGAGCACGGATCTTCCAGAGGGGACATACGCCTTCGACGAAGGCCTGCCGTCTCCCCGGCTGGCAGCACTTGGCTGGGCGCTCAATGCTTATCGCTTTACCCGCTACAAGGCATCCAAGGCCAAGCGCGCCCGGCTGCATGTTCCCGCAGGTGTTGACCGCGGCGAACTGGATCGCATCTCGGCAGGGGCGTGCCTGGCGCGCGATCTCATCAATACGCCGGCAGAGGACATGGGGCCGGCCGAACTTGAAGCTGCCGTGCGCACGCTTGCGCGGGACCACAAGGCCCGGGTCAAGGTGATCAAGGGCGAGGCGCTGCTCGACAAGAACTTCCCGATGATCCACACGGTCGGCCGGGCCAGCGACCGGGCGCCGCGGCTGATTGATATGGTTTGGGGGCCGGCACGGGCACCCAAGGTGACCCTGGTGGGCAAAGGTGTGTGTTTCGACACCGGCGGTCTCAACCTCAAACCCGGCAGCTCGATGGCTTTGATGAAGAAGGACATGGGAGGTGCTGCCAATGTGCTGGGCCTCGCATCGATGATCATGGCGGCCAGGCTGCCTCTGCGCCTGCGAGTTCTGATCCCGGCGGTGGACAACAACGTTTCCGCCAATGCCTTCCGCCCCTCCGACGTGCTCCAGAGCCGTAATGGAATGACGGTCGAGATCGGCAACACAGATGCCGAAGGCCGCCTCGTGCTCGCCGACGCACTCACTCTGGCGGATGAAGAACGCCCCGATCTCATCATCGACATGGCCACGCTGACCGGCGCCGCGCGGGTAGCGCTTGGCCCGGACCTGCCGCCGTTCTACACCGACAATGAAGACCTTGCGGCACATATCCTCAGCCACGCAGACGCCGAGAGCGACCCGGTCTGGCGCATGCCGTTGTGGCCGCGCTACGACGGCTGGCTCGACAGCCGGATCGCTGACGTCAATCACATATCCGAAGGCGGTTTTGCCGGCTCCGTGACCGCGGCATTGTTCCTCAAACGGTTCGTGAGCCGGGCCACGGCCTATGCCCACTTCGACATATTCGGATGGACCCCGGTGGCCCGCCCCGGCCGCACCCATGGCGGCGCGGATCAGGCCATTCGCGGGCTGTTTGCCGCGCTGTCGGACCGTTATGGAAAATAACCGCCAAAGCGCCATGTGCACGACAATCCGGTTTCCATTTTGGGCTGAAATCCCCTAAACTAGTACGGTTCCGTAACGAACTCGCCCCGTGTGGGTATGGTGGTGCGTCATGAGCGTTGGACTAACTCCCGAACAGGCCTTGCGCCTGTGGCACGACGTCAACCTCACCATGGTGCGGGACGACAAGCCGGATCTGTCTGCACGCCAGGTAACACTTCTGCTAACCGTCTATTTGCAGGCGCCGCCCCACACTGTGCGCGGTCTGGCGGCAAAGCTTGGGGTATCGAAGCCGGTGATCACCCGTGCGCTCGATGCCATGGGCAAGCTCGATCTGGTCAACCGCCGGCGCGATGCCAATGACCGCAGAAATGTGCTGGTACAGCGCACCGTCACAGGCTCGCTCTATGTGGAATATCTTGCGGACATGATTTCCGAGCGTGCCGGGGGATTGCCCAAGTGACAGATAAGCCCGATCCTTTGCTGCACCCCTACAGGGCGGACATCGCGGCGGCACATCTTGAGGGACAGGTCGAAACCGCGCACTTCGTCGAGCCACAGCGCATGCAGGTCTCAGAGGCCTCGGCGCCGGTTCACGCTGAGCCGCGGTTTGATTCGGAAATGATTTCCGAAGCCCTGCACGGCGAGCATGTCGATATATATGAAGACAACGAGGGCTGGGCCTGGGGCCAGCTTTGTGCCGACGGCTATGTCGGTTATCTGCCGGCGCGTGCGCTGACGGCAAATGTGACCGCTCCCACGCACCGTGTCTGCGTTGCGCGCACGTTCACCTATTGGGCGCCGGACATAAAATCCACACCCGCCGGATCGCTGACGCTCAATGCCCGTCTCAGTATCGCCGGGGAAGAACAAGAGTTTTACCGCACCGAGCAGGGGGCTTTTGTGTTCAAGCCACATATTACGGCCCTTGAAGCCGCTGCCCCGGATTTTGTGAGCGTTGCAGAAGCCTTGTTGGGGGCGCCTTATCTGTGGGGTGGAAAATCCATCGGCGGGATCGATTGTTCGGGCCTTGTCCAGGTGGCCTGCGAGGCCGCAGGGATTGCGGCGTTGCGCGATAGTTACATGCAGCGCGAAACCCTGGGGGTGCCGTTGCACGGCACTGAACCGGCGGAGTTGAAGCGTGGCGACATCATCTTCTGGAAGGGTCACGTCGGCATCATGGCGGACCCTGTAACACTGCTGCATGCAACAGCGCACACCATGCTCACCATCACAGAACCGGTGAGCCAGGCAATCCGCAGGATTGCGGATGGCGGCACGCAGGTTTTGCAGATCAACCGGCTGGAAGCCGATCACGCTCTAGGGCCTGAACTTACCAGCGATCGATGAGGCAGTCCGTATCGCCGGGATCGCACAACCGGCGATCGGTCGCGAGCGTCAGGCCGGTCTCGCCGCCTACGGTCCTGAGCTGCTGCTCGACGAACCCCGGCAGATCAGCACCCATGCCGTCCAGCGGCCAGTTGGTCTTGTCTTCAAGCCGGTCCTTGCAGGCCCAGATGTCCGACAGATCCGGGCAGAGATTGAAGCCATGGCGATCGCCGTTTGCGAGGACGAAAGACACTGAAGCGACGGAAATGGTGTCCTGGCTGTCCGGTCCGACTTCCAGTGTCGAGCCGCCAGCCCGGCGCACCAGCATCCGCTGCAGCCTTTGTCTGCCGCCCACTGTATGGAGCTTGACCGCCATGCCGCTGAAATGCGCCCAGCCGCCCTCGCCGCGTTTGCGAAGGGCTCGCTCCATTGCCTGCCACAAAACACTGCCCGCCACATCGCGCACCACGATCTTGTTGGCGAACGGGAACAGCTGTGCGAGATGCCGCCGCCGGATCATGGTGCCCGCGGCAATGTCTTCATTGAGGCGAAATCCGCCGGCGTTGAGGAAGGCGACGTCGGCGCTGCCAACGTCGCGGATGCGATCCGCAACCCAGTCGCCGAAGCCGGTTTCGAAGGACCGGTTGCGGATCTCCTCCGTCTCAATCAGCGAGTTGGTCCGGGCAATCGGTTCCGCCAGGCAGGCGCCGAGGGGAACTTTGGCAAGGCACGCCTTCAACGGCTTGCCGCGCTGACCAAGGCATGCGCGGGTGCAGAACTGCTCATCATGGCGCAGTGTCCACTGCGCCGCCAGCCGGTCGACAAAGGCATCCGGCACAATTGTTTCATCGAGTGTGCGCAAGGTGGCGTCTATCTTGATTGCGCCATCACCACCCTTTGCGATCCGGATGACCCACGCGGTCACAGCGTCCGCATCCGCCTTGAACAGCCGCGGCGCCCTTGCCGGAAGCGCCAGATTATTATGGTCGTGGCCGCCGATGATGAGGTCGGGCGCCTCGGCGCAGCGCCGTTTGTCGGCCGGCAGTTGTGCGCCGCCGGGCTGAGCCCCCAGAAGTTCAAGGTCGGTGCGCCAGTTGAGATGCGTAAGCGCCACCACCACGTCCGCCCCGGCGGCACGCAACGCTGCGATCTGGCCGCAGGCCGTATCGATAGGGTCGGCAACGATTTCCTGATATCCGCGCCGGGCAAGTGTCAGACCGAACAGTCCGATGCGAAGGCCGCCGCTCTCAATGATCTGGGCTGGTTTGATCCGCGCGTGTCCTGCAAGGCCGCTCAGTTTCCCGCACGCTGAAAAATCAAGATTACTGGCAAGCCAGGTGAACTCGGAGGCTGAAACGAGGTCTTTCAGCGGGCCGTCTTTGCGGCAGTGAGTGTCGTCGAACTCGTGATTCCCGAAGGCGACAAACATGCGCGGATCCTGCGAGCCAACCGCCGGATTGCCGTCCATGACGTTCATCAGGTCGATCATTTGCCGGCCCTTGAACGTGCGCCCGAGGAACGACGGCGACAGAAAATCGCCTGCATGCAGGAGCAACAGGTCGGGCGCCTCGCGTTCCAACTCCACCCGCAAGGCCCGCACCCGTGCCATGCCGCCCAGGCGGCCCTCATTCACACCGTTCAGGCGATAAACGTCGTTGATCGAGACAATAACCGCCTCACGGGTCGACTGCGCACCCGCGCCAGATGAAAGCCCGGCCGTCAGAGAGATGCAGAGCACGATCAGACAGGCGGCTGCCGTCGCGCATCTCCACTTGTCTGGCAGCGGGAATTTCTGGGTCACGGCAGCTCGCTTGATTGGTTCGGTAGGCGGATCATCAGGCAGGGTGGGGGTTGTGTCAAACTGGTTTGGCCCTGCACTCCGCCAGGTCACGATCTCCAGTGCGGCGGGTAGGCGCGGTCGTATCCGGGCAGCGCCTCAATGCGCTCGACCCAGTGCGCGATGCGAGGATAGTGCTGCGACAAAGGATGGAGGCCAAGGTTCAGTCCTTGAGCCTCTTCATTCCCCGCAGCCCGCATCAACTGCATCAAGGGTGGGTAGAGCGCAATATCCGCCGCCGTAACCGCAGAGCCAGCAAGGACGCCCGCACCGGTCAGCCGCATCTCAATTGCGTCCAGTTCGGGGCGTATCTTTTCGGCAGCCTCGAGGATCTGCTCCATGTGCTCTGCAATCCTGCGTCGGAAGATCGGGCGCGTAATGGCCCGAATGGGGCCCGGCATGGTGGCGTCGAACTGCAGAATCTGCTGCCAGATCGCGGCGGTTTCGGCGGCGGTTGC
Organism: Hyphomicrobiales bacterium; assembly: GCA_021775625.1. GTDB lineage: Bacteria > Pseudomonadota > Alphaproteobacteria > Rhizobiales > JAJFHB01 > JAJFHM01. The sequence goes on along the minus strand of JAJFHM010000319.1, from coordinate 2,170 downwards.
CCCGAACAGCGCAGGTTCCGGGTGCGCTTTGTCCAGATAGGCGAGGATGGCCAGGGACTGGCACACCACAAGCTCACCGCGTTTCAGCACGGGAACCTCGCCCAGCGGGTTGATTTTCAGAAACTCCGGGTCCTTTTGTTCGCCCTTGGCATTGTCGAAGCGCACCGGCTTATAGTCCAGTCCCTTGACTTCCATGGCCAGCATGACCCGCCAGCACGGCGGACTGCCGCTTATCCAGAACAGCTCGTATCCGGGCATGGGTAAACTCAATATCCCTTCTCCCGGTCGATCACATTGTCCAGCGGCTCTCCCGCCCGGTGACGCTTGATCTGGCGCAGGATGTAGCCGTTGATGGCACGCGGATCGCTCACCGCTGAGTTGTGCGGCGTGATCGTAACGCGCGGGTGCGTCCAAAGCGGGCTTTCCTTTGGCAACGGCTCTTCCTGAAAGACGTCCAGGGTGGCGGCATAAAGATCGCCGTTTTCGAGTGCGGTCACGATATCGCATTCCACCTGCAGGTCGCCCCGGCCGGCATTGATCAGGACCGGTCCGTCGCCGAAGCCGTCCTTCGCCAGATCCTTGAACACGGCGCCGTTCAGCAGACCGCGTGTTCCATCCGTCAGCGGCAGCAGGCAGACGAGAATATCGGTGCGGTTGAGGAAGGCCTTCAGTTCGCCGCGGCCCCGGAAACTGTCGATGCCCTCGATGTTCTTGCGCGACTGGCTCCAGCCGGCAACGCGGAAACCCATCATTTTGAGTTTCTTGGCCGCATCTTGTCCGAGCTCGCCGAGCCCCATGACCCCGACCCGCGTCTCGCTTGCCGCCGGTTGCTTGAGGTCGTGCCATTTCGATTCTGTTTGAAAGTGATTATAGATCCGCTGGCGGCGATGGTGCCACAGAACGTGCAGCACCACATACTCGCTCATCCGCATGGTCAGATTGGGATCGACCACACGGATGATGGGCACATCGTCCGGCAAATCGGTGTCGGTATAGATATGATCCACCCCGGCGCCGAGAGAGAAGATCGCCTTGAGGTTGGGCAGCTTTTTCAATTCGCCCGGCGGCGGCTTCCACACCAATGCGTAGTCGATGTCTTCCGGCCGGCCCACATTCGGCCACAGCCGCAGGTCGAGTGAAGTGTCCAGATGCTGCATCTCGCGCATCCAGAGATCTGTATCCCAGTCGTCCAGAGAATAGAGAAATGCCATAGCTAGAGCCCTCTTAAACAACTCGGAGCCAATTTGACCGTGTTGTCTTGTTGTGTGGCAAGGCGCGTTTCGCCATGCGATGCGGGACATCGGATAAGAAACGCAACGCCGCCACGCGGCAAGACAACACGGCCTTCGGTGGACCAGATCAGCTCGCCGGCTACGTTGCGCCGCTTGCCCGATGCACAGCATCGCGCCACACGACGCGCCTTGCCGGTCAAACTGATTTGGTTCATCAAAGCGGCTCCGAGTTGTTTAAAAGGGCTCTACGTCGCTACCACGCCTTCAGGTGCTGTTTCCAGCCTGAAGGCAGCGGCAATCAACGCCTTTGTATAATCGGCCTGGGGTGCATCGAAGATCTGGGCGGCCGACCCCTCTTCGACAATCTTCCCGTTTCGCATGACGATGACCTCGTTTGAGAGCGCACGCACCACCTTCAGATCGTGGCTGATGAAAAGATAAGACAGCTTGTGGCGGACCTGCAGTTCGCGCAAAAGGTCGACAATCTGCGCCTGCACCGACATATCGAGCGCGCTGGTGGGCTCGTCCAGCATCACGAACCGGGGCTCCAGCACCATGGCGCGGGCAATCGCGATCCTTTGCCGTTGCCCGCCGGAGAACTCATGCGGATAGCGGTCCTGCGCCTCCGCGGGAAGGCCAACTTCATGCAGCGCGTCGGCAACGCGCGCACGGCGGTCTTCCGGCGTCATGTCCTTGTTGAGGACGACCAGTCCCTCCTCAACGATCTGCCCGATCGACAGGCGCGGCGAAAGCGATCCATAAGGATCCTGAAACACGATCTGCATTTGTTGCCGCAGCGGGCGCATCTGTTTGTTGTTGAAGCTGTCGATCTGGTTGCCGACGAAAGCGATCCCGCCCTGGCTCGAAATCAATCTGAGAACGGCGAGGCCAAGTGTGGTCTTGCCGGATCCGGATTCGCCGACGATACCCAGTGTTTG
>JAJFHM010000318.1 GCA_021775625.1 Hyphomicrobiales bacterium | reverse complement strand
ACCAGCTTCTTGCATTCGGCCACGGCATTGGGGCCGCCGAGGCAGAGCGTTGCGACCTCCTCATCAATGGCCGCCTCCAGGTCTTCCGCCGCAACTGCGCGATGGGCCAATCCGTATTCGACCGCCTGTGCGCCGTCAAAGCGCTCGCCGGTGAGAAACAGCCGCATCCCGTGATGGGCTCCGAGTTTGCGCAGGCAGACCACCGAGATCATCGCCGGAATGACGCCGATGCGGACTTCGCTGAAGCTGAAGGTGGCGGTATCCGACGTGATCACGATGTCGGCTGCACCCACCAGCCCGAGACCGCCGCCGAACGCCGAACCATTGACCGCTGCGATCACCGGTTTGTCGCTGTTCCAGATGGCGGAGAGCACCTGGTCGAAGGCTATGCCTGAGCCAGCACCAGCGGATGGCCCGCTCTTGCCCTTGAGATCGGCTCCGGCGCAAAACGCCTTGCCGGCGCCGGTGATCACGATAATCCGCACCGCGGCATCGCCATTGGCCGCTGCAAGATGCGCATAGAGCTCCTCGACGAGATCCTGTGACAGCGCATTGCGCGCATCGGGTCGGTTGAGGGTGATCCAGGCGGCGTTGCCGCGAATGTCGTAGAGCGTGCTCTTTGTCGTGCTCATATGCCTCTCCTAGGCGAGATCTGCCACCACAACCAGGAGCTCGCCATTTGCCACCTGTTGTTCGGCTTCGACGTGCATCTCGCTGATGCGCCCGGCGATGGGCGCGGTGATACGAAGTTCCATTTTCATGGCTTCCAGCACAACCAGCAGGTCTCCCGCTTCGACCTCATCACCGGCCTTTGCATGGGTGCTGACGACCTTTCCGGGCATGGGTGCGGTCAGGCCTCCGTGGACACCGCTTTGTTCCAGGTTCGGAAACTTTGAGCGTTCCGTGAATTCGAGGTCGAACGATGCCGCCTGGACAAACCAGCGTTCGCCGTCGCGGGTAAGGCAGGCTTCTGTGTGGCGGCCGTCCACTTCCAGTTCGATTGCACCTGCAGACCGCCTGAGGATGCGTGCGTGGAACTCCTCTTCGCCCAACCAGCAGCGAAATGATCCATCGCGCTGGCAACGGTACGCGACGAGCATGTCCTCATCGAGATGCCGCAGGCTGATCTGTTGCGGCGGCATGCGTGTGTTGCGCCAGCCGCTGGGAAGGGTTGCAAGTGTTCCAGCCCTGGCGCGTGCGTCACACTGGCCGGCGAGTGCGATGGCGATGGCAGCGTGTGCACGCACCTCGGGCGGCACGTGGCGGTGCCGGCGCGGCGCCACGCGGTCGACAAAGTCCGTCGTTGTGTCGCCTGCGAGAAATTCCGGCGTACGCAGGATTTCCGCCAGAAAGTCCCGGTTGGTGGCAATGCCCTGAACCCGCGTTTGCTCCAATGCGCGCGCCAGCGCAAGCGCCGCCTCGCGTCTGTTTGGTGCGTGGGTGATCACTTTGGCGAGCATGGAATCGAAATCAATGCCGACAATGCTTCCGGTCTCGATGCCTGAATCGAACCGCGCCTGTGACGAGGTCGCGGGTTGCCACGCCAGAACGGATCCCGTCGCTGGCAAAAAGTCATTCGCCGGGTCCTCCGCACAAAGCCTTGCTTCGATGGCATGACCGTTGATGCACAGATCATCCTGCCCGTAACCCAGCGTTTCGCCCTGAGCGATCCTGAGCTGTTCGCGCACCAGATCGAGCCCGGTGATCGCCTCGGTGACCGGGTGTTCCACCTGCAGCCTTGTGTTCATTTCCAGAAACCAGAATGCATCGTCCTCGACCAGGAATTCGAACGTTCCGGTCGAGTGGTAACCGATTGCTTTTGCGGCACTGACCGCGGCGTCTCCCATGCGCCGGCGCAAGGCGTTATCGACGGCAGGCGAGGGGGCTTCCTCGATGATCTTCTGGTGCCGCCGCTGGATCGAACATTCCCGCTCGAAACAGTGCACGACCGCGCCATGGATATCGCCGACCACTTGGACTTCGATGTGGCGGGCGCCCTCAAGCCAGCGTTCGAGGAACACCGTGTCATCGCCGAAGGCTGCACCTGCTTCCCGCCGTGCGCTTGCGACGGCCTGTTCCAGATCGCCTTCGGTGCGGACCACCCGCATGCCCTTGCCGCCACCGCCGGCGGAGGCCTTGACCAGCACCGAATAGCCGATCTTCCTTGCCGCTGCCGAGACGTCTTCGCCGGGCTTCAGTTCGGCCGAGGGCAGGCCCGGCACGCCGGCGCCCTCCATGAGCCGTTTCGCGGAAAGTTTGTCTCCCATGGCTGCAATGGCGTTCGGCGGCGGGCCGACCCATGTGAGGCCGGCCTCGATGACCGCCTCCGCAAAACCGGCATTTTCCGCCAGGAAGCCATAGCCCGGATGAACCGCATCGGCGTTTGTCGCATTTGCCGCAGCGAGGACTTTGGTCTGATCCAGATAGGTGTCCGCAGCACTTGATCCTCCAAGCGCCATCGCCTCATCCGCCTCGCGCACAAAAGGTTCCAGCGCATCCCCGTCTGCATAGACCGCAACCGTGGCAATCCCCATGGCGTGTGCGGTGCGCATGATGCGGCGCGCGATCTCGCCGCGATTGGCGATGAGGAGCTTGGTGATGGGGCGGGTCATAAGTGCTGCTACATCCGGAAGACGCCGTAGCCGCGGGCGCCCTCCACCGTCTGGCTGTGGCAGGCCGACAGCGCCATGCCGACAACGGTGCGCGTGTCGCGCGGGTCGATCATGCCGTCATCCGAGACCCGCGATGTGGCGTAAAGGGCAAGCGAGCGCCTTTCCTCCCAGTGTTCGACGTCCGCGGCGCGTTTCGCGTCCGCCTCCTCGTCGAACGCGATGTCGCGGCGTTTGGCAGCGGCGCGGGCGACAATGGTCATGACGCCGGCCATCTGCTTCGGCCCCATCACCGCGATCTTTGCAGTCGGCCAGACGAAGGTAAAGCGCGGTCCGAATGCCCGTCCGCTCATGCCGAAATTGCCGGCCCCGTTCGACGCGCCGATGATGACCGAGATATGCGGCACGGTGGAGTTCGACACCGCGTTGATCATCTTCGAGCCGTCTTTGGTGATGCCCCCCTGCTCGAAGTCGGTGCCGACGATATAGCCGGTGATGTTGTGCGCGAAGAGCAGCGGCACGTCTATCTGGTTGCACAGCTGGATGAACTGGGTGGCCTTCTGGGCGGCTTCCGAGAACAAGACCCCGTTATTGCCGAGAATGCCGACCGGGAACCCGTGCACCGACGCCCAGCCACACACAAGGGTCGAACCGTAAAGCGGCTTGAACTCCTCGAAGCGCGAGCCGTCCACCAGCCGGGCGATCACGTCGCGCATGTCGAATGCCTGGCGCAGATCACGCGGCACGATCCCCAGCAGTTCTTCAGGGTCATGCACCGGTCCATCCGCCGGCAGGGTGGGACCGGGCCCGGCCTTTCGCCAGTTGAGGTGCGAGACCACATCGCGGCACAGCCGGATGGCGTCGAGTTCGTCTTCCGCCAGATAATCGCCGAGGCCTGAAACTGTGCAGTGCATTTCCGCCCCGCCCAGGCTCTCGTCGTCCGCATCTTCGCCGGTCGCCATCTTGACCAGGGGCGGGCCCGCCAGAAACACCTTGGAGCGCTTCTTGATGAAGATGTTGTAATCGCTCATGCCCGGCTGATAGGCGCCGCCGGCCGTCGAGCTTCCGAACACCACAGAGATGGTCGGGATCCGCAGCTTCGATAACTCGGTGATCTCATAGAATATGCGGCCCGCTTCGGCGAAGTGACCTGTGTCGCGGCGCATTGCGGCCTCGGCGTCTTCGATATTGCCGCGCAGATCGGCGCCGGCCGATTCCACCATCTGCACGTAAGGCAACCGGTTCTCGCGCGCGATCTCGAGCGCCCGCATCAGTTTCTTGTAGTTGAAATCGTTGATGGCGCCGGCCCGCACGCTGGGATCGTGGCCGACGATGACACATTCAACGCCTTCGACGACCCCGATACCGGCAAGAAAGCCCGAGCCGATGTGAAACTCCGAGTTCCAGGCGGCAAGTGCGCTCAACTCAAGAAAAGGCGTGTCGCGATCCAGCACCGCCGCCACCCGTTCGCGCACCGGCATCTTGCCGCGGGCCCGCAGGCGCTCCATGGCATCGGCGCCTCCGCCAAGTTCCACCTGTTCCAGCAGCGCGTCCATCTCGTCCAGCATGTCCAGCATATCGGTGCGGTTGCGCTGAAACGCATCGGAACGCGGGTCGAGGGAGGAAGAGAGGGTGGGCATGGGGGCGAGGGTCGACCATGAAAGAGTGAAGGCAGCGTCAATCCTACAGCCCGCGCCGCGCAAAGAAAACAGTGCCGCTACGGAAGGAGCGAGGCTCGCTTCTGCAGTGCACTCACCTGTCCCGCGTTTGATTTTCACCCACCGGTTTGGATAGACTGGCCATCAGCCGCAAAATCTGAGGAGATGGGGTCATGTTGGATACAGCCAACCCGCAGCGTTCTGCAGAATGGGAAGCCAACGAGGAGTTGGAACTCACCACCAAGACATTGCAGGCCCTGTTCGACAACCGCATTCCGGCGATCCGCATCCGCGGCTTTGCGACACCTCGGGAATGCGCATCGGTGATCGATGCCATTCACGATGTCGGCATGCAGCATGTCTACCGCTTCAAGACGGCGGACGGTGAGGAGCTTTCCGACAAGCAGACCGGCTATATCGGCCTCACGCATTATAACTACCGCCATTTGCCCAAGGGCGACTACCTGGCGAAAGTCCCGGAGGCCTATGCCTATCGCAACCGCATCTTCGAGCGCACGTTTGATGCGGTCGAACGCATGATCGAACGGGTCCGGGCGGTGAGCGAAAACGATGTCGCGGTGGCCGAGGAGCCGGACGGATCAGGCGTGCTTTATGCCGGCATTATTCGCGATGCCTCTACCGGCGCCAGTCTGCATGCGGATTTCGCGCCTTATACAGCACGCGGGCTGTGCGTTGGCCGCATCACCGCACAGATCGGCTGGAATGCCTGGTTCGACCATCCCCACGCCGGCGGTGCAACCACGGTGCACAACAGCCCGTGGACACCGCAGTTCGAAGGTGACGAGATCCCCGAGCAGTACCCGCTCGATCATACCCTTGTGGAGGGCGCGGAAAACTACACCTACCGGCCAACCCCGGGTGACGCCATTTTGTTTAACACCCGCAATCCCCACGAGATCGCCGCCGCCGCCCCCGGCGATGCCCACTCCCGCCTCCAGGTCGGCGCCTTCATCGGCCGCATGCCGTCGGGCGGCATGGTGATGTGGTCGTGAGGAACGGACCGTCCGCTTTTCCGATATTTGGGTCCGCTGTTGGGTGTGAACCGGAAGTCGTGGCATGCAGCTTCCTTGATGACGGCAAGCAGTCGTCCGTGACAGCGGTGAGTTTTTCTAAATGTTTCGTTCAGATTAAACAACTTCCCGCCCTTCCCGTTTCATTCATACTCAATGCAGAGGTCACCGGGCGCAGAGTCTGGTGATTGCGGGGCTGGTTCCCT
>JAJFHM010000317.1 GCA_021775625.1 Hyphomicrobiales bacterium | reverse complement strand
TTCGATACAGGCGGCGTAACCGCATTGAACGGCGCCACGTTGATGTACGAGTTGCTCTGCCTTCTGGCTGACAGCTGGGCCGCGCGCAGTAAGGCCTAGATGTTGTCAGCTTAAGTACGGCACGGGCGGAAATATCGGCTTGCACTAACTGCGGCGATTGTCCGAGTCCGTCGTCCCTTGGAAAATGCGCCATCAATGCTTTATCATCCATTCCGGAAAGATCAGCGTTGATTAGTCACAATGGTCCCGTTCATTTGGTTTTCAGGAGGGTGCTATGAACTGGGAGGCGGTGTCAGCCGTTTCAGGGGGTCTCGCAGCAATCGCGGTTGTACTCTCAGTCGTCTACCTGGCGGTTCAAGTTCGCAGGAACACACTCGCCATGCACTCCCAGGCCCACCATCTGACGACAATCGCGCTTGCGGAAACGGCGGCAGCCATCGCGTCCAGCGGTGAGCTCAGCCGGATCTACCGGCTTGGTTTATCGTCCCCGGATCAACTTGGCGAGGACGAGCTTTTCCGGTTTGCAGCGATTGGCACCAGTCAGTTTCGAACCTTTGAGAACCTGTTTTTTCAGTACCGCTCGGGACTGGTAACCGAGGACTTTTGGAGCGCTCATCGCGAAAATATACTGTGGTTCTTTCACACTCCAGGGATGCAAATCTGGTGGCAGGACAAGAGGTTGGCTTTTAGCGGGAGCTTTCGGGAGTTCCTTGAGAATTCGGAGGTAACCGAGATTGCTTCACCAGATACCAGACGCATCTGAGCAAGGGTTGGGCCAGAGTTAGACACATTGGGCTATCTCCTGCTTGAAACCACATGAATACGACATTGAGTTTTGGAATTTTGCAACGCGAGGATTTTACTCATGCGCCGTATCATTGAAACAAGTTTCAAAAAGCCAGCCGCTCCACATGCCTGGGCGATTGCGTCCAATGGTACACTGCACTCGGTACATGTGCCGATACGCCCGGACGGCACGGTTGAGAATGGTGACGCAGCGCAGCAGGCCGAGGTTACTTTCGTCGATTTACAGGAGACTCTCAGGGCTGCTGGCGCGGACTTCTCAGATGTGACGCTGGTGCAAATCTATCTGACGTCGCTGGAGCATAAATCCGCGGTGGACGAAGCTTACAAGCGCTTCTTCGCTGAGCCTTATCCCGTGCGGGCCTGTATCGCCGTCTCCGAACTGCCGACACCCGGGACGATCGTAGAAATGGTTGTTACGGCCACGCTCTCAGATTGAGTTCGCAGCGAAGAGGACTCTCCTGAGAAGCTGGTCACATGTCGCCTCAGGGTCATGAATCCCCTTGCCCGCCAGCTAAATGAGCGCCCCAGAAAAACATTGCTATTTGAAACGTCCGCTGAAAATTTTAGCGCATGTGTTGCAATGACCGGTTGAGCTGGCAGCCAAAACAACGCTCCTCGCACCGTCGGATGGCGCATTTTGCGCCTCCTGCATGCGCAGTCAGATACACCGAACAGGCGTGCTTTCGCTTGATCCGTGCTCTCGGCGGCAGCATAACTGTCGGAAAGAATGCGAATGGGGAATCCTCACTCAAGGATGCCACATAAAGGCTTGTGCTGTGCAGTCCACCGACCACGTTCGCGACCGTCGCTTTGCCCGGCAACTGCTGGAGAAGATGAACCGGTTAATCGACCTTGATCGCTATCCGGTGCATCGGCTTGATACACCGGACGGACAGACGCTGGTAGAGCAATGCCGGGCGGATCTGGATGCCGGCGCCGCCGCGTTGCTGCCGGGTTTCCTTCGCCCGGAGGCGCTGGCCAGTCTGGCGATTGAAGCCGAGGGGTTGATCCCCGCTTCCCGCCGTCTTGCGACAGCGCCGCGGGTGACCTATCCGCAGGGCGATGCGCCGGACGGCAGTGCGCTGGGCAAAGAGGTCCGGGCGATCAAGCACGCCAACGCCTACAATCAGATACTGAACTATCAGATCCCGAACGACAGCGATCTGCGCGCCATCTATATGTGGCCCGTGCTGTCAGAGTTTGTGCGACGGGTGCTGCGGGTGGACGAGATACATCTCAGCCAGTGCCCGCACCTTGCCCTGACCATGAAGGCCGCGTTCGAGGGGGATACTGACGGTTGGCACTACGACCCCAATGACGGTGTGGTCACGCTTGTCCTGCAGGGCCCTGATGCGGGTGGTGAGTTTGAGTATGCGCCGAACATACGCAGCCTCGATGACCAGAACTATGCGGGCGTGAAGCGGCTGTTTGAAAACCCCGAGGCGGAAGGGCGCAGGATCACCCAGGCACCGGGGACATTCACATTCTTCAACGGGCGGAATTCGATGCACCGGGTCAAGCCCGTCGGGACTACGCTCAAGCCCCGCATTGTCGCGATCTTTTCCTACGACCAGCGTCCCGATCAGGTGTTCGGCGCGCACTACATAAAGATGCTTCACGAGCTTCCGCAGGGGCCCCCAAAGTAACGCGCAGCGAAAAAGGTCTCTACCAGCGGCCCCCTGTTTCAATGGCTTCGTTGAAGATCACATCGGGCTCATGGTTCTCCGCTTATGGGTCCACGTCCCGGTCTTCCTCGGTCATGGCCATGATATCGATCTCAATGACCATATTCGGATAGGCCAGCACGGGGAGCGGCACACCTGTCGTTGCCGGACCCGGGTCGGGAAAATAAGACGATCGGATCGCAAGGTTGTCATGCAATGTGTCGTAAGCGGCTTGACCTTCATAAAGGGCGAGAACCTTGCACACGTCGCCATAATCCGCGCCCAGTTCCTTGAGAATGGTGCCGATATGCTGCATCGCCTGGTGCGTCTGCGCCTTGAGGTCGTTTGGATGAACCGCCTCGCCTTTCGTGTTGAGGGAAACCTGCCCGCCCAGATAGATCATGTTCCCGCATTTTATCCCGTGCTTGTAGGGCAGATGCACATGCCAGTCCCATAAGGTCTCCGGCCAGACGTGCCTGCGGGGAAGAAGGGTGCCGTCCTCCCCCAACATGGCGACGACTTCGAGTTTGATTTCCAGTCCTTTGCGGGCGTGCCGTGGAATGGGGATGCCGGTTGCCGCCGGGCCCGGTTCGGCATAATGGGCGGCACAGGCAAGCGCTGCCGGCTCGAAATCAGCCACGGTTCCACCGCCTGAATACCACCGGTTGTTCTTCACCACGTCTTCGAAGCCTGCGCCGAACTGTGCCAGCAAAGTACTGATCCGCCCCATCTCAAGATCGGTTTGTTCGACAATCTTGCCCGGTGCAGCGATCGAGCCATCAGTGTTGAGGGCCGACTGGCCGCTCACGAAAATCATCCGGCCACACCGCACAGCGTGCGCAAATCCGCCGGGAAGCGGCGTTTCGCCGCCATGGCTGGCGTAGGTTCGGGTCAGCCTCGCGCCGTCGGATGCGCGCATGGCGATGCCTTCGATCTCCACCGCCAGACCAGGATAGGCCAGACAGGGGATAGGTACGGCTGTCACCGCTGTGCAGGTGCCTGGGGGAAGTTGATCGGCCAGGTGGCCGAGAAAGAACTCTTCATCGACGGAACCATCGTTGACGTAAAACACCAGCAGCTTGACAAGGTCCTCGAGATCCGCCCCGAGCTGGTTCAGGACCGTTTGAAAATGGACGATGGCATTCACAGTCTGCGTGTGCAGATCATTGGGGTTCTGGACAACGCCGGATGCGTCCAGGTCGACCTGGCCACCGACCCAGAACATATCGCCACAGCGCACTCCATGCTTGTGGGTCACATTGATCGGCCACGCCCAGTGGCCTTGCGGC
>JAJFHM010000316.1 GCA_021775625.1 Hyphomicrobiales bacterium | reverse complement strand
GTGGCGCTGTCATCTTCGATTAGAAGAACTCTCATGCGAATCCCCTTTTACATTGCCCCTTCTGGGCCGAAAACGCTGGCGGACTCATTACGGCCAGGCGCATGGGCAACCTTCTGGTTTTATCCAATCGTTAAGATACGCGACAATTGGTTAACAAAATCTAATTGCTTAACGAATCGAACCAGTTCCGCGGGCTTGTGACATCGGTCTGTCGAAACGTCTCGACACCCGAATCTGATAAGCTTCACGGGCTCACCCACCGCGTCACAAACAAACCCGTCGAACGGAAGCATGGTTAACAGTGTCTTAAAAGTTGGAAGACACTATGGAGTCCTGAGTAACTGATTCTACGAATCACGTGAAGGGGGGATGCGAAAATGAATGGGGAGATGGGGAATTGAAATCGCTGATCAGTGAAATCGGGGCGTTGTCGGCGATCGAATATTTTGGCCGCGTCGTGAGCGTACAGGGATTGCTGGTGGAAGTGGCGGGTCCGCTGCAGGTCATGAGCATCGGATCGCGCGTTGACGTTCAGGCGCGTGGTGGCCGCTGCGTTCCCTGCGAAGTTGTGGGGTTTCGCGGCGAACGTGCATTGTGCCTTCCATTTGCTGACCTGGATGGCGTGCATATGGGGTGCAAGGCGATCGTCGGAGAAGACGAAACCCGTGTCCATCCATCGCAAGCGTGGCTTGGCCGGGTGGTCAACGCCATGGGTGAGCCAATCGATGGAAAGGGTCCCATTTTCGGCGGACCATCAAGTTATTCATTGCGAAATTCTCCACCACCGGCGCATCAACGTGCCCGGGTCGGCGGGCCCATTGACCTGGGCGTGCGTGCTTTGAACGCGTTCATAACGTGTTGCAAGGGCCAGAGACTGGGAATTTTCGCCGGATCCGGTGTCGGCAAATCGGTCCTGTTTTCAATGCTCGCGCGCAATACGCAGTGCGATGTGTCCGTCATTGGCCTGATTGGTGAGCGCGGACGTGAAGTTCAGGAGTTTATCGAGGACGATCTTGGCGAGGTGGGGCTGGCGCGCAGCGTTGTCGTTGTTTCGACCTCGAATGAACCGGCGCTGATGCGCCGCCAGGCCGCACATCTCACCTTGACGCTTTCGGAATATTTCCGCGATCTTGGACAGGATGTGCTGTGCCTCATGGACAGTGTTACCAGATTTGCCATGGCGCAGCGTGAGATCGGTCTGTCGGGCGGCGAGCCACCGACCAGCAAGGGCTATACGCCGACGGTTTTTGCAGAGTTGCCAAAGCTCCTGGAGCGGGCGGGTCCGGGGGCGGGCTCCGGCACGATCACGGGCCTGTTTACCGTTCTGGTGGAAGGCGATGACCACAACGAACCAATATCCGATGCGGTGCGCGGAATTCTCGATGGCCATGTTGTCATGGACCGGCAGATCGCCGAACGGGGAAGATTTCCCGCCATTAACGTTCTGAAATCTATTTCCCGTACAATGCCCAGATGCGTCGAACCGGAAGACCATGTTGTGGTGCAACGGGCTCGGCAGTTGTTGTCAACGTATGACGACATGGAAGAGTTGATACGACTTGGGGCGTATCGGAGGGGAAGTGATGCCGGCGTAGATGAGGCCATTCACTTCAATCCCGTATTGGAGGACTTCCTTGCCCAGGGCAGGGATGAGAGGACGTCGCTAGGTGAGGGATATGCGTGGTTGGCGCGAATCTTGAATCCTGATGTTGAGTTAGTTGATGAGTCAGAAGAGTAAACGCCATGAAATCACGTGAATCACTAATACGTCTGCATCGGTTCCAGGTGGACGAGAAACGCCGTCAGGTTGCAGATCTCGAAGCCATGATTGCTGATTTTCGGCGCATGGAACAGGATCTCGAACATCAGATCACCACAGAACAGGAACGCTCGGGCATCACGGATGTGACGCATTTTGCCTATCCGACCTTTGCCAAGGCGGCTCTGGGTCGGCGGCAGAACCTGTTGGCATCCATTGAAGAGCTTGATGCGCAGCTGGTGGAGGCAAAAGAAGAGTTTTCAGAGGCCTATTCAGAACTCAAGAAGTACGAGTTGATGCAGGAAAAAGACATTGACCGGCGCCGCGGCGAAGCCTCGGCCCTGGAACAGCGAGAACTCGACGACATTGGCATAGAGGCCCACCGCCGAGGCCCGCACGTCTGAGCCGATCCAAATCCCGTTTTGAAACACCCCGCTTCGCGGGGTGTTTTTCGTTAGGCCACCACAGACGCGGCGTCGAGCGCAGTTTTCAACGGCTCGATTTTGGGCTCAAAGCGTTTCCATTTTCCAACTGAACTTCCAAACATCGGTTTGCGGACCTGCCAGAGGCTGGTGGTCTGTACGCTGCGGTCGTAGCTATGGAAGTCGAGGCACCGTTCGTCCCAGGGCAATCCTACTGCTGCGATGATGCGCGGGATATGGGTGGCGGGGTCAAGCACCAGTTCCTCGTAAGACACTTCGTGAATTTTTGCCGGCAACACCTCACGCCAGTGCTCCATGGTCTGATTGTGCACCGCGTGGTAGGTGGCGAGGTTTTCAAAGTCGCATGCGTAGAACACATCGGTGTGGAAGTTCTGAGTGTAGCATGACCACAGGGTGTCCATGGGGTCGCGATCGCAATGAATGATGGCGGCATTCGGAAACATCGCGCTGAAGACCCCGAGCCACATGGCATTGCCCGGTGTCTTGTCGACGACCCTGGCGGCGGAACTTGAAGCTTCCGGATAGTCGGCAAGATAGCGCTGCACCATTGCCGCCACTTCCTCGGCCGTCAGGTTTTCCAGAATGTCTGGCGTGTCGGTGTCTGACTGGGTGTCCGGCTTGCCGCAGATCTGGTTGAAGTTTGCCAGCTCGCCCGCACCATAGGCGTCTGGGTGGCTGGCGATGATTTGTTCGACCAGCGTTGTGCCCGATCTTGGAATCCCAACGACAAAAACGGGTCTGGTTGTGGGATCACCCAGGCCCTGAAGCTTTGATATGTATTCCGGTGTGAACACCGATTTCAGGCGCGCGCCCATGCTGATCAGGTGATGGCGGTCAAAATCGTAGCCGGCATTACGAAGATCGTTGCCGGTCTTGTACTGGTCGAATGCGGTGTCATAGTCGCCAAAGCGCTCGTTCATCCGGCCGGCTGCAAAGTGCATGTTGATGCGGTCGGATTTCTGAATGTCGCGCCGCCGGGTGTGCTCCACCAGTTGCGCCAGATATCCGGAGTCCTTCATGGCCTGGTCGGAGGAGGCGAGCAGGAAATGGGCCCGGCCGTTGGCGGGATTGAGCTCAATCGCCCGCTTCAAATGGTCAGCGCCTTCTTCGAATTTTCCAATCATCTGCAGGCAGGCGCCGGCATGGGTGTGCGCGGCCTCGGCATTGGGATGGGACTTGAGAAGCTCACGATAATGGTCGACCGCAACCGTATGGTTCGTGCGGAGCTCTTCAAGAAACCCCAATTGGAAGCGGGCGTCCGGAGAGGCTGGATTGATCTCCAGGGCTGCGGAGAGCGATGACAGCGCCTCATCCATTTGTTTCAGATCGCAGTGCACGAGGGCGAGATTGTAGTGTGCGTGAAACGATCCGGGATCGATTGCCAAGGCCTTGTTAAAGGCTTTGACGGCGGTGTCGTTGGACTTCATGGACCGGGCGCAAATGCCGAGATTGATCCATGCGGCGAGATTGTCCGGATTGGTCGATACGGCCTGCTGATAGGAATGGACGGCCTTGTTCACATCGCCCTTCGCCTGGTGGACCACACCCAGGGCGTAGTTCAGCTGACTGCTTTGCGGATTGACCTCAAGGGCGGTGTCGCAAATCTTGCGCGCCTTGGTCAGGCGCTGCTGGCGAACATTCGCGTCAATGACGTTGAGTGCGGCCTGCAGGGCCTGCGGGTCATTGTTCCTGATGCCTTCAAGATCGATGCCCTGGGCCCGCTCAAGCTTGGTTCCTCGCCTGCGTTCTGCGCGGTTCACGTCTCAAATTCCTCGGTATGTGGACTGTGATGGGGGCTATATCGCATATCCGCGCGAACGGAAACACTTATGCTCTAGATCTGGCCGATGGTTTTCAGCTTGGCCTGCGGGTGGATCTCGCTTTGCGACATTACGATCGTTTGAGCCCGGAAGCGTTCGATGATCGAGCGAACATAGGGCCGAACGCCCGGGCTGGTGAGCATAACCGGCATTTCGCCCTCATGCGCTGCCTCTTCAAACCGGTCGCGCACGCTTGTGATGAAATCCTGCAGATCCGAGGGCGCCATGGCCAACTGGCGATCCTGGCCTTGTCCGATGAGGGATTCGGCGAATTTCTGTTCCCACTGCGGTGACAGCGCCAGCAGGGCCAGATAGCCTTGCGGGCCCTGGTTGGTGGCACAGATCTGCCGGCTGAGCCTGCTGCGCACGTGCTCCGTCACCTGCGTGGTGTCGGAGGTGAACCCGGTTGCCTCCGCAATGCCTTCCAGGATGGTGGCAAGGTCGCGGATCGAGATGCGTTCGCCCAGCAAAGACTGCAAAATGCGCTGGATGCCGGTGACGCTGATCTGGCTGGGAACGATATCGTCGATCAGCTTTTGGTGCTCGCCGGGCAGTTCGTCGAGCAGTTTCTGCACTTCAGCGTAAGACAGGAGCTCCGCCATGTTGGTTTTCAGCACTTCGGTCAGGTGCGTGGAAATCACCGTTGCCGGATCAACCACCGTGTAGCCTTTGAAATCCGCCTCTTCGCGCAGCGATGCGTCGACCCAGGTGGCCGGCAGACCGAATGTGGGTTCCGTCGTGTGGCTGCCAGGCAGGTCAACCTGCCGGCCCTGCGGGTCCATGACCATGAACTGACCGATGAAGACATCGCCGCTGCCGGCATCCACTTCCTTGACCTTGATCATGTAGCCGTTGGCCTCGAGCTGCATGTTGTCGAGGATGCGCACAGACGGCATGACAAAGCCCATGTCGCTTGCGATCTGGCGCCGCAGCGCCTTGATCTGGTCGGTCAGCTGGTCGCCTTCGCTTTCGTTGATGAGCGGCAGCAGACCGTATCCCAACTCCAGGCGCAGTTCATCGAGATGAAGCGCAGATGAGATCGGCTCTTCGGCGGGGATCTGCTCGGCTGCCTCCTGATGCGCCATTGTTGCCTGCTGGGCTATCACCACCTTTTGCTTCCGGATTGCGTTCCAGGCGAGCCAGCCTGCGGTGCCGGCCAGGGCGAGGAACGGGATCATCGGCACTCCTGGCAACAACGCCATGACCACCATGACGAAGGATGACATGCCCAGGGCCTTGGGATAGCCGGAGAGCTGCCCGAACAGGGCTTTGTCGGCGGCGCCGTCCACGCCGGCCTTGGAGACCAGCAAGCCGGCGGCTGTCGATACAACCAGGGCGGGGATCTGGGAAACCAGCCCGTCGCCGATTGTGAGCAGCGTGTAGGTTTTTGCCGCATCGAGCATCGACAGGTCCATCTGGGCCATGCCGATCACGATGCCGCCAATGATGTTGATGAAGGTGATCAACAGGCCGGCGATCGCGTCTCCCCGGACGAATTTCGAGGCGCCGTCCATGGCGCCGTAGAAGGAGGATTCGTCCTCTAGGCGCTTGCGCCTGTCTCTCGCCTCGGTTTCGTTGATGAGACCGGCGGAGAGATCGGCATCGATGGCCATCTGCTTGCCCGGCATTGCGTCAAGCGTAAAGCGCGCAGCGACCTCCGCGATGCGGCCCGAACCCTTGGTGATGACGATAAAGTTCACGAGCACCAGAATCGCAAACACGATGATGCCGATGATGAAATTGCCCTGCATCACGAAATTTCCGAATGCCTCGATCACGCGGCCGGCAGCATCGGTGCCGGTGTGGCCTTCCGACAGGATCAACCGGGTCGAAGCCAGATTGAGCGACAGGCGCATCATGGTGGCGATCAGCAGGATCGTCGGAAATGAGGAGAATTCCAGCGGCTGATGAATGAACAAAGCCGTCATCAAGACGAGAATGGAAAACGTAATCGAAATTGCCAGCAAGAGGTCGAGCAGAACGGCCGGCATGGGCAGGATCAACACGACCAGTATGATCATGACGCCGAATGCCAGCGCCAGATCCGGCCGTGCCAAAAGGTGACGCAGATCCGGTATGCTGGGGAAGCCGATACCTGTGCCTGTCCCGCTGTTTGCGGGTTCGCCGGTATCAGGCGCAGTTGCCACTTCAGATGAGGATGTGTCGCTCATTCAGACGCACTCAGCCGCCGGCGATAAGATCAAGACGCCAGCCTGCGCTGATCGCCGGGCTCTGGAACGGTGACGCCGTCGGTGACGTACTGGCGAAGCTTGTTGCGCAACGTGCGGATGGAGATACCCAGTATCGAGGCGGCGTGAGTCCGGTTGCCGAGGCAATGATCCAGTGTTTGCAAAATCAGATCGCGTTCGACTTCGGCGACAGTCTGACCCACCAGATTGCGGGCCACGGCCTGCGCTGCTACGGCGGCCTGCGCGGCGGGGCCGTGCTCGCCGGTGGCGATCATTTCATCCAGCCGGCAGCCGTCCGGAGTGCGCAGCGCCTCGGGACCGATCTCTTCTTCCGTGTTCAGCAGCACGGAACGGTGCAGCGTGTTCTCAAGTTCACGCACGTTGCCCGGCCAGCGGTTAATGCTCAGCTGTTGTTTTGCCTCCATTGAAAGCGTCCGGCTCGGCACGCCGTTGGCGGATGCGTATTTTTCCGCGAAATGTTCGGCCAGCGCCTGAATGTCGGCGGGGCGTTCGCGCAGGGGCGGGATGTTGAGGTTTACCACATTCAAACGGTACAGCAGATCTTCGCGGAATTGGCCTTCACGCACGGCGTGGGAAAGGTTTCGATTCGAAGTGGCAATGATCCTGATGTCGACGGGTACCGGTTTCGTGCCTCCGACACGGTCAATTTCCCGTTCCTGGATGGCGCGAAGAAGTTTGGCCTGAAGCCGAATGTCCATCTCGCTGATTTCATCAAGCAGCAAGGTGCCGCTATTGGCTTCCTCGAACTTGCCTATGCGGCGGGCAATGGCACCGGTGAAGGAGCCTTTTTCATGCCCGAATAGCTCCGATTCCAGAAGATGCTCGGGGATCGCGGCGCAATTCAGCGAGATAAACGGCTTGGTGGAACGGGAAGACTTGCGGTGGACGTGGCGGGCAAGCACTTCCTTGCCGGTGCCCGACTCTCCGGTGATCAATATGCTTGCTCCGGACTTGGCCACCTGGTTCGCCAGCTTGATGACGTTGGCCATCGCATCGTCGCGGTAAATCAGTGCATGGCTCTCCGACGTGACGGCTTCCAGCACGGCTGCAATGATTTCGGCGTTCGGGGGCAGGGAAATGTACTCTTTGGCCCCGGCGTGAATGGCCGCAACGGCCGCTTTGGCGTCGTTCTCGACGCCGCAGGCGACCACCGGCACAAAGATGCGTTCGAATTCCAGGCGCTGGATCAGTTCTGCGATGGCGAGGACGACATCGACCATGACCAGATCGGCCCCGCCGCCGGCCCGCAGAGTGTTCAGGGCCTGATCAATGGTATCGGCCTGGGTGACCTTCGCACCGCGGTCCATCGCCATCTTTGTGGCGGTCGTGAGCTGCCCGTTCAATGTGCCAACAATCAGCAGTCTCATTTTCTCGCTCCCACTCCGTGTTGCTCTTTGCCAGCCCAAGGCATCAATGGCGCTCGGACTTGATGATTTCCGTCATTGTCACGCCGAGCCGATCCTCAACCATGACAACCTCGCCGCGCGCTACAAGGCGATTGTTGACATAGATATCGATGGCTTCCCCGACTTTGCGGTCGAGCTCAAGCACAGTGCCAGCGTCGAGCTTCAACAAGTCGCTGACCTCCATATGTGCCCGGCCAAGCACCGCCGATACGCTGACAGGCACATCGAAAACGGCTTCCAGGTCCAACGCGGCACGCGTCGCATCGCCGGATTCGACTTCGTCGGGCT
The DNA here is from genome assembly GCA_021775625.1 of Hyphomicrobiales bacterium. GTDB lineage: Bacteria > Pseudomonadota > Alphaproteobacteria > Rhizobiales > JAJFHB01 > JAJFHM01. The sequence continues at coordinate 2,648 of JAJFHM010000316.1, read as the reverse complement.
TGGTCATGTCGTCTGCAACCTTCGCAGGCGCTTCTGGCAGCGCGCCGGCGTCGTCTGGTTGGTCTGCTCCTGAGTCCAACTCAGGGAGATCGAGGTCTTCTCCCTCACTCATTGCGTGGTCTCCTCGGTGGTGTTTTGTGCCATCGGTTCTGAGGTCGTGGCTGTGGTGAACAGGTCCCTTTGGTCGGGGTCAGTATCTGCAGGTGACATGTGTCTTTTGACGATTTGGTCAAGTTGTCCTGCGAGAGCTGCGCCGTCGCGGGTGATGCCGCCGTCGGCCCACTCGATGCGGCAGTCGGCGCGCTCCAGGTCAGGCTCTCCGAGAATTACCAGTTTGCCGGTGAAACCGCGCGTCTCCGCGATCGCCGCAAAGCGGGTTCTGAGCTCCTCGACCAAATCCTCATGGACGCGAATTACCACATGAGGCTGCTGGGTCAGAAAGCCGAGGGCTTCGTTGACGATGCCTTCTATCACCAGACGATGGGATTGCATCAGCAGTTCCGATGCTATGGCCTGTCCGACCGCAACCGAGAGCTGCCTGGCTTCGGATACAAGCCCGGCTTCGATCTCTGCGAGCTTTGAAAGTGTGCTGACGGACTGCTCAAGCACGCTGTCCAATGTCTGCGAAAGCCTCTGTTCTATGCCGGCGAGCGCGTCCGTCCGGCCTGCCGTGCTGCCTTTGGCATAGGCCTGGGCTTTTTCAGCTTCGACCTCCGGTGCAGTCCAGGTCGGCTCCTTGTCATCGGCGTGGTCGCGGCCATCGTCGACGAGGCCGTCGAAGACGGTGCCGAAGTCAAACTTTGCCGGTTGTGCCATCGACCCCTCGCTCATCAATACACCAACTCGTCGTCGCCGCGGCTCTTGGTCATCATGATCTCGCCGCTTGCCGCCAGATCCTTGGCCGTGTTGACCATGTGCATCTGGGCTTCGTCGACTTCCTTGAGGCGAACCGGCCCCATGACATCCATGTCTTCGCGCAACATTTTGCCCGCGCGCTCGGACATGTTCTGCAAGAAGAAGTCGCGCAGGGTATCGGAGGCGCCCTTCATTGCCAGGGGAAGCCGGTCCTTCTCCACCTTGCGCAACAAGGTCTGGATACTGGCGGCGTCAAGCTTGCCGAGATCTTCGAAGGTGAACATCAATGTCTTAATACGTTCGGCCGCTTCCCGGTCGTTTTCTTCCAGATTGGTCATGAACCGGCTTTCCGTCTGCCGGTCGAAGTAGTTGAAGATTTCCGCCATGGACTCATGGCTGTCGCGCTGGGTCGTTTTCGCCAAATTGGACATGAACTCGGTGCGCAATGTCTGCTCGACCTTGTCGAGGATGTCTTTCTGCACGGATCCCATCTTCAACATGCGCTGGATGACCTCGAGGGCGAGGTCTTCAGGCAGAATGCCAAGCACGGCTGCAGCGTTTTCGGGGTCGATCTTGCTCAGAACCACCGAAATGGTCTGGGGGTATTCGTTTTTGAGATAGGCAGCGAGCACGCCGTGTTGGACGTTTGACAGCTTCTCCCACATGTTACGGCCGGCGGGGCCACGGACTTCCTCCATGATCCGGGACACTTTGTCGGAGTCGAGAAATTGTGCCAGAAGACGCTCGGTCGAGTCATAGGTGCCCATCAGGGCGCCCGCTGCCGACATTTTGCCGGCAAATTCAACGAGCAATCCCTCAACCAGCTCCACTGTGATCTGTCCGAGACCGGCCATGGCGATGGAGACCTCTTTGATCTCGTCCTCGGTCAGCGCGTTCCAGATTTTATCGCCGTGTTTCTGGCCAAGCGACAGGAGCAGCACCGCGGCGCGTTCAGGACCGCTCATGTTTTCTGACTGAACATGCTGGGCCGCGCCATCGAGTGCGGTAGCGAGGCCTGTGCCTACGAGTTTCTCGGAAAGCTCCGGCACCAATTCCTTGAGGGCTTCTATTTCGGCTGCTTCCGACCTCATCAGGCAGCATCCTTACTCAGCCAGTGGCGCACGATGGCGATCGCTTCGTCGGGATTCTTCTGAACCAGTTCACCGACTTTTTTCAGGGAAGTTTCATGCATGCTGCCGATGGCCTGCGTTGCATCGATCATACTAGCGGTGGCCGATTCCCCGCTCGGCAGCAATGGTGTGCCGTCTTCCGCCATGGCGATACTTTCTCCTCCGGGCCCGGTGAGCTGGGGTATTGGATTGCCTGCCGCATCGACAGCCAGTGCCGCCACCTGACCAGGACCACTGCCGATGGCGACAGTGTTGCCGTCTGGCGTGACAATTCTGCGGATCAGCGGGCGGACCACGAACAGCAGAACAAGCAACGATACGACCAGCAGCGTGAACAGCTCGGCAATGTAGAAATAGTCCTCCTTGGTCAGATCGAGGAATCCTGCCTCGGCGTCGGCGAGCGTATCGGCTGCCGCCTCAGGCGCAAATTGCAGGTTGACGATTTCAACTTGATCGCCGCGGTTACGGTCGAAACCGATGGCCGAGCGCACCAGACTGGAGATTTGATCCAGCTGTTCCTGCGGGCGGGGCGCGTAGACCGGCTTTCCATCCGTGCCTTGTGTGAACAGGCCGTTGACCAGAACGGCAACAGAAAGGCGTTTAATGCGTCCGGCCTCGAGGATTTCGGTCTTGGTTGTGCGCGATATTTCGTAGTTTACGGTC
>JAJFHM010000315.1 GCA_021775625.1 Hyphomicrobiales bacterium | reverse complement strand
GTGATGCGGCTTGGCACAATCTTGCCGCGCTCTGAAACATAGCGCTGCAGCAAACGCACGTCTTTGTAGTCAATCTTCGGCGAGTTGTCGCTCGAGAACGGGCACGTCTTGCGGCGGCGAAAGAAGGGGCGCCGGGCTGCTCCACCTTGAGCACTCATGATGCGTCCTCCTTCTTGTCACTGTCTGACGGTTTTGCGTCTTCCGAGGGTTTCTTGTCCGCAGTGTTGCCCGACGCATTGGAACGCCGGTCGCGATCATCCCGCGAGCCGAAGCCGGGCCTGCGTTCGTCACGTCCACCGCGCGAGCGCACCATCGCGGAAGGCTCTTCCTCATGTTCGTCGACGCGAAGTGTCAGATGCCGGATGATGTCTTCGTTGATCTTCATCTGACGTTCCATCTCCGCCACTGCTGCGTGCGGCGCATCGATATTCATCAAGGTGAAATGTGCCTTGCGGTTTTTCCGGATCCGGTAGTTGAGGGCTTTCAGGCCCCAGTACTCGGTCTTTTCAATCTTGCCGCCACCGTCGCCGATGATGGTCTTGAGCTGGTCCGTCAGTGTTTCGACCTGAGCGGCCGATACGTCCTGGCGCACCAGAAAAACATGTTCATACAATGCCATAAGACAGTGCCTTTCCGTTTTACCTCGGTTCGAACATCCGGCGCTGAGCCCCTCTTGAGCCCTGATAAATGGAAAGGCTCATGGGAAGGTTCTTCAAAAGAGCGGAGACACGGGAAGTCAGGCGATGCGGCCCTGCCATCTGGTTGCAGACAGCCTTCCTTTCAGCCCCCAACCGGAGCTTCGAAGATATGGAGCGCGTTATACGCCGTTTTTCGGCCTTAGCAAGTGTATTTTCAGGTGACCTGCCGATGCGGACAAGCCGTTGGCGAAGGTCTTCTGGACCGCACGCGCGTCCGGTTTTCCAAGCAGCATGACAGCACCCCTGTCCAGGCGCCATCCACAAGTGGATTTGCCCGCTTGACACTCCGCCCCAAATCCTTATCTGTGGCCTCGTCTGCCGCGCGCGGGCACACCCCAACAGAATAAAGAATTCAGCGTCATGGCGACCGCTTTTACATTCCCCGGACAGGGCAGCCAGCATGTCGGCATGGGTCAGCAACTGGCCGAGGCATTCACCCCGGCAAGAGAACTGTTTCAGGAAGTCGACGATGCCCTTTCGCAGCATCTCTCAAAAGTGATGTGGCAGGGACCCGAGGACGAGTTGACCCTGACCGAGAATGCTCAGCCGGCCCTGATGGCGGTAAGTCTTGCCGTCATCCGCGTCCTGCAGCAGGAAGCGAACCTCGATATTGGCTCCAGGATCAGCTTCGTGGCCGGGCATTCGCTTGGTGAATATTCGGCTCTTGCCGCAGCCGGCGCGCTGTCCGTGGCCGATACCGCCCGTTTGCTCAAAACCCGCGGTCAGGCCATGCAGCAGGCGGTGCCGGTAGGTGAGGGCGCCATGGCAGCACTCCTGGGTCTGGAACTGGATCAGGTGCGCGAAGTTGCGGAAAACGCCGCGCAGGGCGAAGTCTGTGATGCGGCCAACGACAATGCGCCCGGTCAGGTCGTCATCAGCGGCTCCAGAGAGGCGATCGGGCGCGCCATCGATCTGGCAAAGGAAGCCGGAGCAAAACGGGCATTGCTGCTGCCGGTCAGCGCACCCTTCCATTGTGCGTTGATGCAGCCGGCGGCCGATGTGATGGCCGATGCCCTGGCCGCAGCGGACCTGTCCGCGCCGGCGGTTCCCCTCGTTGCAAACATCACCGCGGATCGCTTGAATGACCCCGACGCCATCAGGGACAGCCTGGTGGCGCAGGTCACAGGCATGGTGAGATGGCGGGAATCGGTCGGCTTTATGATCGAGAACGGCGTGGATACGCTGTACGAACTGGGTGCGGGCAAGGTATTGAGTGGACTGGCGCGTCGCATTAACCGCGATGCAACGGCAATTTCTGTCGCATCCCCCGAGGACATCGAAGCGGCAGCGAACGCTCTTTAGGTAAGTATGAGCGCCGCGGCGCTTTGATCACAGACCAGTGAGGACATCCATGTTCGATCTCAGCGGCAAATCGGCCCTCATTACCGGCGCAAGCGGTGGCATCGGCGGCGCGGTCGCGCGCGCGCTGCACGCTCAGGGCGCGGTCGTGGCATTGTCAGGGACCCGTGAAGACGCTCTGCAGTCGCTTAGCACCGAGTTGGGTGAAAGAACGCACATCTGTCCGTGCAACCTGTCTGATCCCGATGCCGTTGCCGAGCTCGTCGGCAAGGCCGAAGAGGCGATGGGCGCGGTTGATATCCTGGTCAACAATGCAGGACTGACGCGCGACAACCTGTCCATGCGCATGAAAGACGAGGAATGGGACGCGGTTCTGGCGGTCAATCTGACCGCATCCTTCCGTCTCACGCGCGCAGCACTGCGCGGCATGATGAAACGCAGATGGGGCCGCATCATCGGCATCACGTCGGTCGTTGGCGTGACCGGCAATCCGGGCCAGGCAAACTATGCCGCATCGAAAGCCGGCATGATCGGAATGACAAAATCAGTGGCGCAGGAAATTGCCAATCGGGGCGTTACGGTGAATTGTGTCGCACCGGGGTTCATAACCACCGCCATGACCGATGCGCTGAACGACGCGCAACGCGAATCCATCCTCACGCGCGTGCCCGCCGGGCGGCTCGGAGAGGCCGATGAAATTGCCTCTGCGGTGGCCTACCTGGCAAGCGAAGAGGCTGCATATGTGACCGGTCAAACCCTCCATGTAAATGGTGGAATGGCCATGATTTAGGTGAGTAAACGTAAGGTTTTGCCGCTTCTGGCTATTGCAGAAAAAGTGTGATACGAAGCGCCGGGCTTCATCAGACAGCCGGGGTGGGAGTGTCGAGAACGCGCTTTGGGCGACATTTCAATTCGCCTTTTGAGAAATCTTGATGCTCCAGCGGCATGTGGTGGCAATTGACAGGACTTAAGGAATACAGACATGAGTGATACCTCAGAACGCGTCAAAAAAATTGTTGTTGAGCACCTCGGCGTCGAAAGTGACAAGGTTGCCGAAACAGCCAGCTTCATTGATGATTTGGGTGCCGACAGCCTCGACACCGTTGAGCTGGTGATGGCATTTGAAGAAGAGTTTGGAATTGAGATTCCCGATGATGCGGCCGAAACCATTCAAACGGTTGGCGACGCGGTCAAATTCATCGACTCAAACTCCGCCTAGCCATCTATTGTACCGCTATCGGGCGGGAGGACCGCGGAGCCGGGTCTCCCGTACGCATGCGGCAGATGCACCTCGGTCCTGAAGTTGTGAGCGGAGCCACTGAATGCGGCGCGTTGTAATCACTGGTATGGGTATGGTTTCCCCCCTCGCTTGCGGGGTGGAGGAAACCTGGGCGCGCCTGCTCGACGGCAAGAATGGCGCCCGCAGGATCGAAACTTTCGAAGTTTCCGATATTGCCGCCCAGATCGGGTGTCCGATCCCCCGGGGCGATGGCACCGACGGGACATTCAATCCCGATGACTGGATGGAACCCAAGGAGCAGCGACGGGTCGACGACTTCATCATCTTTGCCATGGCTGCTGCCGTTCAGGCGGTTGAAGACTCCGGCTGGTTACCTGAGGATTATGAAGACTGCATCCGGACCGGTGTGATGATCGGATCCGGCATCGGCGGCTTGGTCGGAATTGAGCAGACCGCGTTGCTGTTGGCGGAGAAAGGCCCGCGTCGGGTCAGTCCGTTCTTTATTCCCGGCCGCCTGATCAATCTCGCATCGGGATATGTTTCTATCAGGTATGGATTGAAGGGCCCGAATCATTCGGTGGTGACCGCATGCTCGACCGGCGCACATGCGGTCGGTGATGCGTCGCGCCTGATCGGGCTGGGCGACGCGGATGTCATGGTCGCCGGAGGCACGGAAGCGGCGTTGTGCCGCTTGAGCCTCGCAGGGTTTGCGGCCTGCAAAGCACTCTCCACGCATTTTAATGACGATCCTCAAAGGGCGTCCCGGCCGTATGACCAGGACCGGGACGGGTTCGTCATGGGCGAAGGAGCAGGGGTCGTGGTGCTTGAAGAACTTGAGCACGCCCAGGCTCGCGGCGCCAAGATATATGCAGAAGTGGTCGGTTATGGTTTGTCGGGCGATGCCTATCACATTACCGCACCAGCGGCGGACGGCGACGGCGGTTTCCGTTCGATGCAAGCGGCCATCGCGAGGGCAAGGGTCGAGCCCGGGGAAATTGACTATGTAAACGCCCATGGCACGTCGACGCCCATGGGTGATGAAATTGAGCTGCGCGCGATTGAGCGGTTGTTTGGCGAAGATGCAAACGGATTGACGATGTCATCGACAAAGTCTGCGATTGGCCATCTGCTGGGTGCTGCAGGTGCCGTTGAAACGATTTTTTCCGCCCTTGCAATTCGTGATAACGTTGCGCCACCGACGCTAAATCTTGATAATCCGTCGGTGGAGACACCAATTGATTTGGTGCCACATACGGCCAAAAAGAAAGAGATCAACACAGTATTGTCAAATTCGTTCGGTTTTGGTGGAACCAACGCGTCGTTGATCTTTAGGCGTTTCGACGGCTGATTGCGGATTTTCCCCGCGCACCATCGGAGCAGGAGTTGACCAGTTCATGTCCGGCGGTTTCGACTACGACTACGAAAGCGACGATGCCCGCGTTCCAGAACCGGGCTCGGGACGAAAGTCGGGTGCGCGCAAGATTGGCAGCGTGCTGACCGGGTTGTTTGCCATATTCTTGTTCATGGCGTTCGCCGTCGCCGCCGGCCTGGCCTATATCAAGACCTCATTTGAAGCAGCCGGCCCTCTGCAGGCCGACAGGGCGGTTGTCATTGTTCCGGGCGAGGGATCACGCGCTATTGCTCAATCCCTTTACCAGGCGCAGGCAATTTCAAACCAGAAGTTGTTTTTGGTAGGATTGCTGTTCCACCGGGCCAATGACAAGCTCAAGGCTGGGGAATATCTCATAGAAGCAAACGCCAGCATGCAGCAGATCATGGACAAGCTGGTATCCGGAAAGTCGCTGCAATACAAAGTCACCATTCCCGAAGGCTTGACTACGCGGCAGGCTATCGACCGGTTGCAGGCGCACGAAATCCTGGTTGGGAAAGTCGATACAGATGTTCCCGAAGGTTCGCTCCTACCTGATACCTATAATTTCACCCGCGGCACCACCCGGCAGGAAGTTGTCGAACGGATGCAGAGCGCGCAAATTAAGCTCCTGGCGCGTCTGTGGTCAGATCGTGCTGGAAGTTTGCCTCTGGCGAGCCCGCGCGAGGCGGTGATTCTGGCCTCGATTGTAGAAAAGGAAACCGGCCTGAAAAGCGAGCGGCAAAGGGTGGCAGGGGTATTCGTCAACCGCTTGAAGCAGAATATGCGGCTGCAATCCGATCCAACGATTGTGTACGGCATCGTCGGCGGCGTGGGAACTCTTGGTCGCCCCATTCTCAGAAGCGATATTTCAAAGAAAACCGAATACAACACTTATCAGATCGACGGGTTACCTCCGACGCCAATTGCAAATCCGGGCACAGCGGCAATCGAGGCCGTGTTGAATCCGGCAGAAACCAGGGACCTGTTCTTCGTTGCCGATGGCACAGGCGGGCATGCTTTTGCTGAAACGCTTGCTGAGCACAACAAGAATGTATCGCGGTGGCGTGCATTGGAGCGCCAGAAGAACCAAACGCAGGCAGTAAATGACGTCCTGGCGCCGTCCGAGGTTCCGGATACCGATGAGCCCGATCAAACCGCCGCATTGCAGCCCGGTGAGGAGCCTGCAACCGACGCTGCAACCCAGTCTTCAGCCCCTGTAACCGACCAGGACACTGACGCGGCAACCCAGGACGGGACAACCAAACCAGAGCCCGGTGCGGCCGCGCCGTCGACAGAACAGGCAAAAGAAACTCAGGCGGACGCTACCGAAAAACCGGAAATCTCCGAGACCGCAAAGGCGATCATCGAGAAGGCACCACGTCCGCAACGCAAACCGCCGGCGCCACCCAGGCAAGCGACCACTCAATCCGATCCGGCGCCGGATACGGCGGATCAATCTCAAGTCACCGTCGAACCGTTACCTGATACGCCGTCTGCTGAACCGACGGAACCGCAACAGGAACCTGCGCCTGTGCGCCAGACGCCAAGCACGTCCGACCTGCGCTAGGGCCTGTTGAGAATTATATTTGTAGTGTCGGCGCGGCCCATTTGGCCGCTGGACAGCGTTGCTCAAGGCTTGAAGTGCAAACACTACGGCGCCTTTCGCGCCTTGCCAGAGGCCAAATGGGCCGCGCCGACACTACAAA
>JAJFHM010000314.1 GCA_021775625.1 Hyphomicrobiales bacterium | reverse complement strand
CCCATCGGAGTGTTGGTCAACAACGCGGGTGCAGCGGAAAGTGCGTCGTTCAAATCGACCGGCAGTGACCTCTGGGACCGCATGATTTCAGTCAACCTCACCGGAACCTACAATGCCACGAAAGCAGTTCTCGAAGATGTCACCCGCACGGATGACGGACGCATCATCAACATCGCCAGCACCGCGTCACTCAAGGGCTATGCCTATGTGTCCGCCTACTGTGCCGCGAAACACGGGGTGCTTGGCCTGACCCGCGCGCTGGCGCTTGAGGTGGCCGGCACCGGGACAACCGTCAACGCGGTCTGTCCCGGCTTCACCGATACCGATCTCCTGTCCGCATCTGTCACAAAGATTTCAAAGGCCACCGGCATGAGCGTGGATGAAGCGAGAGCCGAACTCGCCTCGGTAAATCCGCAGGGCAGGTTGATCACGCCGCAAGAGGTTGCGGAAACCGTTTTGTGGCTATGCAGTGCAGCGGCCGGCAGTGTGACCGGACAGGCCATTTCAATCTCCGGAGGCGAGGTAATGTAATGGAAAACCAGGAACTTTCGGATCCGGTTCATGACTATGAGGATGCCGGCGAGGATGCCAAGACACCGTTGAGACTTTGGTTGAGGATGTTTTCCTGTGTGACTCTGATTGAAGCTGAAATCGGCCGCCGGCTGAGAGCCAAGTTCGATATCTCTCTCGCCAAATTCGATTTTCTGGCGCAGCTCTATCGCAGTCCCAACCGGACCATGACCATGAGTGATCTCGGCACCACGTTGATGGTCACCGGCGGCAACATCACCGGATTGACGGACCGCCTTGCGCGCGAAGGACTGGTGGAGCGCCATGCCCATCCAAGCGACCGGCGCTCGCGACTGATCGCTCTCAGTGGCAAGGGCCGTATGACCTTTGAGGCCATGGCCGAAGCGCATGAGGAATGGATCCGCGAAATACTCTCAGGCCTCGATGATGGCCGGCAGGAAGACCTGATGGCGCATCTTGGCACTCTGAAAACGTCGGTACTTCGGGCGCCCCGAAAAAAGGAGAAGTGACGATGGGACGATTAATGAACCATCGCGCGGAGCACTTCCGCTGGCAGGTTGAGGGCAAGGTGGCGCAGATTACCCTGGACCGGCCGGACAAGAAGAATCCGCTGACCTTCGAGAGCTACGCAGAATTGCGTGACACATTTGAGAGCCTGAGGTTTGAACCTGACATCAAGGCTGTTGTGCTCACCGGGTCTGACGGGAATTTCTGCGCCGGAGGCGATGTGTTCGAGATCATCGAACCGTTGACCAAAATGGACATGCCGGATCTCTTGCAGTTTACCCAGATGACGGGTTCGGTGGTGAAAGCCATGCGGGCCTGTCCGCAGCCCATCATCGCCGCCATCGACGGCATCTGCGTCGGCGCCGGGGCCTGCCTCGCCATGGGCTCCGACCTCAGATATGGCACACCCGAAAGCAAAGTGGCCTTCCTCTTCGTGCGTGTCGGGCTTGCCGGCTGTGATATGGGAGCGTGCGCCATGCTGCCGCGCATCATTGGGCACGGTCGCGCCGCCGACCTGCTTTATTCCGGACGCGTAATGAAAGGTGATGAAGCCGAGCGCTGGGGGTTCTATAACCGGCTTTGCGAAGCCGCAGCCGTGGTGTCGGAGGGCCAGGCCATGGCCCGCACTCTCGCCGATGGCCCCACATTCGCGCATGGCATTACGAAACGCATGCTGCATGAAGAATGGGACATGAGTATCAACGAAGCCATCGAGGCCGAGGCGCGGGCTCAGGCGGTCTGCATGACCACGAAGGATTTCAAGCGGGCATTCGATGCCTTTGCGAATAAGCGCGAACCGCAATTCGAGGGGGATTGAATGTCAGACCGTTCATTTCTCGACTGGCCGTTTTTCGAGCCGCGTCACCGTGAGTTGGCGGATGCGATTGACACCTGGGCCGCCGCTCACGTGGATGAGATCGTGCAGGCACACGATGTCGATGACGCCTGCCGCACGCTGGTGTCGGAACTTGGGACCGCGGGCTTTCTGCGGCACGCCGTCATTGCGCCTTTTGGCGGCGCGCGGAAGCGGTTGGATGTGCGCAGCCTGTGCATCATCCGCGAAACCCTTGCCCGCCATCATGCCCTGGCCGATTTCGCCTTTGCCATGCAGGGCTTGGCCAGCGGCCCGATCTGCCTCTTTGGCACGAAAGAGCAGATGTCGAACTACCTCCCGTCCGTCGCCAAGGGGGATGTGATCCCTGCCTTCGCGCTGACTGAGCCGCAAGCAGGGTCAGATGTGGCCGCCATCGAGCTGACGGCGCAGAAAGAGAACGGACAGTTTGTTCTCAACGGTGAGAAGACCTGGATTTCAAATGGCGGCATTGCCCATCGTTACGTGGTCTTCGCCCGCACCGGCGAAGCGCCTGGCGCCCGCGGCCTTTCCGCCATCGTTGTGCCGGCGGAAACGGCCGGGCTCAAGATCGCTGAGCGGCTCGATGTCATCGCCCCCCATCCGTTGGCGCGTCTTGCGTTCACAAACTGCAAGGTGCCGGTTGAAAACCTTTTGGGGGAACCGGGGCAGGGCTTCAAGATCGCCATGGCGACACTGGACGTATTCCGCTCCACGGTTGGCGCTGCAGCCCTGGGCTTTGCCCGTTGTGCGCTCGATGCGGCACTCGATCATGCCCGGACGCGCAAGATCTCCGGCGCCGCCATCGCAGATTTGCAAATCCCGCAGGCGAAAATAGCCGACATGGCGACGGGCATCGATGCAGCCGCCTTGCTGATTTACCGCTCTGCGTGGGCCAAGGATCAAGGTGCCGACCGGGTCAGCCGCGAAGCCTCCATGGCCAAGTTGTTTGCCACCGAGACGGCCCAGACCGTGATCGATGAAGCGGTTCAGTTGCATGGTGGGCTCGGCGTCAAGAAAGGCGTCAAGGTCGAGGAACTCTACCGCGATATCCGGGCGCTTCGCATCTACGAGGGCGCAAGTGAAGTACAAAAACTGATCATTGCACGACAGACGCTGGACAACCGCCTGGCCGAACTCGAGTAATACCAAGGATCGATGATAGTGACCCATCTCACCGAGTTCTCCGGTTTTCCGGCAAGGCGCGCCGAGTGCGGTGATGCCTGGCATCATAAGCGAGGCGCAACGCAGTCCGGACGGCCGGAGAATTCGGCCTTCGGTGGGCCATATCGGCTTTCCGGGCACGTCGTGATGCTTGTCCGATGCATCGCATCGCACTGCACATCGCTCCTTCCCGGGCAAGCCGATATGGCCCATGTGATGGGTCACTATCATCGATCCTTGGTATAAGGGGCTGGCGCATGCCGCAGCAAGCGATAACCGACAGCTTTTCGAGGGACAACCTGCCGCCGCCCGACCAGTGGCCCGAGATTGATCTGTCGCATCCAGCCTACGACTATCCGGAGCGTTTGAATTGCGTCACCCGCTTCATCGACAAGTGGATCGAACAAGGGGCGGGTGACCGCACTGCATTCATCACGCCCGACAGCACGCTCACCTATGGCGAGTTGGCGGGTCGGGTGAACCGGCTTGCCCATGTGCTGGTGGATGATTTCGGCATGGTTCCGGGGGCCCGTGTGCTGCTGCGGTCGGCCAACAACCCGATGATGGTGGTGGCCTATATGGCGGTCATCAGGGCAGGCGGCATTGCGGTCGGCACCATGCCCCTGCTCAGGGCGAAGGAGCTCACCGCCATTGTCGACAAGGCCCGGATCGGCCTCGCCCTGTGCGATGAGCGTTTGGGTGCGGAGCTGAACTCTGTACTGGATGCGTCCGCGACCCTGCAACAGATCGGCTGGTTCAACTCCACACGCGATGGCGCGCTTGAGCAGAGGATGGCCGCCAAACCGGATCATTTTGAGCCCTTCGACAGTGCAGCAGACGATGTCTGCCTCATTGCGTTCACCTCCGGCACCACCGGTCAGCCGAAAGGCACAATGCACTTTCACCGCGACCTGCTCGCGATCTGCGACGGCTTCTCCGCACAGGTGTTGAAGCCCGAACCTGGCGACATCTTCTGCGGCAGCCCGCCACTGGCTTTTACGTTCGGTCTCGGCGGTCTTGCGCTGTTTTCCATGCATGCGGGTGCTGCAACCTTGTTACTGGAAGCGGCACCTCCCGATGAACTGCTCGCCGCAATCGAGCGCCATCGGGCCACCATCTGCTTCACCGCCCCCACCGCCTACCGCGCCATGCTGGCCAAGGCGGACCAGTTTGACCTGCAATCGCTCCGGAAAGCGGTGTCCGCCGGCGAGCACCTGCCGCGGGCCACATTCGAAGCGGTTCGCGACAGGCTGGGGATCAGCCTCATCGACGGATTGGGCTCTACCGAGATGCTTCACGTTTTCATCACGTCTGCCGGCGATGACATCAGGGTCGGTGCCACCGGCGTACCGCTGCCGGGATACAGCGCCTGCATCCTCGATGAGGCGGGGCGCGAAGTTGCGCGCGGCACTCCGGGCCGGCTTGCGGTCAAAGGCCCGACCGGGTGCCGTTATCTGGCCGACGAGCGGCAGCGCGAATATGTCAGCAACGGCTGGAACTTGACCGGCGACACGATGATCCAGGATGAAGACGGATACTTCTGGTATCAGGCCCGCTCCGACGACATGATCATATCCGCCGGCTACAACATTTCCGGGCCTGAGGTGGAAAACGCCCTGCTCTCCCACGACGCTGTCGCCGAGTGCGGCGTCATCGGCAGTCCGGACGAAGAGCGTGGCCAGATCGTCAAGGCCTTCGTCGTCCTCAAGGAAGGCATCGAAGACACGGCCGACATGGTCCGCGCGTTGCAGGACCACGTCAAACAGACCGTGGCGCCCTATAAGTACCCACGCAAGATCGCTTTCCTCGACCGGTTGCCGAAAACCCAAACCGGAAAAATCCAGAGATTCAAACTGCGCGAACTGAATTGAACCCGCCACATCACCGCCTGGAGCGCTTCATGTTTATACGGAATCAGTTTGACCGGGTTTTCACGACCGCTGACTGCGTTACGATCCGCTTGTGGCCGCACGGGCCACAGCGCGAACCGTGCCTTGCCAGCAGACGTGAAAACCCGGCCTTCGGTGGTCCAAATCGGTCCGTCGGCCGCGTTGCAGCGCTCGCCCGATGAACCGCATCGCGCTTCGCACTGCGCCTTGCCGAACGAACCGATTTGGACCATCAAATGGTTCCGTATAAACATGAAACGCTCCAGCGAGGGATAATATGACCGACGCCTCACACTCTCTGCCGCAACCGGTTTTGCCGGAAGGCTGGCCACGTCCCAAAGGCTACGCAAACGCCATGCTGGCGCAGGGGCGGATGCTGTTCATTGCCGGTCTGATCGGCACCCGTCCTGACGGCACATTCGTCAGCGACGACTTCGTCGAACAGTTTGCACAGATCCTCCGCAACACCCGGGCGCTTCTTGAAGAAGCCGGCGCTGGACCAGAACATCTGGCCCGCATGACGTGGTATGTCACCGACAAGAAGCAATATATCGCCAATCTCGCAGGCGTCGGCGCGGCCTACAGGGAAATCATCGGTCCGCATTACCCGGCGATGGCGGTTGTCGAAGTGTCGGCGCTGGTGGAAGACCGCGCCCGGGTCGAAATTGAATCGACTGCAATATTGCCCTGAGCAGGTCGGGAGAGGGTTGCGTGCGCATATTGGTTCTCGGCGGCGGTCCCGCCGGTCTTTATTTCGCGTATCTGATGCGCCGCGAAGGCCTCGCCCGCGAGGTGTGCGTCGCCGAGCGCAATCCTCGGGACGCGACTTACGGCTTCGGCGTGGTGTTTTCCGACACCGCAATGAGCTATCTGGAAGAGGGCGATGAAGCCTCCTTTCACGCCCTCACCGCCGCCAGCGAGACCTGGGACGACCTCACCATCGTCCACAATGACACCCGCGTTCCCATTGACGGCAACGGCTTTTCCGCCATCTCACGGCTGCAACTGCTCGAAATGCTGCAGGGGTTCTGCGACACCGCCGGCGTAGAAATGCAATATGGACGCGACCTGACGGAAGTGCCGGACGGTCGCACGTTCGATCTCATCGTAGGTGCCGATGGTGCCAATTCACTGGTCCGCAGCCAGATGCGCGAGGCGTTCGGCGCCTCGGTGCGCGAACTCGACAACCGGTTCATCTGGTACGGCACCGCGCAGGTGTTCGATACCCTGTCGCTGACGTTTCGCGGCAATGGTGACGGCGCATTCGTCGCTCACCACTACCGCTACCGCCCGGATCACAGCACCTTCATCGTCGAATGTGACGCAGCGACCTGGGAGAAGTCCGGACTGGAGCAGATGAGCGCGGATGCGTCCCGTGCCTATTGTGAAAGGGTCTTTGCCGCCGACCTCGGCGGCCACCCGCTTGAAACCAACAATTCCTTCTGGCGCCGGTTTCCGGTCATCACCAACGAACGCTGGTCGCACGATAACACCGTCCTGATCGGAGACGCGTTGCGCACCATCCACTTTTCGATCGGGTCCGGCACCCGGTTGGCGATGGAGGACGCCATTGCGCTTTTCCGGGCGTTCCGCGACCACGGGCCGGAGGTTTCGGATGCGCTCGCGGCATTTGAAACTGCGCGGCGGCCGGTGGTGGAAAAGCTGCTTGATGCAGCGGCCGGTAGTTATGGCTGGTATGGACGTTTTTCCGAGTTTATGCACCTGACACCACTGGCCTTTGCTCACAGTTACATGACCCGGACAGGCCGGGTCAGCGACGACCGCCTGGCAAAAATTGCACCACGCTTCATGACCGCTTACACAGATGAGCAGAACCAGTTGAACGAGACCGCCGGTGGCGACGCCCCGGCATCGCGAGAATTGAGGAACACCTGATGAATTTGTTGTTTGACGCGCCATCTCCCGTGGTTGCCGGGATATCAGGGCATGACGCAGGCGCGCCGGTCAGACGCGTTTTCTGTGTTGGCCGCAACTATGCAGCCCATGCCCGCGAGATGGGCAAGGACCCGGATCGCGAACCGCCGTTCTTCTTCACCAAGTGGGCAGAGGCCGTGGTGCCGTCCGGCAGCACAATTCCCTATCCGCAAGCAACCGAGGACTATCACTGGGAGATCGAGCTGGTTGTGCTTATCGGCAAGTCCGGCATTCATATTGCAGCCGACGATGCGCGCGATTACATCGCCGGATATGGCGTCGGCCTCGACATGACCCGCCGCGACCTGCAGGCCCAGGCCAAGGAGATGGGACGCCCGTGGGATACGGGCAAGAATGTCGTACAGTCGGCGCCTCTGGCGCCGCTCCACCTTGTGAAAGATGTCGGCCATATCGACAAAGGGCGCATCGCGCTCGAAGTCAACGGTGACCTCAAGCAGGAAGGTGACATTGCGGACCTGATCTGGTCCATCGACGAAGTCATAGAGCATCTCTCCGGTTTGTACCGCCTGGAGCAGGGCGATCTCATCTACACCGGCACGCCGGCCGGCGTCGGCGCCTGCAAGCCGGGAGACCGTCTGATCGGTCGGGTCGAGGGTTTGAGCGACCTGGACATCACCATCGGGCCGCGCGAGGCCTGATGCCGTGAAAGCTCATCGTAAGAGCGAGCGCCCGGTGCGTGACAGGCGCGGTTCTCATGTCCAGGCTTCTGTGCTAAGCCCGCGCAAAAATAGCACAAGCGCTCTAGCAGGGCCCGGGTGGGGATGGACGCAGCTCTCATAATCACGCAGCTTATGAACGGCCTTCAGCTGGGCGTACTCCTGTTCCTGCTGGCCTCGGGCCTGACGCTTGTGTTCGGCATCATGGATTTCGTCAATCTGGCGCATGGCTCGTTCTACATGGTCGGCGCCTTCGTCAGCGCGACACTGGTTCTGGCCCTCGACTCGTTTTTTCTGGGCGTTCTGCTGGCCGTCCCC
>JAJFHM010000313.1 GCA_021775625.1 Hyphomicrobiales bacterium | reverse complement strand
GCATGGCCCCCGCTGGGGCGTCCATGTACCTGGGCCGGACCGGACAAGACCCGACAGCCGAAGTAGCTCAGTGGGTAGAGCGACAGACTTTTAATCTGTTGGACGGAGGTTCAAATCCTCTCTTCGATACCTGTGACATTGCATGTCACTCCGGACACCAAATCTGGAACAGGACGATTACCTGTCTATCTTGCTGGCCCTTCGGAGCGTGCCTGGTGGTGCGATGGGTGCAGACCCTTGTCATTTGACAGCGGCTGCTGAGATCGCGTTGCCGCGGTAAGGGCGCCTCGTGCGCCGGAAATACCGGTTTCACCGGACTTGGCCCAGGTCTGATTGTGACGCTGATCGATGGTTCTGCTTTGCGGAGCCTGAGATCGGCTGATCTTGCGACCCCGGTCAGGTGCCCGTGGCTCCGGCATCCGGTGTCCGCACCCGATCCGTCAAAGCTGCTCCGGAGGGTCTCTTTGGCTTTGTAGCTGTGTGGGACTTGCCTGGCCCGGGGAGCGGGCTGGTGATGGTTCCGCACCAAAACGTGAACTGAAAAAAGGAAAGCAACCGACATGCGATAGCGCTGACGATTGATGAAAGGAGAAAGACATGACCATGATCAAAAAGCGTATCCTAATGACTGAAGTGACCGTGCAGGAAAACGAGCGGGTGCTCGTCCTGAAAAACGGTCGGTTCATGGACATCCTCCGTCCGGGACGCCACATGGTGGCCGGTCGGCCGTCCAGACTGGAGATCTGCACGTTCTCCCTGCTGCGGCCGGAATTCGTCAGTGACTATGCCGACGCGCTCATCCGCGAGCGTCGCGATCTTGTGGCTGAGCATCTGACCGACGTGCGCACAGGCGCGACCGAGGTTGCGGTCATCTTCCGGGATGGCCGGCTGTATGCGATCCAGGGCCCGGATGGCTGCTCGATCTTCTTGACCGATGCCGGTCCGTTCGAAGTGGAGCGGTTCGATGTCTCCGAGACACTGGAGGTGCCGAAGGCGCTTGGCCGCCGGCTTGGCCGGCTTGCTGCAAGCGAGCACGTCAAGCGCTTCAATGTGGATGATGGCCAGACCGGCCTGCTCCACATTGACGGTGTGTTCGAACGCACTTTGAAGCCGGGCGCTTACGCCTTCTTCAACGTCGGCCGAACGGTGTCGGTCCGCAATATCGATGTGCGCCTCCACGCGCTCGATGTGGCGGGTCAGGAAATGCTGACCAAGGACCGTGTCACGATCCGGGTCAACGTTACGGCCGAGTACCGGGTCGCCGATCCGGTTATGGCGGTGACAACGGTGGTGGACTTCGAACAGGCGCTCTATCGCGCGCTGCAGTTCGCCTTCCGCAAGTCGCTCGGCACCAAGACGCTCGATGAGATCCTTGGCAACAAGGTGTCTGTCGACCTCGAAGCGGCGGATACGGTGCGGACCGAGATGGCCAAGTTCGGTCTTGAGGTCGGCGAGATCGCGCTGAAAGACGTGATCCTGCCGGGTGAGATGCGCGACATCCTGAACCGGGTTGTCGCGGCGGAGAAGGAGGCGCAGGCCAATGTGATCCGCCGGCGTGAAGAGACTTCGGCAACGCGTTCGCTGCTCAACACGGCGAAGGTGATGCAGGAGAACCCGATCATGCTGCGTCTTAAGGAGCTCGAGGCGCTTGAGACAATCTCAAGCCGCGTCGGCGACCTGACGGTCCACAATGGTACACGCGGTCTGCTTGAAGACATCGTGACCCTGCGTGAGACACCGACAAGCTAAAGCAGCCGCGCCCCCGATTGGGGCGCGGCTGTTGCTTTTGTATCGCGCTTCTGAACCGCTCCCGGCTATTCCGCGCCTTTGGCGCGGGCCTCCGCGGGGGCACCCTGACCGGGCGACGGCCAGTCGGCCTTGCCTCGCTGCGCTCGGTGGCCTCAGTCCCTCGCGACTTACGGCGCCCAAGAGGAACGGTACCGACCGCAGGGAGGCAAGCGCGACTGCGCGCCGGGCGTTAGCCCGCCCCCGCGGAGGCCCGCGCCGAAGGCGCGGAATAGCCGTGAGCGGTCTAGATGGGCGTGCCCTTCTTCAGGAGCTTGTCGATCAGGTCGCGCTGGATGATGGCGTTCGAGTCGCCGCCGCCATAGGTGAGCAGACCAGACGTATAGGTGGTGCCGTAGGTCAGTGCCAGGTTTACAGTCTGGCCGATGGCGGCGATGAACTGTTTGTCGTGCAGCGTGCGCAAAGGATGAATGAAGGCGGACCACAGGATGTCTTTGGCCACCGCATAACGGGCATCGAGTGCACTGTCGAAATTGGCCTGCATGATCCGTATCAGTTCTTCCGGCGTCATTTCCTTGGCTGACTTGACGCCCACCATGATCCGCATGCGGTTGTTTTTCTCATCGGTGATGATGATCACCGGCACCGTCTCCACCTTGAGGCGCCAGATGCCCTTTCTGACCGTCTCGGTTTCCGGATCGAGCCGTTTTATAATGGCGTCCATGTTGTCCAGCGTCATGGCGCCTTCCAGGCTTTCCGGTGGCGTTGTGGGGTCCGATTGGGCCTGAGGACCGGAGGGGAGACCAACTAGAAGAACCATTCCGGCAAGGATTACGGCCGCGACCAAGAGGATGTGTCTTTTCATTTGCAACCTGCCTTCCGTGCACGGTGCGGTTCATTCTGTTGGGTGCGCCAGCTCTCCGATTGCCTAAGTCTAGGCGCAACCGCAGTGTGGTTCCAACTGACAGTTGCGTGATCTATGCGAGTGCCGCGTCGCCGAAACGGGCTTCACATTTGCCGCCACATGGCGCAAATAGAACCATTCGCCGCATTGGCTACAGGGGAGCGCGCCGCGCCATGCTTGAGATCCGTAAACTCGTCGATTTCCGGGAAGAAGTACTCATTGAAGGCGGCAAGGTCGCTGATCCGTCGTGGACCATGTGCGCGGTGGCAGCAGTGGTGCGCAATCCGTGGGCCGGCGAAGGCTTCGTTGAGGATCTGCGCACCAAGATCCTCGCCAATGCATCAGGCCTTGGCGATGTAATGGTGCCGCGGCTGCTCGATCTGGCAGGCGGCGCCGACAGAATAGAAGGCTATGGCAAGGCCGCGATCGTCGGTGTCAACGGCGAGGTTGAACACGCCTCCGGCATGATCCACACCCTGCGTTTCGGCAACAAGTACCGCGAGGCGGTGGGCGGCACCACATTCCTGGCCTTCACCAACAAGCGGGCCGGACCGGGCACGGCAATTACCATCCCCATGATGCACAAGCATGACGAAGGCTTCCGGTCGCATTATCTCACCATTGAGTTCCACATCGTCGATGCACCGGGTGCAGACGAGATCGTCATTGCGATCGGTGCGGCACTGTCAGGCCGTCCGCATCACCGGATCGGCAATCGCTATATGGACATGGAAGAACTGGGCGTCGACCAGACCGGCGCGAACCTTGAGAAATAGCGGCTAAAGCAGGCCCTCTTAACGCCGTTAACGTTCAGGTAACCACGTTGTCCTGTGATTTTCGCAGAACGATCACGAAATCCCCATATTTGCCGCGTACCGCAGCACCATCCGGGATGAGCCCACTGGGAGAGGGGTGCAGCTGGAGGAGATGATATGAGGAAATCGACATTAGGCGCGCTGAGTGCCGCTGCTGTTGTCACCCTTTCGACCGTGTTTATCGGCGGCATGACGACGCCGTCGCAGGCCAATGAAGCGTTCTGTGATGAGCGCGCGCATCAATATGCATCGCGTCATGCCCGCGGCGACAAGACCATCGGCGGCGCACTGGTTGGCGGCACGTTCGGCGCCATCATCGGCCGGGTGGTCGGCGGCCGGAACGGTACCGGAATTGGCGCTCTCATTGGCGGCAGCACCGGGGCGATCATTGGTGCTGACCGCCGCAACCGTGACTATGAGGCGCTCTACGACGATGCCTTTGCGCGGTGCATGGACCGGGTGTCATACAAGCAAAAGAAACGGCGTGCAGAGCCGGTGCAACTGCATGAAGTCGCGCCTGAGCCCTGGTCGGAAGAGTGGTACGACTACTGCCACGCCAAATATCGGTCGTTCAACGAAGAGACCGGTGAGTTCCTGTCTTACTCGGGTGAATACAGGATGTGCCGGTAGCGTTCCAGACACTGTAACAATCGGTCGTAGCTCCGTCTCAACTGTGGCAGGGCTCGAACTAACTTATGGATATTTTGTTGGCGTAACCGCCCACTCTTCGTCATGCCCGCGAAAGCGGGTATCCAGTAACCACTGCGGATGCCATTGGTGGTACTGCAGAATATCCAGGTCATTTCACAAGGTTACTGGATCCCCGATCAAGTCGGGGATGACGACGCGGGAAGCAGCAACGTCTGAGATATCAATCGCTTAAGCTGGGACCCGAAACTATCGTATCATCTGCGTGCATGGCGGTGGAGGGCGGCGTACTCAGGCGGCACCATACCCACCGCCACTTGGCGACTTAATGATGATCGCCTCGCCGGCATCGATCACCGTTTGATCGCAGCCTTCCAACTTCTCCACCACACCGTCGTGCCGGCGGACGGAATTTTCGCCGCACTCACCGGGCGAGCCGCCGTCAAGGCCGAAGGGGGGCACCTTGCGGTGGCCGGTGAGGAGGGAACAGTCCATCTTTTCAAGGAAGCGGATGGTGCGCAAAGTGCCATCGCCGCCCTTGTGCCGGCCCTTGCCGCCTGAGCCGCGGCGCACGGTGAAGCTTTCGAGCACCACCGGATAACGCCACTCGAGGATTTCCGGATCGGTCAGCCGGGTGTTGGTCATGTGAGTGTGAACCGCGCTGGTGCCGTCATGGTCGGGACCGGCGCCCGAGCCGCCGCAGATGGTTTCATAATACTGGTAGGTGTCATTGCCGAAATTGAGGTTGTTCATGGTGCCCTGGGCGGCGGCCAGCGCGCCGAGCGCGCCGAGCAGGGTGTCGGTGACCGCCTGGCTCACTTCCACATTGCCGGCAACCACGGCGGCCGGAAATTTCGGTGCCAGCATGCAGTCATCCGGCACCACGATGTTGATGGGCTTGAGACAGCCCGCATTCATCGGGATCTCGTCGTTGACCATGCAGCGGAAAACATAAAGCACCGCTGCCCGGGTGACCGGGGCAGGGGCGTTGAAATTGCTCGGCTGCTGTGGCGAGGTGCCGGTGAAGTCGACGGTCGCGGTGCGGGCCGCCTTGTCGACGGAGATCTTCACCTTGATCACCGTGCCCTGATCCATCTCGTAGGCGAACTCGGAATCGTGCAAAGCGTCGATCACCCGGCGCACGCTTTCTTCCGCATTGTCCTGCACGTGGCCCATATAGGCATGCACCACATCGAGGCCGAAGTGGTCCACCATGCGGCGCATTTCCTGGACGCCTTTTTCGTTGGCGGCGACCTGTGCCTTGAGATCGGCAATGTTCTGCTCGGGGTTGCGGCAGGGATATTCGCCTGACGACAGGAGGTCATGCAGGTCCTGTTCGCGGAAATCGCCGCGATCGATCATCTTGAAGTTGTCGATGACAACGCCTTCCTGGCGAATGTCGGTTGCAAGCGGCGTCATGGAACCGGGCGCCATGCCGCCCACATCGGCGTGGTGTCCGCGGCTTGCCACATAGAACAGGATGGTGGTGTCATCCTCATCGAAGACGGGCGTGACGACGGTGATATCAGGCAGGTGCGTGCCGCCGTTATACGGCGCGTTGAGGACATAGACATCCCCCGGCGCCATATGGGGGTTCTGCTCGATGATGGCTTCGACGGAGCGGTCCATGGAGCCCAGGTGAACCGGCATGTGCGGCGCATTGGCAATCAGCTGGCCCTCCTGGTCGAAGATGGCGCAGGAGAAATCCAGCCGCTCCTTGATGTTGACCGAATAGGCGGTGTTTTCCAGGGTCACTCCCATCTGTTCGGCGATCGACATGAAGAGGTTGTTGAAGATTTCAAGCATGATCGGATCGACTTTGGTGCCGATCGCTGCTTCGCGCACCGCAACTTTGGTGCGGCGCAGAACCAGATGACGCTTGGTGGTCATCCCGG
>JAJFHM010000312.1 GCA_021775625.1 Hyphomicrobiales bacterium | reverse complement strand
TTGTAGCTTTCCGGCAGTTGCGCGTCTGCTTCGGCCTCGACCATGGACCGCAAGCGCTGCCGCTTGTCGTCGCTCGCCTCTGCGATCTCATCAACCGCGTCTGCAATCCGTGCATAGTCTTCGCCCACCGGGCAGACATCCTGACAGCGCCGGCACCCGGTGACCACCCCCGACCCGCGCAGGATACTCTGCCACAGGTAGAATTGTTCGGGCGAACGCAGCATGTCCTTCTTCTTCTGGTTGTCCGGCTCGTCGATCAGGCGTTCCACATGTTCCGTCAGGGCATGGAACCCGTGCGGCGAACGCAGGCGGTCGCAGGCCTGCCAGTCCCGGTCCCAGTGGCCGATAACATCGCCGGGACAGGCCAGCAGGCAGCGGCCGCAGGTCGGGCCAAGGCAAAGCGCTTCGTCGCGTTTCGCATCCGGTTCCACCGGCGCAGATGTGAGCACCGCTCCCAGGATGACCCGCGGACCGAACTCGCGCGTGAGCAGTTGCTGGTTGAGGCCGAGGGTTCCAAGCCCTGCTTCGACCGCCGCATGGGTCAGCGACAGGATGTTTCCAAGCGGTGCATCCGGGTTTCCCTGATAGGTCCAGGGATCCACATGGGTCGGCGGAATGATGAGCGCTGGATAGCCTTGATCCTCAAGCCACAGCACAAGCTCGAGCGAGGTCTCCTCCAGCATCGTGATGTTGAGTTCGTCATTGTAATATTTGTGGCGCTCGTCCCACCGCGTGAGGCGGGTGCTGCCGAGATTGTGCCGTTTGGCGAGGACAATGACGCGGTCGGCGTCATGCTCGGTAACATCGCGCGGGCGCCGCGGGTTGGCCGGATCGGGGGGATGTGCGTCCATAACCCTGCCGTCGGCGATCCCCACCAGATCGGCTCCCAGTAAGCGGGCCTTGGCTTTAACCGCATCCGCCGCGATCGGAGCCTGAAAAACCTGCACCATTACTCTGCCGTCTCCGCGTCTTCGCTGGATGCGCCGGCGCGCTCGCTTTGCATCTCCCTGAACTCCTTGAGCTGGCGCGCAACAATGCCCTGATACCCATCGGGTCCGACCCAGCGTCTGTTCCATTCGTTGAGGCCATCGATCTCGTCGCCGGCTTTGCGCGCCTGCTTGAAGCCTTTGGCCTTTGCGACCTTGTCATCGGTCTTTTCCGGGATGACTTTTTGATGCTCGGTCAGGAACGCGTGATAGTCATTGCCCACCGGGCAGACCGCAAGGCAGCGCGGGCAGTCGCCAAAAGATCCGACGACGCGCAACAGGCCCTGCCAGAACCCGTAGATGTCGCGTGACTTGAAGAGCTGTTTGCGGGTTTCCGCATCGCCGTCGATGAATTTTTCCCAGATGGGCAGAGAGGTCATGAACCCGAACTCCTGCGCCTCGCTGGCGCAGTCACGCTTGTCGATGCCGAAATGCTTCACCGCATTGGTCGGACAGGAATGAAGGCAGCGTGAGCAGGATTCCCCGATGCAGACCTGCTCGGTCATGATCTGGTCCGGCTCGAGCTCGAGGTCGGTGAGGACGCCGGTCAGGTAAACCCGCGGCCCGAATTCCGGCGTCAGTATGTTGACCTCAAGTCCGAAAGTGCCGAGCCCTGCCTCTATTCCGAGATGTCGGGTCGACAGCCGCCCGTAGCTGGCGCGTTTGTAGTCCCAGTCGGTTTCCTGTGCCGCGGTCACGAAGCTCGGATGGCCGTCTTGTTCAAGCGCCTCGGCGACGCGGTAAGCGATTTTGTCCATCCGCCGCATGACCAGCATATCCAGATACTGGACTGCAACACTTGACTTGCAGCGGAATGCTGCGACCGGAATCCGGCAGACAATGACGATGACGCTTCTGCAGTTCTGCGAAATGCGTTCCGGCGTTTGCGGCCATAACGGGTCGGGCGGGAACGCATTGAGCGTCTTGGCGCTGGCAATGCCGACAAGGTCCGCACCCAGATTTCGTGCCAGTTGCTTTACGCCGTCAGCGTCAAGTTTCGCCACGTCGTCTCCATCGTCCATAATCATCTCGATCGGCAGGGTGCCACCCCCGGCGCTGGTTGGCAACGCGGCTCCGCCATTCTGGCACTATTTCACCCCCATTGCATGATTATTTCACAACTAAACTATATATGTCTAAAATAGTATGGTAATCTGGTTTCAAGTTTGAGTCCCTCAGGTCAAACGGACATTGGTCGGGTCGCCATGGGAATGAAGATAAACTGCATTGGAGGCGGTCCCGCCGGGCTTTATTTCTCGATCCTCATGAAGTTGCAGGATCGCTCTCACGATGTTTCGGTCTATGAGCGTAACGGTGCTGATGACACCTTCGGCTGGGGCGTTGTGTTTTCCGACGAAACCATCGAGAACCTGGCCCAGGCCGACCGTACGACGGCGGAAGAGATCCACCGCTCCTTTGCCCACTGGGATGACATCGATGTGCATTTCAAGGACAGGGTGATCCGCTCCGGCGGGCATGGCTTTTCCGGCATCGGGCGCAAACACCTGCTCAACATTCTGCAGCGGCGGGCAGAAAAGCTCGGTGTTGATCTGCGCTACGAAACCAATGTTGACGACTTCGAAGCCTTGCAGGATGCGGACCTGTTGATCGCTGCCGATGGCATCAACTCCCAGATACGCACCCACCATGCCGCACATTTCAATCCCGACATTGAGGTTCGCTCCAACAAGTTCATCTGGCTTGGTACGCACCAGTTGTTCGACGCCTTCACTTTTATCTTTGCGGAAACCGAATGGGGCTGGTTTCAGGTTCACGCCTACAAGTTCAACAAGGACACATCGACCTTCATTGTCGAAACCACCGAGGAGACCTGGCGCGCAGCAGGCATCGAAGACATGGCGGCGGACGAAGGGATACGCTTTTGCGAAGAGCTTTTCGCCGAACATCTCGGTGGTCATGGTCTGATGACCAACGCGCGGCACCTGCGCGGCTCCAACGTCTGGATCAATTTCCCCCGTGTGCTCAATGAGACCTGGATCAAGGACAACATCGTGCTCATGGGCGATGCGGCACACACCGCCCATTTCTCCATCGGGTCTGGCACCAAGCTGGCGCTCGAAGATGCGATCTCCCTGTCGACGCACTTCCGGGGCGCCAGTGGCCCGATAGCGGATGTGCTGCAGGCCTATGAGAGTGAACGCCAGGTCGAGGTCCTGAAGCTCCAGTCGGCGGCGCGAAACTCGACCGAGTGGTTTGAGAACGTCCAGCGCTACGCCGGGTTCGAACCGGAACAGTTTGCCTATTCTCTTCTGACCCGCAGCCAGCGGGTCAGTCACGAGAATCTGCGCCTGCGCGATGCGGGTTACCTGGACAAGTTGGAGGGCTGGTTTGCATCGAAGGCGAACGGCGGCGATGTGAACAAGCCGGTTCCGCCAATGTTTGCGCCTTTCCACCTGCGCGACATGCAGCTGGAAAACCGGGTGGTGGTATCCCCCATGGCGACATATTCGGCCCAAGACGGCATGCCCGGTGACTTTCACATGGTGCACCTTGGCGGCTTTGCTCTTGGAGGTGCTGGATTGCTCTTCACCGAGATGACCTGTGTTTCGCCGGAAGCCCGGATCACGCCCGGATGCACCGGCCTGTGGAACGACGAACAAGCAGAGCAATGGCAGCGCATCGCCGGTTTCGTGCACGCATCGTCATCGGCAAAGATCTGTCTGCAACTGGGACATGCAGGCCGCAAGGGTTCAACGAAGCTTGGCTGGGACGGCATGGACCAGCCGCTTGAAGCCGGCAACTGGGACATCATCGCTCCGTCCGCACTGGCGTGGAGCAAGCACAATCAGGTGCCGCACGCAGCCAGCCGTGAGGACATGGACAAAGTGGTGGCGGATTTTGCCTCTGCCGCTGCCCGCGCGGCAGATTGCGGGTTCGACATGATCGAGCTTCACGCCGCCCATGGCTACCTGCTCGCCTCGTTTATTTCTCCGCTCACCAACAAGCGCAATGATGAGTATGGCGGAGAGCTTGAGAACCGGATGCGGTTTCCGCTCGAAGTGGTGGATGCAATGCGCGCGGTGATGCCCGACCGGCTCCCGCTTTCCGTCAGAATTTCATCCACCGACTGGCATCCCGACGGTCTGCCGCCGGAAGACGCGGTCGAAATTGCGCGCAAGCTTAAGCAGCG
>JAJFHM010000311.1 GCA_021775625.1 Hyphomicrobiales bacterium | reverse complement strand
CTCGGCCTTCAACGGTGCCCGCGGCGGCGAGGCGGTCGGCGACAGTCATGGCCACCTGACCAGCTTTTCCACATCCGGACAGATGGCTGACACCGGCGAGACCTTCGTTCTGTTCGAATATCACGGCGGCGGCTGGGGCGGCACTTCGCGCTGCGACGGTCTCGATGCCACATTCGGGTTGATGGCGAATTGCTTCGACAACCCGATCGAGGCCATCGAGATGCGCTATCCGCTACGCGTCGAGCACTACGGGCTCATTCCCGAAAGCGGCGGTGCGGGAGCATTTCGCGGCGGCATGGGGTTGCGCAAGGAAATCCGCTATCTCGAAGGCAGCGGCTATTTCACCAACCGGTCCGATGCGCAGAAGTTTCCCGCCAACGGAGTGCTCGGCGGCGGGCAAGGGCGTCCCTCCCGCCACCGCATGGTTCGCGCCGGTGGCGAGGTCGAGGAACTGCCATCCAAGGCCACCAACCTCGAGATCGCGGCCGGCGACATGATGATCCTCGAATCCGCCGGCGGCGGTGGCTATGGACCACCCACCAGTCGCGCGCCGGAACGGGTGCTCGACGATCACCTGGATGGAAAGATCGGCATCGATACGGCGGAAAACATCTACGGCGTCGTCATCGCTGCGAGCGGACTTGAGATCGACGAGGCCGCCACCGCCGAGCGGCGCGCCGGCATAAGCAAGTCTAAGCCGTAGCCTCACGGCTGAGATAATCGTAGGCCGAACAGACATGCACCCGCACCATGTCGAGAAACTCGTCCACGGCGACGCATTCATCGACACCGCCCATTTCAATCGGCGACGGACCGAACACAACGGCGGGAACATCGCGATAGCGCCACAACCGCGCATCGGTACAGCCAAGGCTGACGGCGGGCACCGGCTCGATACCGGACAACGCCTTCGCATTCGCCCTCACATAGCCGGACATTTCACTGTCCGGTGGGGACCAGTTCGGCGGGTTGTACAAGATCTGCTCGCAGGCGACTTCCGGGAACCGCCCGCAGATCTCCTCCACCCGCGCATGGATGTCACCGACGTCAAACCCGTTGGGCAGGCGGATATCGACCTCGAAGCTGCACTGCGCCGCCACCATGTTCACCTTGACACCACCCGACACCAGGCCGGGATTGACGGTGATGCGGCGGACATTGTGTGCTGCCCCCTCACCCCAGGCGCGATCGACAATGTCCGATATGCCGTCAAGCGCGGATGTGATGTTGTCGTCGGCGGGCGGATCCAGATCCTGCAGCGCCTCAAGTTCGCCGATCACCTTGGCGGCGATTGACGTGGCGCTCTTGCTGCGGTGGACATAGGCACCGTGCGCGCCGTGGGTGTTGACCGTGAACCGAAGCCACAGCGGGCCCTTCTCGCCGAAGCGGTAGATTTCACGGCCCGTCGGCTCGCCGTTCAAGCAGCAGTCACCGATGATCTCGGGATGGTGCTCGAACAAATAACGCGCGCCCCAGGGTCCAAAAGTCTCTTCATCGGAGACCACCGACAGGGTCAGTCTGCCGCACAATTCCTCCCGCAACTCCCGCAAATAGAGAAAGCTGAATATGGACGCCGTGGTTCCGCTCTTCATGTCACAGGCGCCGCGCCCATATATCTGGCCGTCGATCAGTTCGGCGCCCCACGGATCCCTGGTCCAGCCAGTGCCATCACCTGCGGGAAAGACATCGATATGACCGTTAAGTGCCAGATGCCGGCCCGGAATTGCGCAGTCAAAACTGGCGACAATGTTGGGCATGACATCGTTGGGCGCAATGATGCGGTAGTCTGCTCCGTGGGCGTCAAGCAGCGAACGCACATGCGCCGCAGAGGCAAGTGTATCGCCCGGCGGGTTGGGGCTGGGACGGCGGATGAATTCGCGCAGATACTCAATCAGCTGATCGCGGTCTGCGTCGATCCGGTCCAGCAATCTTTGTTTGGTCGGGTTCATGAGTGTGGAGTGTCACACAGATTCTGGTTAGATTTCCAGACGCTTGAAGCCACACCGCTTCATGTCCATGATGCGGTGAACTCAAAAAGCTCCGAAAGTAAAATGCAATGACAGGTGCGCCCACCACCACCAGCAAGGATGCCTTGCTGCAGCCGCTGCAAATCGGCCATCTGAAGCTCAAGAACCGGATCATGAGCACCAGTCATGCCTGTGGGCTGGACGAGGACGGCTTTCCCAAAGAGGCCTACCAGCTCTACCACGAAGAAAAGGCAAAGGGCGGTCTGGCCCTGACCATGTTCGGCGGCTCATCCAACGTTGCACCGGACAGCCCCAACACCATGCGGCAGCTGAACATGGGGGCAGATGCCTGCATCCCCTATCTGGAGCAGTTTTCGGAGCGTATTCACAAGCACGGTTGCGCCCTCATGTGCCAGATCACCCATCTCGGCCGGCGCGGAGATCCTTACGACGACCACTGGCTCGAAATGATTGCCCCGTCACCGGTGCGCGAGACCCGGCACCGCGCCATCCCGCGTGAAATGGACGAACACGACATCGCCCGCGTGGTCAAAGCCTTCGGGGACACCGCATCACGGTGCAAACAGGCTGGGCTCGACGGCATCGAGGCATTGGCCGGCGGGCATCTGATCGGCCAGTTCCTCTCACCCATCACCAACAAGCGCAC
>JAJFHM010000032.1 GCA_021775625.1 Hyphomicrobiales bacterium | reverse complement strand
CAGGTTGCTTCTAGAGTGTTGGACGCGTGGGACGCCCAGAAGGTTCAATGTGAGTAAGAAATATTTTTCCTGCCGCGGTGAGGCGGAAAAATCACTTAGCGACATGCGGTTACTGGATCCCCGATCAAGTCGGGGATGACGATCGGGGGTGTGGCGATGCCTTCGGTCGGGGGTGTGGCGATGCCTTCGGTCGGGGGTGTTGCGACGGCTTCGAAATCGCTCCACTTCGAGTTTAACCGCACAGCAGTGGGTCAAGCCCCCTGACGGCGCGTGAGGGGGACTTATCCCCGCGCCCCGCTCGTCGGCTTAATATCCGGTTTGCTGAGCGCACTCGCGTCGGCAGGGGCCCTCGCGCCCCTGACCCGGGGCTGCGCTGCTTCATCCCATCCTCACCACACCCGGACAGACGCGATGCATCCTGCAGACGAGACCCCTTGCGCTAACGAACCCCGTGGCGAGCGCCGCGTGAAAGGTGCGCCGGAGCGGGTGCATTATTGCCGCAAGGGCCACCGGATGAACCATGTCTGCCCCAGCGGCAAATACGTGTGTTACGTGTGCAACCGGCGGCGCCAGCGGCTGAAATACGAAGCGGTGCGGCAGCAGCGGCTAAAAGACCGCCGGCGCCGGATCGCTGCGCGCAGGCGGCCATCGCGGACCGAGCGCATCTGGGCTGCCGGGCATTTTGAAGGCGAGGGGACCTTTTCCATTGCGCGCCGGGGTCACCCGAGCGGCCCGGTGCCCATCGTCAGCCTGACGTCTACCGACAAATGCATGGTCGATGTGTTCCATGCGCACTGGCCGGGTTACATGCAGGCCGTTCAGCCGAACAACCCGCGGGCGCGCCTGCAATATACCTGGACACTTCTGAACCATGACCGCATCGAGGGCTTTATCCTGGATACGCGCCCCTACCTCAAATCGGCCCGCATGCGCGCCAAGGCCAGGCTTCTGCTCGAAGACGTGCGGGCCCGCGCCGAACTGCGCCGCACGCCAAAGGAGCGGGCAGAAAAGGCGGAACGGCATTTGAAGATGCGCGCGCTGAACCGGCGCGGGGTGCCGGCGCCGGGGGAGGTCGATAGCGGGCGCGGTTGAGGCTGTGTGGCTAGCCTGCCGGGTAGGAGCCCTCTTCGTCGTGAACTTCTCCGCCCTTGAGCGGGGGGTTGAAGACGCAGATCATGCGCATCGGCGTCCGGGAGATGATCCGGTGGCGGTCGTGCTCATCGAGGCAGTACATGACGCCGGGCCTGAGCTCGTGGGTGATGCCGGTGTCGAGTTCTTCGAGGGTGCCTTCGCCCTCGATGATGTAGTTCGCCTCGATATGGTTCTTGTAGCAGAGCTGCGTGCCTTCGCCGGGGCCGAAACGGATGTCGGACAGAGTGAAGCCGACACCGTCCTCTTCGAGCAGGAAGCGCCGCGTCAGAGCGGTGCCGCCTTTGAGCGCGGTTTCGTTCCTGGTGCCCTCGAGGCCCTCATACGTCTTGACGATCATAGTCGAATTCCTTGTCCGTTTGGCTCCGTTTGAATGTGAAACGATCTTAGCTTATTCGTTCCACTCATCGGCAATGAGGAACATGCAATCGCCCATGCGGGTCATGGGTAACGGGCGCTGCATTATGATCAGGCCCGCGCGCGGTGCTGGAACCACCAGGGCCGGCTTCTCCGGTCTGCGGATATCGTGCAGTTGACCAAGCGGCTGGCCCGCTTTGACCGTCTCTTCCAGGTCGACGAAGCTCTCAAACAGCCCGTCGCCGGGACTGAGCACGAAACACTCCAGGTCGGGCGTCGAAATCAGGCGTGTCTGCGTCCGGCCCATGGTCTCCGGTGGGGTGATCTCGCCGTTGAGAATTCCTGCAAACACCAGCATGTTACGGACACCCGTTTCGGCAATTTCAACGCTTTGTCGGGTGAGGCGCCCGGCACCGCCAAGTTCGCTCGAAATGACCACCTTGCCTTGAAGTTCGGCATGCCATTCGAGCATTCCGCCGCCCTCCTGCTCGGTCGTCAACAAGCCGTAAGGCGCACCGAACGCCTTCATGCACCCGAGGCTCTTTGCAATGCGCTTTGCATCGCCGATCCGGTGCATCATGGTGAGTGGAACGTAGTCCAGGCTGGTGCCGCCGGAATGGATGTCGGCGACATAATCGACATGGGGCAGGAGGCCGCGCACCACGAAGTCGGCCAGCACTTCGCTGAAACTGCCCTGTCGGTTTCCCGGGAAGACGCGGTTGAGATTGCGGCCGTCTACAGGCGACAGGCGGCTTGAGGCCAGCGTGGCCGGCAGATTGAGGCTGGGGATGATGATGACGAGACCGTTGAGGCTCTTCGGATCGAGATCGCGCGCCAGCTTCAACAGCGCAACCGGACCCTCGAACTCGTCGCCATGGACACCGCCGGTCAGAAGGATGCCGGGTCCCTCGCCATTGCGCACAACGACGATCGGGATCAACTCGGTGCCATAGGCGGAAAACTGGGTCGAATTCGGTGCAGTCAGATGGCCGAACTGCTTACCATCCTGGCCAAGCGAAACGCTCGCCTGAATGTTGGAATCGTCTAGCATGAAAGGGGACCTGTCATTCGCAACATGTGATAGGCGGCAGGCTACAGTATGCGAAATTCATGCGCCACTCTTGTGCGGCGATTGCGGTGACAGTGCATTCAATACGGTTGATCCAGTAGTCACCTGAGCCGTTATTCTCGACCTCACTCATGCCATGACTTCGCCGCGGTCGACGACCACGGCGCCAGTTCGTGCGCAATGGACCGGGTGAAGCCGATGAGGGCATGTTTGCTGGCGCAATAAGCAGAAAACTCCGGCACCGCGAC
>JAJFHM010000310.1 GCA_021775625.1 Hyphomicrobiales bacterium | reverse complement strand
GGTGTCCACGACGTTTCCGGCAGGGTGAGCGTCGCCCGCGCGATCACACTGGAAACTTCCGCCAGCCACTCATCTTTGAGGCTCGAGGGATCGACGCCGATCCCCTCCTCCGCCATGGCAAGCTCAACCGCATCGGCGGTGAAGAGTTCATGCACATAGGGCCAAACCGCATCGAGACCCGCCTGGGCCCGATCGTGGCTTTCATCCGTGCCGTCGCCGAGGCGCACGACCCATTCCCCGTTGTGGCGCGCGTGATAGCTCATTTCCTTGACCGCCTTCTGGGCAATCCCCGCGAGAACGGTGTCGTTCGATCCGGCGAGTTTTTCATACAGCGCATACGCGAACGTGGCGTAGAGGAACTGCCGCATGACGGTCTGGGCGAAATCGCCGTTCGGCTGCTCAACAATGAGAGCATTGCGATAGTCAAGAACGTCGCGCAGAAACGCCAGGTCGTCCTCCGACCGGCCCTTGCCCTCGACGCGGCCGGCATAATCAAGCAGCATTCGCGATTGGCCAAACAGATCGAGCGCCTGATTGCTCAAGGCGATGTCGAGCTCAACCGTCGGCGCATTGCTGGTCCACTCCGCCAGACGCTGGCCCAGAATGAGCGCATTGTCACCCAGACCCAGGCAATAATCGAACAGGACCTGATCCCGGTTGTATTCCGAACGTTGTCTGGCAGAGCTTGCGCCCATCGGATTCAAATCCTTCGATAAATTGCCTTAGGGCCTGTTGAGTATCATAGCGTTTCGACACCATCCGGCACGTCGTAGAACGTTGGATGCCGATAGACCTTGTCATCCGCCGGATCGAACAGCATGTCTTTGTCCAGCGGAGACGATGCAGTGATCGCATTCGACGGCACCACCCAGATGCTCAGCCCCTCGCCGCGCCTGGTATAGACGTCGCGGGCATTTTCCAGTGCCATCTTGTCGTCAGCCGCGTGCAGGCTGCCGGCATGCTGGTGGGCGAGGCCCTGCTTGGACCGGATGAAGACCTCATAAAGCGGCCAGCCTTTGTCATCACTCATCTGGGTGATCCTTTATGCTGCGTGCTGGCGCTGTTTGGCGCGTTGCTTGTCGGAATAGGCAACCGCTGCCTCGCGCACCCAGGCCCCGTCGTCATGTGCCTTCGTGCGATGCGCCAGTCTCTGCCGGTTGCACGGGCCATCGCCCTTGACCACTTTCCAGAACTCGTCCCAGTCGATCTCGCCGATGTCGTAATGCCCGCTCTCCTCATTCCACTTGAGGTCGGTGTCGGGAATGTCCAGGCCCAGGAAATCCGCCTGCCGCACGGTCATATCGATATAGCGCTGGCGCAACTCGTCATTTGAGAACCGCTTGATCCGCCAGGCCATGTTCTGGTCGGAGTGCTGCGAGGCGCCGTCGGGAGGGCCGAACATCATGACAGACGGCCACCACCACCGGTTCAACGCATCCTGCGCCATGCGTTTCTGCTCCGCCGTGCCACGGCACAGCGTGTTCATCATCTCGAAGCCCTGACGCTGATGAAAGCTTTCTTCCTTGCAGATTCGGATCATCGCCCGTGCATAGGGGCCATAAGAGCAGCGGCAGATGGGGATCTGATTGGTGATCGCCGCACCGTCGATGAGCCATCCGATAGCGCCAATATCCGCCCATGTGGGCGTTGGATAGTTGAAGATGCTGGAATATTTCGCCTTGCCGCTCAGGAGGTCGGCATCCATCTGATCGCGCGACGTGCCCAACGTCTCGGCTGCGCTGTAGAGATAAAGGCCGTGCCCCGCTTCGTCCTGAACCTTTGCCAGCAGACCCACCTTGCGCCGCAGGGTCGGGGCCCGCGAAATCCAGTTGCCCTCCGGTTGCATGCCGATGATTTCCGAGTGCGCATGCTGAGAAATCTGCCGGACCAGGGTTTTCCGGTAAGCCTCCGGCATCCAGTCCTTGGGCTCAATTTTTTTCTCCTGCGCAACATTCGCATCGAAGGCAGCGCCCAACTCGGCGAGTTCATTTTCGCTGTGGCTCATGACATGAGGATCCGGCTGTTTGCTCCGCTCACTTTAATATGACACAAATAATTACATTTTCAACGATTTTTTGTATCATAATAAGGTGCGCAGTGACGATTGCCCGTCTCAAAAGCGATACAGCAACTTGTCGAGAGCCTAAAAGAATTGTATCACTTTCACCGGAAACGAGAAGCGGGGAAGGCATGAGCAAGACCGCAGCGCCCAACGAAGAGGCGGCGCAGGACAAAGCCGAACGCACCGCGAATGCGATGTTTTCGCGCGACAAGGCTTCTCAGGCCCTTGGATGCCGGCTGGGTCCGGTTGCACCGGGTGCCGCGGAATTGTCCATGGTCGTTCGCGAAGACATGCTCAATGGCCACAGCACCTGTCACGGAGGCTTCATATTCTCCCTTGCAGACAGCGCATTCGGCTTCGCCTGCAACTCACACAATGAGGTGTCTGTCGCCGCCGGCGCCGAAATCACATTTCTGAAACCGGCCTATCTCGGCGCCATGCTGACCGCCCGCGCCCGCGAGATCTACTATGTCGGCCGCAACGGTGTCTATGACGTCGAAGTGCGCAATGGCGACAATGAAGTGATTGCGCATTTCCGCGGCAAGTCGCGCACCATCGCGGGTGTAGTTGTGGAACAAACGAAACAATAGGGAACGGTCTCATGGCCCTCAAACCGGCATCCGATTATGCCTGTCCGAAGGAACTCCTTGATCCCCTCGAAATGGCAAGCCGTGACGAAATTTGCGCCGTTCAGCTCGAGCGGTTGAAGCAAACCCTGTCCCATGCCTACGCCAATGTTGCCCACTACCGCAGCGCCTTCGACGCCGCCGGCGTGCATCCCGACGATTTCAAGAGCCTGTCCGATCTGGCGAGGTTCCCGTTCACCGCCAAGGATGACCTGCGGCAGAACTACCCCTTCGGCATGTTCGCCGTGCCGCGCGAACAGGTGATGCGCATCCACGCCTCCAGTGGCACCACCGGTAAGCCAACCGTAGTCGGCTACACCAGAAACGATGTGGCGATGTGGGCGGAAGTGGTCGCCCGCTCCATGCGTGCCGCCGGTGCCCGCCCCGGCGACATCGTTCACGTAGCCTATGGCTACGGCCTCTTCACAGGTGGGCTGGGCGCGCACTACGGTGCTGAGCGCCTGGGATGCACCGTAATTCCCGTGTCCGGTGGCATGACCGCCCGTCAGATCCAGCTGATCGAGGACTTCCAGCCGAAAGTCATCATGGTCACTCCGTCCTATCTTTTGAACCTGCTCGACGAAATGGAACGCCAGGGCGTCGACCCCGGATCGACCAGCCTCGAGATCGGCATTCACGGCGCCGAACCCTGGACCAACGAAATCCGCGACGCCATCGAAGCGCGTGCGCAGATACACGCCATCGACATATACGGGCTGTCCGAAGTGATCGGACCAGGCGTTGCCAACGAATGTGTCGAGACCAAAGATGGTCTGCATCTGTGGGAAGACCATTTTTACCCGGAGATTGTCGACCCTGAGACGGGCGCTCCGTTGCCCGACGGTGAAATGGGCGAACTGGTGTTCACCTCACTCACCAAGGAAGCCATGCCGATCATCCGTTACCGGACCCGGGATCTGACCCGGCTGTTGCCCGGCACGGCGCGGACCATGCGGCGCATGGAGAAGGTCACCGGGCGCACCGATGACATGTTGATCATACGCGGCGTCAAC
>JAJFHM010000309.1 GCA_021775625.1 Hyphomicrobiales bacterium | reverse complement strand
GTCATTGCCGGCCAAAGCGCCGGTATGGCTGATCGCCATGGCGGCGGATGCTTCCGTCCGCCCGACCTTGAGCACCACCACCGGGATATCGCGCCGTGCCGCATCGGCGAGAGCTGCCTCGAAGACATCCGGCTTGCGGATGGCTTCCACGAACAGCAGGGCAACGCGGGTCGAGGGCTGCTGCAGCGCCCATTCCAGATAATCCGCCGTCGTCGTCACTGTCTCAGCCCCTGACGACACGCAGATGTTGAACCGGGGCCGGCGGTCATTATTGGCAAGTGCCGCCCACACCGACCCGGATTGTGCAATGAAGGCAATGCCGCCGGGCTCCATGTCGCTGGGCGCTGAAAAGCTGCAAACCCGCAGCCGTGCATCGAGATTGTAAAAGCCCATGCAGTTGATGCCGCACATCTCGATGCCGCCTTCACGGGCGATGTCGGCAAGCCTGGCCGGCAGATCCGCATCTCCGGCATCAAGCCCGCTGGCGAAGATCGTCGCCGCTCTGGCGCCCGCCTCGATGGCAGACGTGAGAGCAGCCTCAAGCCCCGCATCGCCAAGCGCGATGGCCACGTGATCGGGGGGTTCGGGAAGCTCGCCCAGACTGGCGAAGCAGGGCACACCTTCGACTTCCGAATATTTCGGGTTGATGGCATAGACAGCGCCCGCATAGCCGGTGCCACGGGCCATGTGCACCAGATCGTTGCCCGGGCTTGGCGCGCGCGGCGAGGCGCCGATCAGGGCCAGGGACCTGGGCGCGAGCAACGGATCGAGCCGGTGGGCGGGAGCGGGTTTCAGCATGTGTAGCGAACCTGGAGCGTTTCATGTTTACACGGAACCGTTTGATGGTCCAAATCGGTTCGCTCGGCAAGGCGCGGTGCGCAGCGCGATGCGGTGCATCGGGCAAGCGCCGCAACGTGGCCGACGGGCCGATTTGGACCACCGAAGGCCGGGTTTTCACGCCTTCTGACTGCGTTACGGTCCCCTTGTGGACGGAAGGTCCACGGCGTGAACCGTGCCTGGTCAGCAGACGTGAAAACCCGGTCAAACTGATTCCGTGTAAACATGAAGCGCTCTAAGCCTTATTGTCCGAAGCGCGC
Organism: Hyphomicrobiales bacterium; assembly: GCA_021775625.1. Classification (GTDB taxonomy): domain Bacteria; phylum Pseudomonadota; class Alphaproteobacteria; order Rhizobiales; family JAJFHB01; genus JAJFHM01. The sequence goes on along the minus strand of JAJFHM010000309.1, from coordinate 2,293 downwards.
TTCACGCCAGGCAAGTGCTGCCTGCAGGCCTTCTTGCTTGAGGATGCGGCCGAATTCGCGGCGTTCCGGCGTGACGATGGATTCAATCTGCACACCGACATCGAGCGCCATGTCGAGGGCGCTGTTGAGCCCCATGATCTCATAGGTCCGGTTGATCGCCTTTTTAGTGAGGCGCACGGAATCCGGATCCATCACCGCCATGGTGCGCGCCATCTCCATGGCGGCTTCGAGATGTTCGCCTTCCGGCATCACCTGGTTGATCAGCCCCATGTCGAGGGCTTCGCGTGCGGTCACCTTGTCATTGCCGGTCAGCAGCACTTCCTTGGCCTTCTTGGGATTGGTGAGCCATGGCAGCATCAACACCACGATGGACGCCCCGAAGCGCAGTTCCGGCTCACCGAGGCGGGCGGTCTCATCGGCAATGGTCACGTCGCACGCCATGGAAAGCTCGCACCCGCCGGCAAGGCAATGGCCATGCACCGCGGCAATGGTGGGCAGCGGCGAGTGCCAGAACCGCATGATGAAATCCGCATCGAACTTGAGGATCCGGTGCCAGTCCTTGACCCCGTCGCGCTTCTGCGTCGAGCCTTCCTTGAGATCGAAGCCCGCCGAAAACGACCGCCCGGCGCCGGTGAGGACAATCGCACGCGTCGCCGCGGACGCCTCGATGGCGTCCATCGCGGCGTTGATTTCCTCGACCATCTTGATCGAGATTGCATTGAGCTGTCTGGGCCGGTTGAGCGTGATCACGGCAACCGGCCCGTGATGCTCGACGATCAGGGTTTCATATGTATCAGGCATGGCGGCGAACGTTGCCACAGGGGCGCAAGGAGACCAATTGAAAAAATCTCCGCGGCACCGATAGTTTGGCGCGGAGCACCACATCGTCATCAACGGACCTGATCCCGCGCAAGAGCAACGGCTTTCATTGTGGCTTTTCCTGCTCCGTGACACTGGGCGCAATTTCCGCCAAAACCGTTTTGATAACCTGCACGATCTCTTCGGATTTCCGTGCATCGAGCGCATCGCGGTGGGGCGGGGCGAACTGACCTGCGTCATTATCGAAATACTGGCCTGACGCGGCCGCAAATTCGTCTGACAGTGCCGCGCGCACAAGGATGTCTGCGCCGATGCGGATATCTTTGCCCGCGATGCCAAAGCCCTCTTTCACCATCTTGCTGGCAAGCAGCGACCCGGGGTTTACCGCGATGATGGCCGGGCCATCCTTGAGCGCCTGCGCCATGTGGCGGGACCACATCGTAATTGCCAGTTTGCTCTGTGCATAAGCCGGCATATCGGCCAGCCTGACCCGCCCCGACACTGCCTCCGGATCGACCGGGGCCTGTGCGGCAGACGACAGATTTACCACCCGCGCGGATTTTCCAAGCAGCGGCAAGAGCCGCTCCGTCAAGAGATAGGGGGCAAGCGTATTGACCACGAACCGCACATCGAGCCCGTCCTGCGTGATGGGATCGGGCGTCTTGAGAATGCCCGCATTGTTGATCAGCACATCGAGCCTGGTGTGCTTTTCGGTCACCGCTTTGGCGAGCGCCACGACGTCGGCCATGTTCGACAGATCGGCCACGTAGCTTTCAACGCGTCCGCCTCCCGGCAACGCGGAGAGCTCTTTTTCAACACCCTCCAGTTTCGCCGGATTGCGTCCGTGCAGCAGCACGGTGTGACCCTGCGAGACCAGCATCCTCGCCGTTTCCAGCCCGATGCCATCGGTGGAGCCGGTGATGAGAATGTTTTTTTCCATGGTGGTTTATTCCTTATCGGTGAGACGGTCCGTGGTGCTCCAGAACTGAGTGGTATGCCACAGTCGGTGGTCTCCGGGTTGGATATCTCCGTTCCTCAGCGGATCAAGCCCGCTGCCGTCCGGTTTAGACCAACACGGAGGACTTGTCAGGCGTCGCCGCACCCACAGATGTCATCCCCGACTTGATCGGGGATCCAGTAACAACCTGAATTCAATGCGTTTAACCGGCATGCCAGGAACTGCAACTGCGAGCAGTACGCCAAGCTAAACCCGGTCCATGCGATCCGCCAAAAAATCAACAAACGCGCGGACCTTCGGCGCCAGGTGCCGGTTATGCGCGAAGACCGCATGGATCGGCGTGCTGGGCGGCTCCAGGGAAAAGTCCTCAAGCAGCGCAACCAGATGTCCATGTTTCAATTCATCGCGGATCATCCAGACGGGAAGCATGGCGATGCCCTGCGCCGATACGGCAAGGCTGCGCAGGAACACCAGACTGTTGGCATTGAGGCGGCCGGCAACGGCGACGTCGAGCCC
>JAJFHM010000308.1 GCA_021775625.1 Hyphomicrobiales bacterium | reverse complement strand
GCCGAGGAACACTTCTTCCTCATTGTCGCCATAGGCCAGCGGTCCGAGCTTGTCGCTCATACCGTACTGGGTCACCATGGCGCGTGCCATCTGGGTTGCCATCTTGATGTCCGAGGACGCGCCAGAGGTAACCTTCTCGTGACCGAAGATGAGCTCCTCGGCGACGCGTCCACCCATGGCAACCGCAATATCGGCTTTCATTTTGGCGCGTGTGACGGAAAGGTGATCACGCAACGGCAGGCGCATCACCATGCCCAGCGCGCGGCCGCGCGGAATGATGGTCGCCTTGTGGACCGGATCGGAATCCGGCAGCTTGATGGCCACGAGCGCATGGCCGCCTTCGTGATAGGCGGTCAGCTTCTTTTCTTCCTCGGTCATGACGAGCGAGCGTCTCTCCGCCCCCATCAACACCTTGTCCTTGGCGTCTTCGAATTCCTGCTGCATCACCATACGCTTTGAACGGCGCGCGGCAAGCAGAGCCGCCTCGTTGACAAGGTTGGCGAGGTCAGCACCGGAGAACCCCGGCGTTCCACGCGCGATCACCTTGGGATCCACGTCCGGCGCCAGCGGCACTTTGCGCATATGGACCTTGAGAATTTTCTCGCGCCCCTGAACATCCGGATTGGGCACCACGACCTGACGGTCGAAGCGGCCAGGACGCAACAGCGCCGGATCAAGCACGTCGGGCCGGTTTGTCGCGGCAATCAGGATGACGCCTTCATTGGCTTCAAAGCCGTCCATTTCGACCAGCAGCTGGTTCAAGGTCTGCTCGCGCTCATCGTTACCACCGCCGAGACCGGCGCCACGATGGCGTCCCACCGCATCGATTTCGTCGATGAAGATGATGCAGGGCGCATTCTTCTTGGCCTGCTCGAACATGTCGCGGACACGGCTCGCACCGACACCAACGAACATCTCAACAAAGTCAGAACCGGAAATGGTGAAAAACGGGACATTTGCCTCACCGGCAATGGCACGGGCCAGAAGCGTCTTGCCGGTCCCCGGAGGACCCACAAGCAGCGCACCTTTCGGGATCCGCCCACCCAGCCTCTGGAACTTGTGCGGATCTTTGAGAAACTCAACGACTTCCTCAAGATCTTCCTTGGCCTCATCGATACCGGCGACATCGTCAAACGTGACCCGTCCGTGGCGTTCGGTCAAAAGCTTGGCCTTGGACTTGCCAAAGCCCATCGCCTTGCCGCCACCGGACTGCATCTGCCGCATGAAGAATATCCACACAGCGATCAAAAGCAGCATCGGGAACCAGTTGATGAACACATCAAGCAGCGAAGGAACGCCGTCGGACGCCGGCGCAGCGGTAATGTCCACGCGATGTTCGCGCAACAGACCCACCAGACTGGGATCTTCCGGCGCTTCGGTCTTGAAGTACTGGCCGTTCTTCAACTTGCCGGTGACGTTCTTGCCGGCGATCGTGACCTCCTGAACCTCATCGTTCTCGATCAGATCCAGAAGCTGGGAATAGCTCTTGCCATCCGGCTGGCCTCTTTGTGCCGGTCCCTGAAACAGGTTGAACAGGGCCACCAGCAACAAAGCGATGATCACCCAAACGGCGAAGTTCCTGAAATTATTCACTAGCGATCCTCTCGCAACGAAAAATGCGCACGGTTCCGGGCCACATCGGCGCGCCTGAACCGTTCGTCCTCACTTACTCTCTAAAATAGGCACCCAAGCAGCGTTTGCCAAGGCTTCGGTGTCCACTCCTCTTGCGACGAGAGCAATACCTGAGCCAATCGGCAATCTGTGTCTCCCGCCAAAACGGCAATTTGAACTATAGAGCCTCCAGCACGTCCATTGCACCTGCTCCTTCCAATAAGGGTAAATTGCAGAAATCCGCGAAAAACTGAACATCTCGAGGAGCGCAATCACTGCGGTATCCCAGATGGGGGACAGCGACGAGCTCCTCATTCTGCCAAAAAGAGACCAGCCCTTCACGCACTGTCACCGGGCAGACTGCACCGTTCTGCTTCACCATGTCCCATCCTGCCGCCTGCAGGGACCGCACATTTACCGCTTTTTGCCGCGCACCGGCGGCCGACGCCAACTCATACCCAACCGTGAAACGACCGTCCCAGACCACCCGTTCACCGGCGACCAGCCCGACCGGTTCGCCTGGAACCCGACCGGCCTCACGGACAATCCGTATCCGGCCGCTGCCAACGGCAACCTGACATCCCCCCAATGTGCGGGCGCTGGTGTGTCCATCCTTCAAATAGGCATGCAAGGCCTCCAGGGCAGACTGCCGCGGCGGATAGGCCAATCCACCCACGGCGCTCAGACACCGCCCCAGGACACGCATGACAATCTCATCCGGCGCATCGGTAAGCAGGGCGCTCGATACATCGCACACACCCGCCGCGTGGACGCGTGCGTAGGTGTGCAACGCCTCAGCCGTCAGACCATCGAGCGCCGCCCTTGCCCGCTGCAACCGCCGCGCCGTTGTCGCCAGTCCCTTCTGGGTCACGCCGAGCGCGCCCAGGGCATCCATGCCGTTGCGGATCCTGACCCGCTCATAAGCGGTGTCCTCATTGGTCGGGTCTTCAATCCACGAGCGGTCCAATGATCGCAGATACGTCTGGAGATCCGCGCGCGAGACGTCAAGCAACGGCCTGATCAGGGCAACCCCGTTGTTCATCACCACAGGCGCCATTGCCGAAAGACCGTCGACGCCGCTGCCGCGCGCCAGGCGCATCACCACGGTTTCCGCCTGATCATCAAGCGTATGCGCGACCAGCAATTTGGCGATGCCGTGATCATGGCACCACCGGGTCATCAGCCGGTAGCGCGCCTCGCGGGCATGCGCCGAAATACCGCTGCTCGGTTTGGTGCCGGTCCACACCAGTGTCTCATGCGGCAATCCGAGGCCTTCTGATACGATTTCGACAGAAGCGGCTTCGCGTACAGAGCCGGGTCTCAGACCATGGTCGACGGTGAGCACGGTGAGGGCAGGCCCGGAGATATCTCCGCTGGCGCGCCATGCGGCCGCAATATGCATGAGGGCCATGCTGTCCGACCCGCCGGAGACCGCAATGGCAGACGGCTCATGCCCGACCAGACGATCCAGCTGGCCGGCCAGTCTTTCGATATCGATGATGACGTTACCTTTAGGCACCGCACCCGGCGCGCTTGCGCTCTCGCGCGGCAAGCTTCTTGACGCTGGCCGATGCCTTGGGGAAACGTGCGTTGATCTGCTTGAACGTGTTGCAGGCGTGCTTCTCCTGACCCAGTTGCCGCAACGACATGCCGAGCTTCAACATGCTGTCCGGCGCTTTCGGGCTTTTTGAGAAGTCGCGGTATCCTGTCAGAAATGCCTTGGCGGCCTGCTTGTAACGGCCGCGGGCATAATAGGATTCGCCAAGCCAGTATTGCGCGTTCCCGGCCAGCTTGTGCTTGCGGTATTTCTTGATAAATTTCGCGAATCCGGATTCCGCAGCGCCAAAACGCCGCCTGAGCAAATGATTGTAGGATGTTTCATAGAGCACATCCGCACCACCAACAGACGAATTATCATCCAGGGGTTGCGAGGTGACCGCATCCGGCACGGCACTCAATGTGGTCGTCTCCGGATCCAGCGAGCTGCCGGGAATTGTACCCAATGTCTGGGTCCCCGGTGCTGCTTCCACATCATCAAATGTGCTGGTGTCCTGATTTAATGTGTTGGTTTCCTGAGGGTACTGTTCGAGCGTGCTCAGATCACCATAATCGGGCAGAACAGTGGAGTTTTTGGCGGTGCGCTTGGGATCCGACGACGTCTTGTTGCGCGACCGGTCACCACTCTCGAGTTGTTCGAGCCGGTACTCCGCATCCTCGGAAAACCGCTTCAGGCGCGAGTTGAGCTGCTGAACCTGATGCGCCAGGTTCTGCACCTGGCCCAGCAAGGTGCGCAAATCGCCTTCAATCTGATCGATGCGCAGCGATTGCGAGGCCGAAGCGGCGGGATCGAGCGGGGTCGCTGCCGGTTGCTGGACGCCGCCCGCCTCCATGGATCTGAGCTTGTGCTCCAGGCGGATAATGCGATCGTAAAGCGAATCCCATTGAGTGGTCGACTGTGCAGCCGCCTGCCCCAATCCTGCGCAAACCACACCGATTGCCACCACGAGGTGGCACGCCGCAGCACGAACAAAGAACTTCGCCGACATTACCAGTAACTCCGCAATTAACCATATGCGCTCCGCCAACTATACGACGGACAGCCAGGGTCAAACAATCAGCTTATCAAAGACCTCGATCAGGCCGAAACTGAGGCGCTGCATCGCACCGCGTTCGCTATCTGAGAACTTTCAAGAGGCGGCGCCCGACGTGATCAGGGTGACCGCGCGCCGGTTCTGCGACCAGCAAGACTCAGCATCACAAAGTGCCACCGGACGTTCCTTGCCATAGGCGATCGTCGATACCCGCGCCGGCTGGATGCCCTGGCTCACCAGGAATGCTTTGGTCGTGCTGCCGCGCCGGGCCGACAGCGCGATATTATACTCGCGTGTGCCGCGCTCGTCCGCATGGCCTTCGATCTGTATCTTCACTGAAGGGTACAGCTTCAACCACGCAGCCTGACGCCGCAAAGTTTCCTTCGCCGCATCGCCCAAGGTTGTGACATCGGTCGGGAAAAACACCCGGTCGCCGACATTCACAATGAAATCACGTTCCGACCCGGGCTTGGCCGGCTCCGCATTACTCACATCGGTCTTAGACTTGTCGCTTTCGCACGCGGCAACCGCGAAAAACGCGAACAAAACCGCCGCAAACTTAAGGCTTGCAAGACGACGCATCATTGATTCAAACTCCTATCATGACGTACGCGGGCAATTCATTTTCTCTGCCTGAGGGCACCACCGCATCGCGTAATTCGCTGTTTTCGCCAGACGAAAACCAGCAACCGCAATTTCAGGTGCACATGAATCGGCCTCTCGTCAAGTTACTCACACCCTACTTTGGTGGCATCAATTCATCAAGGGCGACCACGCCGGGTCCGACGCAAAATTAGACGTCTTAACTTCGCGTTCGTTGTACCCTGTCAGATCCACCGACCACAATCGTGGCCCACCACGCTCTCCGCGCGTTTCGCGGAAGAACAACAACACCCGCCCGTTTGGTGACCATGTTGGACCCTCATTGTGATAACCTTCGGTTAATATTCTCTCACCAGAACCATC
>JAJFHM010000307.1 GCA_021775625.1 Hyphomicrobiales bacterium | reverse complement strand
CGGGCGCGCCTCAGATCGCCGCTCGCGGCAAGCCGTTCTGCTGCTGCCACACCGGCTTCCACCACATCGCCGTCGGTCACCTCATCGACAAATCCGAGTGCGTGTGCCTTGTCGGCAGGCACCAGATCTCCCGACGCGATCAGCTTGAGCGCCGCCTCGACGCCGGTGAGACGCGGCATGCGCTGGGTGCCGCCGGCGCCCGGAATAATGCCGAGCAGGACTTCCGGCAGCCCGAGCCGGGTCTTTTTGGCAGCGACCCTGTAGTGACAGGCAAGCGGCAGCTCAAGGCCACCGCCGGCAGACACCCCGTGGATGGCCGCCACCACGGGCTTGGCGCCGTCTTCGATGGTGGCGAGCACCTGCGCCAACCGCGGTTCCATGGTCGACTTGGGCGTGTTGAACTCGGTAATATCGGCACCGCCGGAAAACATCCTGCCCGAACCGGTGATCACAATGCCGTCTGTGCCGTCATCTCCAAGTGCGGCTTCCATGCCGGCCATCAGGCCCGCGCGGATATCATATCCCAGCCCGTTTACCGGCGGGTTGTCGAGCGAGAGCACCATGATCCGCCCTCTTTGTTCACGCGTCACCTCAGCCATAAATCACCCTTACAAATTGTTCCGTTGTTTGTGCCAGAAGTTGTGCGCTAGACCTCGAGCCATTCCTGCCGCACCGCCTCGTTCCTGCGCAGATCTTCCGGTGTTCCTTCGAACACGATTTCGCCATGCCCCATCACATAGACCCGGGCCGAAATCTTCAACGCTATGGTGAGTTTCTGTTCCACCAGAAGGATCGACAGATCGCGGCTTGCAATTTCGTTCAGAAGCTCTGCAACTTTCTCCACCAGTTGCGGCGCCAGCCCTTCGGTCGGTTCATCCACCATCACCAGATCCGGGTCGCCCATCAGGGTCCGGCACATGGCCAGCATCTGCTGTTCGCCGCCGGACAGCACACCGCCCGGCGTGTCCGCACGGTCCCGCAGATTGGGGAACAGTTCGAACATGTCCTCCATCGACCAGCGCCCGGTGTTGCGCGCGCTTTTCTGACCGAGCAGAAGGTTCTGCCGCACGGTCAGTGTCGGAAAGATATCGCGGTTTTCAGGAACATACCCCAGCCCCAGCTGGGCGATGGAATGGGATTTGAGACCGGCAATTTCCTGCCCCTTGAACTTGATCGAGCCATGCGGTTCGACCTCGCCCATGATCGCCTTGATAGTTGTCGAGCGTCCAACCCCGTTGCGGCCGAGCAGCGAAACGATTTCACCTGCATTAACGTCAAGGCTCACACCCTGCAGGATATGGCTCTTGCCGTAATAGGCGTGCAGGTCGCGAACTTCCAGCATTCAGAGCCCTTTCCGCCCATTTGGAGCCGTTTGACCGGATTGTATTTGCACGCTGACCAGGCGCGGGTCGAAATGAGATGTGGGACATCGGATGAGAGCCGCAACGCCGGCAGGGTGCAAATACAACCGGCCTGCGGTGAAACAAATCGGCCCATCGACTGCGTTGTGGCGCTTGCTCGATGCACCGCATCGCGCTGCGCGCCACGCCTTGTCGAATGTGCCGATTTGTTTCATCAAACTGTCTCCAAATGGGCGGAAAGGGCTCTAATCCGCTTCCGCCCCCAGATAAGCTTCGCGCACCGCGGTGTCGCCGCGAATGTCCTTGGGCGCGCCCGAGGCGATGATCTCGCCATAGACCAGAACCGAAATCGTGTCGGCGAGATCGAACACGACGCCCATATCGTGCTCCACGATGACCAGGGTCTTGTTTGCCGACACGCTGCGGATGAGATCGACGGCCTGGGTGGTCTCGCTGCGGCTCATGCCGGCGGTCGGCTCATCGAGCAAAATGACATCTGCACCACTGGCAAGCGTAATGGCGATCTCCAGCGCGCGCTGGTCGGAATAAGACAAAAGCCCGGCAGGCACATGGCGGCGCGAGGTGAGACCGGTCTGCTCCAGGATCGCTTCGCAAGCCTCCGTCAGTTCGCTTTGCCGGTTGGCGAACTTCCAGAACGCGTATCTGTGGCCGCGCTTCCAGAACATGCCGCAGCGGATATTCTCGAACACGCTCATGCGCGCGAAGATGTTGGTCACCTGGAAACTGCGCGCCAGGCCGGAGCGGGCAATTTCGTAAGGCGGGCGGTTGGTGATCTCCCCGCCCTTGAGGTGAATGGTGCCGCTGGTGAGCGGATGCAGGCCGGTCATCAGGTTGAACAAAGTGGATTTGCCGGCGCCATTCGGTCCGATGATGGCATGGATCCTGGCCTCCTCGATCGCCAGATCGACGCCGCGAATGATCTCGGTGTTGCCGAAGTTCTTGCGCACGTCACGCAGTTCGATGGCCGGTGTGCTCATGACGCGACCATTGCCTTCACTTCCGCAATGGCGGCGCTGTAGCTCGCAGCCATCACCGGATAGGTCTGCCGGCAGGCTAAATAGCCGGCCACCAGCGCGGCAACGCTCCAGGCCCAGGGCAGCACGTTTGCGGCGTCAACCTCCATCCAGTAGAGATGAGTAACGGTCTCTGCCGTTTGGCGCGTGCGCATGAAATAAAGCAGCTCTATGACGCCGATGGCGCCGACTGCCGTCACCAGCGATGAGCCGATACCGAGCACATAAGGCAGAAACATTGACCGGAACAATGCGAGATTGGTCTTCCAGATCGGTTCATGCATGACGATGAGCCCGGCCAGCCCGTTTTGGGCAAACATCACGATTATCATGAATATCAGGCCGAGATAGAGGTACCACGCCTCGGTGATGTCACTCAGGTTCGAGTTCAGGAGCGTGATCAGGATGGCGCCCAGAATGGGTCCGGCAAAGATGCCGGCGCCGCCGATCCACACCATGAACAAGACCAGCCCCGATTGTGCAAGGCCGACGGTTTCGAAGCCCACGTGCTCCACGTTGATGGCATGCAACGATCCTGCAATTCCGGCAAAAAACGACGACAGCGCAAACGCCAGCCAGCGGACCCGATGGGTGTTGTAGCCGATGAACTGAACCCGTTCGGGATTGTCGCGCACCGCATTGCACATGCGCCCGAAAGGTGTCCGGGTCAGCGCATACATGGCGGCGGTGGCAAGCACACACCACACACCGATGAGGAAGTAGACCTGGACGTCCGAGCCGAAGGTGATGCCAAACGGTTCCGGCCCGATCCAGCGGTCTGTCTGGATGCCTTCTTCGCCGTTGAAAAATGTCACGACAATGAGCGTGAGGGCGGTGACCATTTCTGCAAAACCCAGGGAAATCATGGCAAATGTGGTGCCGGCGCGCCGCGATGACACGAAGCCGATCAGAATGCCGAACCCCAGGCTGACAAGCCCGCCCAGCAGCGGAATGAGACTGACCGGAATATAGGGCAGGGTTTCTTCCCCGACGCCGTTCAGGTAATGCGCAACGCTGTACCCGGCGAGGCCGAAGTAGACCGCGTGCCCGAAGGACAGCATGCCGCCCTGGCCGAGCAGCATGTTGTAGGCCAGAGCGAAGATGATCAAAACGCCCATCTGGTTGAGCATGGTGATGTAGAAACCGGATTTCACCATCACCGGCAGAATGAGAATGATCGCTACGGCGATCAGCCACACGGCACTCTGTCTGAGAAGCGCAGCCATTCAGACGTCCCTCGTCCCGAACAGGCCCCGGGGGCGAAAAATCAGCATCAGGACAAGCATGAGATAGGGCAGCACCGGGGAGATGCCGCCGCTGGTCAGGTTGACCAGATCACTCATGATGCCCTCGGCTTCGCGCGCGACACCGAACAACGCAAATAGCGGGTAAATCGAGACATCGAAGGTAATCGCCAGATTGTCGATTATGCCGATGAAAAGGGCAGCGATCAGCGCGCCCCACAAAGACCCGAGCCCGCCGATCACGATGACCACGAACACGATGGGCCCGAGCGTGATCGCCATGGAGGGCTCGGTGCCGAGTACATTGCCGCCGATCACGCCGGCGATACCCGCCAGGGCGCAGCCGAACCCGAAGGTCCACATGAAGATCGTCGGCACGTCATGCCCCAGCGACTGGACCATTTGCGGATGCGACAGGGCGGCCTGGATCATCAGGCCCACCCGGGTCTTGGCGATAAATAAGAACAATGCGACGAATATCGCCACGGAGACGCCCAGCATGAACAGGCGATAGGCGGAATACTGCAGCCCCCGCCATTCGAACGCGGCGACGTTCAGGAGTTCTGGAACGTCATACGGAACCGGCACCTTGCCCCAGATCATCTGGATCACTTCTTCCATGACGAAGGCCAGGCCGAACGTGAACAATAACTCGGCAACGTGGCCAAAGCGATGCACCGGCCGGAGGCCGTAACGCTCAACCAGAGCCCCGACCAGTCCGACAATAAGCGGTGCGACCAGCAACGCCGACCAGAAGCCGGTATAGGTCGATATCTGATAGGCAAAGTAAGCACCCAGCATGAAGAAGCTGGCATGGGCGAAATTGAGCACGCCCATCAGGCTGAATATCAGCGTCAATCCGCTCGCCAGCATGAACAATAACATGCCGTAGAGAACGCCGTTGAACGTGGAAAACAGAAAGACTTCCATTAGGACCTGCTGAGAAACACGACACGCAGGGGGGATGAACCCGCCCTGCGTATCGTGCGTGGCCTCCTACTCGACCCTTGATTAGATCAGGGCCGTTTCATGTTGCAGGTGGTGGGCAATGTTGTATCGGCCAGATCCACCACACCGTCCGTGGCGAATGCAACGCCGAAATCCTTGCCTTTGTACATCACCTTCTTGGCGGCATTCCCGGTCAGGGAGCTGACGATGAGCGGCATCTGCAATTGGTGGTCATCGGCCCGCATGACAACCTGGCCGATGGATCCGTCAAGCGTCATGCCTTCGAGCGCCTTGGCCACCGGGATCGGGTCGGCGCTGCCAGCCTTCTCGATGGCCGCGGCAACCATATAGATCAGCCAGCGCTGACGGTCGGCGTACCAGGTGTCGGAATACTTGGCGAGATAGCCGGCCATAAATTCATGCACCGTATCAGGCATGCCCGCATGGTTCTCGTGCATCTCG
>JAJFHM010000306.1 GCA_021775625.1 Hyphomicrobiales bacterium | reverse complement strand
TTCGAGGTGACGAAGTAAACCGCTCCGGCGCACGGTGGCACCGCTTGCTCATTTCATGTCATCGGCGCGCCCGGTCTTTCGTTTCGATACCGGACGGCGCCGGTCGGGATCGAGATTGGGAACCAGGGGTTGGCTGGCGCTGCGCTTTGCGAGAATTTCCGTATGTGTCTTCGCAATCAGTGCATAGCGCTCCGATGAGGTTGGATGGGTGCCCGCAAAGGCGATGATCTTGGGGTCTTCCGCGGCCATCCGGCGCCAGAACTTTTCCACGCCCGTGGTGTCGTAGCCGGCCCGCGCCATGTGGTAACTGCCGACATAATCGGCCTCTTTCTCGAACCCGTGTGAGAACGCCTGCCGGCCGGCATTGGCCGACATTTCGGTAAACGCCCCCTGGGTATTGACCCCGAGGACCGCAAACGCGACATCGAGCACAAAACCGCCGGTGCCGGCGATGATGGCATTCTGCTTTTGTTTGTCGATATGTCCCTTGGTGATGTGTGCAAGTTCATGGCCGATCACCAGCGCCAGTTCCTCATCGCTCTGCGCGATTCGTAAAATACCCTCGTTGACCACGATCTGCTTGCCGTCGGTGAACGCGTTGGCTGCGCTGTCATGACTGAGGAGCACGCCGTGCGAACAGGACTTGGAGGGCACCATGGAGACCTGCCGCGGCATCCCCGCCCGCTCTATGGCGAAGCGCACGGTTTGACCTTCCCGAATGCTAACAAGCGCCGTGGCGTAGCTCTGCGCCGCAGCCGATCCGTCGCCCAGAGCGGTACCGTTCACGGCGGTGACGATGTCGCCGGCCTGGATGCCGGCGCGGGCGGCGGGAGAGTTCGGCACCACATGCATGACCCGCGGCCGTGGGCCCAGATTCCACAGGGCACGCGCGGTTGCCTGATATTCGGTTTCAACGCCATCGCCTTGAAGAATGTAAAGTCCGAATTCCGGCCCGACATTTTCTTTGCACAAGTCCGCATTGGCGCGCAGAACCCGGTAGGCCACGTTGCGGACCCGCTTTTGTGCATCGAGCCGTGAGGTCAAGACAAAGCGCCGCTGCTGTTCCGCAGCGTTGGACTGTTCGGTTGCATCAACATCGGGCAGCTGGGTATCAGGGGTGGCGCAGGCCACCGCCACCGCACACAGCGCGAGCGCCGTCACTGATTTCCAGATCCTCATCCCCAACCCCAGGTAATTTAGGGTTAAACTTCACAACCTATGGGATTATGACGGAATAAATGCTGTCTTGTCAATGGCGCGCGGCCGTCACGTGGCGGTGACGTGGACCCGCACTTCGCCCAGTGCGCCGAAATCGGCAACCGCTTCGTCACCCGGCGTCACCCAGTAGATTTCCGTTGCCGTGCCTGTGTTGTGGGTCTCTCCCGCCTTCAGGCCGCCGCCTGCAGCGCCGGCCCGCGAGTTGGCGAGCCACACGAACGAGCCGATGGGATCGCCCAGCACATTGCTGCCCGATCCGCGGCGTTCGGTGCTGCCGTTGACCCTGAGTTCCACGCTGACATCTTTCAGGTCGATGCCGCGCCAGTCCTCGACACCTTGGCCTACAATCAGTGCGCCGTCGGTGCCGTTGTCGGCGATGACCGAGAAGACGTCCTGGGTGGTCCAGTCGCGCAGGTGTCCGGCCACCACTTCGATTGTGGGGTGGATGCTGGCAATGGCGTCTTCCACGTCACCGCGGGAATACGGCGTGCCGCGCGGCGGCAGATCGCGGCTCAGGCGAAAACCAAACTCGCATTCGAGAACTATGGGCGGGAAGTCAGAACCTTTGAGGATCGCCGGGCTCGGGCGGATGAAGTCGGTGAACAACCGGGCGCAATAGGGCTCGGCCAGGCCCAGCATCTCCTGGATCACCGTGTTGGTACAGGCGCAGAACCAGCCCGATGTGGGCCAGCCCAAACGCTCAATGAACCGGTCCTGCACCGCATAGGCGTCCGCCAGCGTCATCGGACGGCAGCTTTGCGGGATTGCCTCTATGACCGCGTTCTCGCGCCGCGCGGCGACGAGCACATTCGCGGCCGCCTCGATTTGATCGTCTGTCAGCATCTAGAGCATAATCCTTTCACATGGAACCGTTTGATGGGCTGATATGGCCCACCGGAGGCTGGGTTTTCGCGCCCGCTGGACAGCGTTAAGTCCCGCTGGTGGTCACCGAGATCACGGCGCGGCACTTGCCTTGCCAGCAGACGCGAAAACCCGGTCATACTGATTCCATGTGAAAAGATCATGCTCTGGGGCCTTTATTTGCTTGAATTTTGTGGTTAACAACTGGTTTACGGTTTGAATCGAGACTGCCCTCAAAGTTGTGAAACCTCAAGCCTGTTTGGATGTTCATGTCTTCTACGCACGCGATCTTCAGTCCCGACCTCAAGGCCCGTATTGCCGAGCGCGTGCTGCGCTCGGGCTACATCGTATCCCCGCTCTATGACGGGGTGTTCTTCATTGCCGCACCATTGCTGGCATTGGCCCTTGCCATGTTGATCGTGGGATCTCCACTGGAAAACGACACCACCATATTTGGCAATGACACCTCGTGGGTCGATTTCGGTCTCGGCGTCTTTATTTTCGCCCACCTGGTGATCGTCATCTTCCGCAGTCATTTGAATCCGAAGATCTTCCCGCTGTATCCGTGGCGCTTCACGCTGATCCCGTTAGCGCTGTTCGCTGCCATGATGACGTCGAACTGGGTGCTCGTGTCCTGTTCGGTGCTGGCGACATTCTGGGATGTCTACCATTCCGGCATGCAGACTTTCGGCCTGTCGCGCATTTATGATGCCCGCGCCGGCAATCAGCACAAGGCGGGGCGCACGCTGGACTGGATCTTGAACTTCTACCTTTATGCCGGGCCGATCGCTGCCGGCGTCACGTTGCTCGACCATGTAAACGACTTCCACGAATTCGAGGAGGTCGGTTCGGTGTTTTTCACGTCGATTCCAGCCTATGCCGAAACCAATGCGCAGTACCTTTCATGGTTCGTCATTGGCACCGGACTGCCGTTTCTCGCGTATTATCTGTGGAGCTACTGGAGGCTGTGGCGCGCCGGCTATCAGGTCTCGCCGCAAAAGGTGTTCCTGCTGCTCTCGACCGCTGCCTGTTCGATCTATGCCTGGGGCTTCAATCCTTTCGGCATGGCCTTCTTCATCATGAACTTCTTCCACGCCTGGCAGTATTTCGCGATCATCTGGTGGTCTGAGAACGGCAACATCTCCAAAGTTCTGGGCTGCGAGGGCCGCGCCTGGGGCAAATGGGCCGCGTTGTTCGTGCTCATTGTCGTCGGCCTGAGCTACGGCATGCTGGCCGAAGGGGCCGACATCGACACCCACACATGGTTGTTTGCGCTCTTCCTCCTCATCTCGCTCATGCACTTCTGGTATGACGGTTTCATCTGGTCGGTCGGGCGCAAACAGGTGTAGAGCGTATTCGTCCTGCGAAACCCTGAGGGCGCTGAAGATCATCCATTGCGCACCGCCGCTTAATGCCTTCAAATGCCGCCACTTGGAGTGAAGCAAGGGGCCCATGACGAGCCATGGCGCAACGCACGAGCGATGAGGGCGCGAAGGGCGCGCCTGACAACCGGCAGCAGGCGCTGCTGGAGTTTGTCGTCGCCCAGTCGTCCGTTGTCTTCTACATCGCCGATCTCGATGGCGATACGCCGATCAGGTTCATCAGCTCGAACGTTGAAACCATCACCGGCCACAAGCCGTCCGATTTCGTGAACGATCCGAACTTCGGCTTGCATCGCATCCACCCCGATGACCGCGCCAGTTATCAAAACAACATTGAGCTGTTGCGTGAACGCGGCCACCTCACTCATGAATACCGGTTTGCGGCGGCGTCGGGCGATTACCTGTGGTTCCGCGACGAACTTCGCGTGCTTGGCAGCGGTAACGACGGTGCAGAGTTTGTCGGATCGATGCTCAACATCACCGCCGAACGCGCCGCGGAAGATCGCCAGCGTGACGCCGATGAAATGATCCGCCGCATCATCGATGCCCTGCCGATTCCGGTGTCCATGATCCGGCCGTCCGACCGCCGCGTCCTGTTCGAAAACCCCGCCATGTACAAAATGATGGGAGACACACCAGACACCGCACCGCAGGTCGCCGGCGCAAATGACGTCAACCCCGCGGAACGTCAGGAATATGAGCGTCGTCTCCACGAAGATGGCAAGGTCGATGGCTTCGAGTTGCAGTTTCGCCATGCGGACGGAACCGTACACCCGGCCGCCATATCCAGCCGCCTGATCACCTTCAGATCGGAGCCTGTCGTGGTTGCGGCCTATGTGGATCTGAGGGAGCGCAAGGCGCGCGAGCTGGAACTCAATCTGGCCCGGGAAACGCTGGAAGATGCCATCGAGGCGCTGGATGACGGGTTCGTGCTCTATGACGCGAGCGATCGCCTGGTAATGGTGAATGGTCAATACAAGGCTTATCACGGAGATCTGCAGGAGCTGCTGGTGCCGGGCGCTTATTGGCCCGACGTGACCCGCAAGCGCGGCGAAGCCGGTTTGTTTCGCGCGGCAGCCGAAGGCCTCGACCAATGGCTGCAGGGCCAGATGGCGCAACGCGGCGTCGCCGTGCACCAGGAGTTTCCGGCATCGGATGGCCGCTGGTTCGACTACACCCACAAACCGACACGCCAGGGCGGTTTCGTTTCGGTCTGGCATGACATCACCGACCGCAAGGCCATGGAGCACGAGCTGCGCGAAAGCGAGGCCCTGATCCGCCGCGTGCTGGAAGCCTGCCCGCTGCCCATTCGCATGTGGGATCCCGACACCGAGCTTGTGATTTATGAGAGTCCGGCCTGGCGCGCCATGTTCGGCCGCGATAGCGCGGATGCGGATCCCAACGAGTATCAGACCGTTTATGTCAATCTTGGCGACCGCGAACGCTATCTCTCGCAGCTGCGCGACACCGGCGCGGTCGACAATATGGAAGTCCAGGCGCGCCGCGCCGGCGGCGCCACTTTCTGGGCATCCGTATCGGCGCGCATGATCGATTTTCGCGGCAGCGACACGGTGGTGTCCAGCATCGTCGATCTCTCTGAGCGCAAGGCAATGGAACAGACGCTCCGGGATCGCGAGGAACAGTTTCGTTCCATGGTCGAAGGCCATCCGCTGCCGGTCTGGATGGTCGATCTGGCGACGTCGGAGATCCTTTATGAAAGCCCGTCCGCGGCGGAACTGGTCGGCCGCCGCCTGCCATCGGACGAGAAGACTTATTCGGTCGATCACTTCGCCAGCGCCGAGGAATGCGGAGCACTCAACGACAGGCTGCGCGCCGACGGCGCACTGCGCGATGTGGAGGTCCGCTTGAAGAAGACCGACGGGACCGAGTTCTGGGCCGCCATGAGTGACCGCATCGTCACCTACGGCGACCGCGATGTGAGCATCACCAGCTTCACCGACCTGACCGAGCGCCGCGAAGCGGAGGCCGAACTGGCGCGCCAGCGCGAGATCATGCATCAAAGCGAGAAACTCAGCGCGTTGGGCGAGTTGCTGGCCGGCGTGTCGCACGAGCTCAACAATCCGCTTTCTGTTCTTGTCGGCCAGGCGATGATGCTGAAAGACACAGCCCCCGATGAGAAGACCGCACAGCGCGCCGACCGCATCGAAAAGGCCGCCGACCGCTGCGCCCGCATTGTCAAGACGTTCCTCTCCATGGCGCGCCATGAGACGCGCAAATTCGTGCCCATTGACCTCAACGACGCGCTCGAAAGTGCGCTTGATGTCACCGGCTACTCCCTGCGCACCGCCGGAATTGAAGTGGTCCGCAGATTCGGATCGGATCTGCCCGCGGTCCTTGCCGATGCTGACCAGCTGGTTCAGGTGTTCACCAACCTGATCCTCAATGCGGAACAGGCGATGCAGGACGTTGATCACGCCCGTAAATTGCGCGTGGTGACCTCCTACCGTGCGGCCTCGGACCATGTTGTGGTCAAGATCAAGGACACCGGTCCGGGCATTCCGGACGATATCCGCTCGCGCATATTCGAGCCGCTTTACACCACCAAGCAGACCGGCTCCGGCACCGGCCTGGGGCTGGCCCTGTGTCACCGTATCATCGAGGCCCATGGCGGCATGATCGAGGTGGAATCGGTTGCCGGGCCAGGGGCGTCATTCGCCATACGCTTTAATTGCGATCGCAACCGGGAACTCGACACGCCCGTCATCGCGGAAGAACAGGACGCCCAGGCCAGGCTGCATGTTCTGGTGATCGATGACGAAGTGGAAGTGGCGCAGATCCTCACCGATATCCTGCAGCTCGACGGCCATCACGTGGAGATGGTGTCATCGGCCCACGCCGCCCTGCAGAAGATCGAACGCCGCGACTTCGATGTGATCCTGTCCGACGTGCGCATGCCCGGCATGGATGGTCCGGCGTTCTTCGCCGAATTGCAGGACACCAGGCCGGAGCTTATCGCCGGCCTCGGCTTCATGACCGGCGACACCCTGAGCCAGCGGGTCAGCGACTTTCTGCGCAACGCCAAGCGCCCTTATCTGGAAAAGCCGATCACCCCCAACGACCTGCGCGACCTCATCGCCCGCCTGATGCGCGCCAAGGCGGAGGGCAGGGGGGCGTAGGCCGCTCCAGATTTGCGGTGCAAACCCATAAACGCAATCTCCAGCACCAGCTTCTGGCGCACCGCTTCGGCGAAGCTTACTGATCCGTCTGCGGTTACCACGAAGCTGCGCGGGCCGCCGATGATCTTTTGCTTGAAGGCTTGCTCGACGCTGTAGGAGACAGGCCGACCACCGCAGCCGGCGTCCTTGCACAGGATCGCGAGTCCGTTGATGGTGATGCCCCGGGCCACTGCTGCGTCCCGCGCGGTCTCGATCGGAATACCGTCCCAGTTGTTGGCGCTGTCGCCGGAGATGTCGATCACCTTGCGCAGGCCCTGCAGATCGTTGGTTTCGATCAGGGCGGTGGCCCTGGCAAGGGCTGAGCCGATGGCGTTGAAACCGAAGGCGCGGCGCGGGGCGGCGAGCAGTTTATCCGTAAACGCTTCGGCACTGGCAGCGCCGTCGATGATTGTCCAAGGCACCACCACGTCCTGGGAATACTGATCGCCCCACTCAACATAGATCACGGCAATCTTCTGCAACATGCCG
>JAJFHM010000305.1 GCA_021775625.1 Hyphomicrobiales bacterium | reverse complement strand
CTGCTGGGTATCCCCATGGTTGAGACCTGCGGAACCGCATCACCGCTGGTGGTCTGGGAAGGATCCCACGAGGTTGTCCGCACAACATTCCTGAAGGTCTATGAAGACATACCGCCGGAGCGATGGACGGATCTTGATGTTACGGACCGCTATCACGAAGTCCGGCGCAAGATCTTTGCAGCATGCCGTCGCGTCGTGGTTACAGCACGCCCCGGAGAAGCTTATCTGGTCCATCGCCTTGCGCTGCACGGAATGGCGCCATGGGATGAGACTGCAAGGGCCGGACAGGACGGACGCATGATCGTCTACTTCAGACCTGCAAGTATGGACCCCTGCGGATGGTTACACAGGCCTTAGGACGCTTCAGCCTTCGCACATTCTGCGCGGCTGCAGAAAACTTGCCTTCAAACCGGACTCACTGTTGCGCCGTTCACCGCGGAGAAATATGGTGCCTGCCATGCGAATCGAGGGAACCGGACGACAGAGCATGCTGACTTTGCACCGCACCACGCTCACAATCCTGAGTACCTTGTTTTTGGTGACACTGATATGTCATGCACCGGTGTCGGCCCAGGAAACCATATACAGTTCAGATATCGCAGGGCGGGTCAGTCCGACCGAGGAGCAGAGGCCCCTGCTGCAAGACATCCTCGAGCGAAACCAATCCGATCTGACCGCAATCCTGATCCGGAATGGGATCGACCCGAACAATTCGACACCGGTAGCAACCAAGATCTACCGCGCTTCTGGTGCATTGAGCGCACTTGGCAAACGCACACGCGGCGAACTGACGGAAATACTGGACCCCGAGCAAATGCAGATCTACGACCAGATCGCCAAAGAGGTCGAACAGAGGATCAGGGATGCGGTCAAATTTGTCGGGCGGGGCGATGCATCCGAGCTCAAATGACCAAGCGTAGACATATAAACGTGCGGATCCTGCGCGGGCCTTGAGGCCAGGCCCAGAAGGGCTGCACTTTCTCTGCTTGACGCTATCAGATATATGGAACGAGTGTTTCGGCTATTACGGTCAGGACAACACGGTGAGGCATTATGCTGAATCAGGCACCCGCATCCCGAAAATGGGGGATTAACAACGATTATGCGCCGCTGCGCGACGTGCTTCTGGGCGTTCCCGAATTCTACCGCTGGGTCGACGCCGGCCCGCTCATTGGCCGCACGCTCGCGAACGCCGAGAAAACCGGGGTAAGGTTCGACCTGCAAACCGCAATGGCGCAGCACGCTGAAATGGTTTCGATCTACGAGACCAACGGCGTCGTGTGCCATTATCTCGATGCTGACCCGGTCCTGCATCGCAACTTTTTTGCCCGCGATTCCTCCGCCATGACCCCTTGGGGGGCCTTGATCTGCCACATGCAGCTGAAATGCCGGCGGGCGGACTATGTCACCGCGATCCGGTTCTATCAGGACAACGCCATTCCCATCTGGCAATACGCCTCTGCCGGACATTTTGAAGGCGGCGACTTCGTGATCGTCGAGCCGGGGCGCGTGCTGATCGGATATTGTGGCGAACGATCGGAAAAAGACGGTTCGGAACAGGTTGCTGCATTCGTGCGGTCGGAAGGCTGGGAAGCGGTAACAGCGCCAATCAGCCGCGAATTTGTTCACATGGACGGTCTCGTCGTTCCGCTTGCCGACAAGCTACTCGTCGCCTGCCTGGACGCACTGGAACCCTGGATCGTGCAGCAACTCCGCGATTGGGGCTTTGACTTTGTCGATGTCTCTTACAGAGAAGCCAGGAACCTCGGTGTCAACCTTGTGGCACTGGGCAATGACAAGGTCCTGTCGATGCAGGGGGCAAGTGACCTGAACGCTAAGATGCGCGCCCTTGGATTTGAAGTTTTCGACCCGAACATGGACATGTTCACACTTGGCGGCGGTGGCGTTCACTGCCTCGCTCAGGCGCTTCGAAGAGACGACGCATAACACAAGAAAAACCGGCCAAAACAGCGTCATCAGGGACTGTTTCTCATAGGG
The DNA here is from genome assembly GCA_021775625.1 of Hyphomicrobiales bacterium. Classification (GTDB taxonomy): domain Bacteria; phylum Pseudomonadota; class Alphaproteobacteria; order Rhizobiales; family JAJFHB01; genus JAJFHM01. The sequence continues at coordinate 11,613 of JAJFHM010000305.1, read as the reverse complement.
TCCAGTTGACGGCAATCACTGGTTCCACATCCAAAAGAAGTGTGCGTGCAGCGGGGCCGCTGGTGTATGTTCGCAAGGACGACAGCACTTAAGAGTTTGATTGAGCGGAGCGCCGAACAGATTCCGCCGATCGAAACGGGCAAATGTCCGACCGGAATCGGTAAAAAATAAGGTGAGGAGAAGGAGAATTTCCCCCATGAAATTTGGAAAATATTTACTGGGAGCGTGCATGGCATCGGCGATGTCACTCGGCACGGTCGCGCAGGCTGCCGACGTCATAATCGGTGTGCCGAACTGGCCGTCAGTACGTGTAACTGCACACGTGTTGAAAGTTGTGCTTGAAGACAATCTGGGTATTGACGTCGAATTACAGAACGGCACAAACCCGGTTGTGTTTGAGGCCATGGACTCCGGTGCAATGCATGTGCACCCGGAAGTCTGGCTTCCCAACCAGATCAATTTGAACAACAAGTTCGTCAAGGAAAAAGGCACAGTTCGTCAGACCCCTGCAGGCGTTGCGGGCGATCAGGCGATGTGTGTGACCAAAGATACGGCCGAACGCACCGGTATCGCCAATCTTCAGGATCTGACCGACCCGGACATGGCCAAGAACTTCGACACCGATGGCGACGGTAAAGGCGAAATCTGGATCGGCGCAGCCGGTTGGGCTTCCACCAACATCGAAAAAATCCGCGCCAAGTCCTATGGCTACGCGGAAACCATGAAGCTCAAGGAAATGGACGAAACCTTGGCGCTGGCCGAAGTCGACAACGCGGTCGCACAGAAGAAAAATATCGTGTTCTTCTGCTATACGCCGCACCACATGTTCGCCCTGCATAAGCTGGTAATCCTGAAAGAGCCCGCACATGACCCGGCCAAGTGGAAAGTCATTCAGCCGACCGATGATCCCGAGTGGCTCGAAAAATCCGAAGCTGGCGTCGCCTGGGCCACGGCCTATCTTCACATTCACTACGCAACATCACTTGAAACCAGCCAGCCGGCTGCTGCCAAGATGCTGCACAGCGTGAAGCTCGACACCGACACGGTTTCGGCGATGACCTATGCGCTGGTCGTTGAAAAGCAGGACCCAGCGGAATTCGCCAAAAAGTGGGTGGCGGAAAATGGCGCCATCGTCGACACCTGGTTGAAGTAGTCAAACATACAAGAAATCAGAGGCAGCACGCCGACGTGCTGCCTCTATCTCCGACGCGCCAGTTTTTGATCCTGCCGAATGGGTCACGGAGACACCGGTGTGGTTGGCGTCTGACCTTCGCGGCCCAACCACGCGGTAGCTTGCGCGGCCGTCTTTGAGCGTCGCTGCAGCTTCGGTCCCGAACACCGGGACGCAAACAACACAAGCGACGGACAACGGATCCGGCCGCTGGGGAAGGGGAGTTCCGTGAGCGAAGACGTCATTATTCTGGAAGATGTTTGGAAGATATTCGGTGACCGAGCCGATGAAGCCATGGCAGCCATCAAGGAACGCGGGCTGACCAAGCCGGAAGTCCTGTCGGAATTCGGCTGTGTCGTCGGCATTGCCGAGTGCTCATTCAAGGTCAAACGCGGCGAAATCTTTTGCGTGATGGGCCTGTCCGGCTCCGGCAAGTCAACCATGGTTCGCCATCTCAATCGCCTGATTGAGCCGACCCACGGAAAAATTTCCGTGCTTGGCGAGGACATGATGTCGCTCGGCGGCGATCGGCTTCGTGAAATGCGGGCGATGCATATCGGCATGGTGTTCCAGCACATGGCGCTGCTGCCGCACCGTACGGTGAGAGACAACGTCGGTTTTCCCCTGCAGGTGCGCGGTGAACCGAAATCAAAACGCTGGCAGGTCTCGCAGCACTGTTTGAACCTGGTCAATCTGGACGGATATGAAGACCGTTTCCCCAGAGAGCTCTCGGGCGGTATGCAGCAGCGTGTCGGTCTTGCCCGCGCCCTGGCGTCGGACCCGGAAGTACTCCTCATGGATGAGCCCTTTTCGGCCCTTGATCCGCTGATCCGGCGGCAGCTGCAGGACCAGTTCATGGCCTTGTCTGCCGACCTGCAGAAGACCACGGTGTTCATCACTCACGATCTCGATGAGGCAATCCGCATCGGCCATCGGATCGCGATAATGAAAGATGGGCGAATTGTTCAAGTAGGAACGCCGGAAGACATCGTCACCAAGCCCGCGGACGACTACGTGAGAGATTTTGTCGAGGGCATCTCAAAACTCAACCTCGTGTTTGCCCACACGATCATGGAAAAAATCGCAAAATACAAGCCGGCCCGTGGCGAGAACCTGCAAAAGGCCCCACGCGCCCCACATGACACCGACCTCGATCATCTGATCGACATCTCAACCACAACAACTCACCCAATCGTCATTCAGGACGACAAGGGCAAGGACGTCGGCGTGATCAATAAATCAACCCTCTTGAAGGGCATCCAGGGAGGCAAGGCATGACCGACTCAGGCTTGGAACTTGGCCCTTCGGCGCTGGATGCGTCGATTGGGGAATTCGTCAGTGAGAATGAAGACTACTACTCCGGGGAGTTCGCCAAAATTCAGGGCACGACCGGTTTTGCCTGGTCGTGGAACACCATGGCTGCGGTCCTGGGACCGTTTTGGGGTGCAGCGCGCGGCGCCTGGGGGTTCTTCTGGACTTTTATGGTTGTGGAACTCTTCGCCCTCGTTCAGATTGGTCGTGGACTTTGGGGTGAGCTTGGTGCGGAGCATCTCGCTAAATACGAAAAACTGCTGGCCAACGTTGCCAAGCGCGAACAACAGGCAAGGGATGCCCTGGCGGCAGGGGATCAGGCCGCAGCGGACACAGCGACAAAGGTCGCCAGCAACCTTGCCCGTGTGGCCGAAAAGGCCAAAGAGCAGGCGGAAGCAGCGTCGGGCGAAGCCACATCCATCCTGTTGATTGGCCTTGCCTTGATGATTGTCATCAAGGTTATCGAAGGCTTTTATGCCAACGTCGCCTACGAAAAACAGTACCTGAAATGGCGCGCAAACGCATCAACGCCCTCCGGCATAAGCCGCGCCAGCCTTGTCTTTGGTGGGGTATTGATGATTGTTATCTGGCCTCTCACCTTGTTCCGCTTCACCGTCACCAATCCGGATGCCAAGATCGGCAGCATGATGCAGAGCGTTTTCAATGGTCAATTCACCATCACGGAGTTTCCGGTAAAGAAGGAATACTTTGCACCGATTGCAACCTGGCTTGATGGAGGCTTCGATTGGCTGGCAATCAACTTCGGCGATGTCTTCGATGGCGTAACCGTTGCCATTCGGTGGGTGCTCGACGGTCTCGAAGTAATCCTGATCCAGACACCATGGCCCGTGGTCATGCTGGTCATCATTGTCATGGCGTTTCGTCTCGCAGGCCCCAGGGTTGCAGTATTTACTGCCGCATCGCTGCTCTATCTGGCCTTCATGGGATTGTGGGAAATTTCGATGATCACGGTGGCGTTGATCGGCGCGGGCGCCTTCCTGTGTGTCCTCTTCGGCATTCCTCTAGGGATCTGGTTTGGCAAGTCCAAACGCGCTTACACCTTCGCGGAACCGGTGCTGGACTTCATGCAGACCATGCCGGCGTTCGTCTATCTCATCCCGATCATCGCCTTCTTCGGCACCGGCAAGCCGCCGGGCGTTCTGGCAACCATTATCTTCGCCATGCCTCCGGTCATCAGACTGACCGCACTGGGAATGCGTGGTGTGCCTGAGACGACCAAGGAAGCCGCCGTCGCATTCGGATGCTCGAAATGGCAACTCTTGCGCAACGTGGAAATCCCGCTTGCCTTGCCCTCGATCATGACCGGCATCAACCAGACCATTTTGATGAGCCTGTCCATGGTTGTGATCGCCTCGTTGATCGGCGCCGAAGGTCTCGGCGCCTTGATCCTCGAAGCACTGCAATATGCGGCCAAGGGCCAGGGTCTCCTGGGCGGCTTGGCAATCCTGTTCTGCGCCATGGTCATCGACCGTATTGCACAGGGCATGTACCGCAGGAAGGTAGCCGGCGAATAGCCTGAAGCCATAGACTTCATCAGAATTGGGCGCTCCGTCACTCTGGCGGAGCGTCCTTTTTTGCGCATTTCAGCTGTCTGCGCTGCCCATCATTCTGAGGCGGCGTTCACGAATATGTTCGTGTGCCTCTTTCGTGCCGTCATGGAACGAACCGAACAGTTTGTCCCAAGGCAATTCCAGCCCACCGTAGTTGCACTCAAAATACCGGTGATGCATCTGATGGTGAAAGGTGCCGAGCGCCAGCCTGTTCTTGTCCTTCACCACGACGCCTTCAAAGCCGGCATGAGTGGTGGCGGCGGTCAGGGTGAAATACTGCAGGTGATAAATGATGTGGAGCGGGTGGGCCGGCACGATCCAGTGAACCAGCACCGAGCCTAGAAACATCACATGTTCGATGGGATGCATCGACAGGCCTGACCACGGTCCAATATTGGTATTCCGGTGGTGCAGGGCATGCGCAACTCTGTAGAGCGGCGGCCAGTGCAAAAGACGGTGGATCCAGTAGAAGTAGAACGACTCCCAGATCGGCACCAGAAAGAACAGGAGAACGAACCAGACCGGACTGTCGCTCCAGACAAGATAGGGCATATAGCCGTTTGCCAGCCCCCACATCATCAAGACCTCATAGGCAGACCATACGGTGACGCCGCTGGCGCAGGTCCAGACCATATTGTCCAGCACCTGGTTCTTCAGGGTAAAGCTGCGGCTGTTGGTTTTGAGCGCGCGGGCATCGAACCGGCGTTCATCTTTCTGCCGCCGGAGGGTGTAGAAATAAAGATGCAGCCCTCCCGCCACCAGAACCATCAGACCGAGATTCCGCGCCCAGATCTGCGCAATCCAGCCGATCTCGAATGCAGCGCAGCGTTCCAGTGCTGGATGAAGATAAAACCAGGACACCGCCGCAAGGCCGACAATGATGAGGCGTTCGGAAATCAGGAACCATGAGGTCCAGACCCATTTGAACATTTTCACCGGATCGAGCGGCCAGAGAAACAGGGGCGACACCTGAAGCGGAACGTCTGGCCGGTAGTTCCATTCCTGCCGCTGCTTGCGTGCGCCCGCAGCCGACTTGTCCGCCACAATGGGTTTGTTGTTCATATCCACAATTCCGTTGCCGACACCATAAACTCCTCACCGCTTTGACGATACCACGACGATCACAGTGCCTTGCGCACTTCGCGCGCACTGGCGGCCACCGCCTGGAACGATAATGCCGCCGCACGGCCTCACTCCGGAACAGCCTTGCTGCGAGCAACTGTTCTGCCTTACGCTGCATTCCAGCCAGCACAGTCTCTGGCATCTGAATGTGAGGTCCCAGTGTTGGAAGCCGAGTTCAATTCGTTGAGCGGGGCGGTGGCCGCAAGGGCCGGCGGATCGACGCGTTGCCTGATCAAAGGCAAGTGGATGACCGGTCGAGCCTGTACTGCACAGTGTTCAGGCGCGGTCATTCCTTTTGCGCCAGGTCTCGATCCCGGCGATGGCTGTCTCGGCGTCGATGACATCACAATAGCGACGACTGACATCGGCCAGGTTCTGCTCGTGCGCTACTTCGTCGTGATCGCCGACGCAATCCCGTGCCACGAGCACACGGAAGCCCAGGGAAAATGCGTCGATGACACTGGCGCGAATGCAGCCCGAGGTGATGCAGCCGCTGACGATTACCGTGTCGACCCGGTTGCGGGTAAGGATTGCACCGGCCGGGGTTCCGAAAAACAACGACGGCGCCGTCTTCGACAGAACAACATCCGGCTTTGCCGCGGAAATGCGCGGGTCAAGTTCACACGCTTCTGTGCCGGCAATGAGATCGAGCACGGGACCGACCTTCCAGTGCGGCGCATCTGCCGAGCTTTCAAATGCAATCACGCAGGCGATAACGGGCAAGTCGGCGCGGTTGGCGGCCTCCATGACCGGCACGGTGTTGTTAACCGCGTCGTTGACCATGGGGGCGGCTCCCATCGGAAATTTCGGATCGGTGAATCCGCGCTGGAAGTCGACCACCACGACCGCTGGTTTCTCACCGAAACCGATGGGAGCCCCGCCATATCCGCGTTCAGCATAAATGTCTGCGATCGTATCGACTCCAAGTTATGGGCAACGCCACCCCTTACAATTGCAGGCGCTAAAAAGACCGTCTGGTCGCAGCGCCTCAGTTATAGTTCAATAAGTACACGCCAGGAGCAAGAGCATTAGTTATGGGATATCGAATTGCGGTCGATACTGGGGGGACATTCACAGACATCATGGTGCTCGACGACACCGGGCAATTGCATATCGGCAAGGCTCTGACGACGCCTGAGCGCATCTTTCGGGGTATGAGCGAGGGCATATCGGTGGTGGCGGAGGATCTGGGTCTGTCAGTTCCCGACCTGCTCGCGCGTTCCGACATACTCATTTACGGGACGACTCATGCGACCAACGCTGTCGTCACCAAGCGCACCGCGAAAACCGCCTTTCTGACCACCGCCGGGTTCAAGGACACGTTGACCTTCAAGGAAGGTGGCAAGCACGGGCCGCACGATTATTCCTATGATTATCCTGATCCCTACATTCCGCGCCGCTACACGTTTGAGATTGACGAGCGCATCGGTTCGGAAGGAGAAATTGTCCGCACGCTCGACAAGAAACAGGTGCGCGAGGTTATTGCATTGCTGGATGAGCGGAACTTCGAAGCAGTGGCGGTCAACCTGCTGTGGTCGATTGCGAATCCGGATCACGAGCTTGCGGTTGGCGCACTGATGGATGAGTTGTTGCCGGGTATCCCCTATACATTGTCGCATCAGCTGGTGCCGATCCTGCGCGAGTACCGCCGCGCCTCGGCAACCGCGATCGATGCATCGTTGAAGCCACTCATGCAGCAACACCTGCGGGAAATGTCCTCCGATTTGCGTGACGCGGGTTTCGCCGGCGACTTGCTGATGTCAACGTCGGTTGGTGGTTGTCAGGATGTCGAAGAGTTGATTGCGCGGCCAATCCATACGCTGAAGTCCGGGCCGGCGATGGCGCCGGTCGCCGGCCGCGCGTACGTCCAGCTTGAGAAGCTTGGAGACAATGCAATAGTCTGCGACACCGGAGGGACGACCTTTGACGTCGGTCTGGTGCGGGACTCACACCTCGTCCACACCCGCGACAGCTGGCTTGGACCGCGTTGGCTGGGTGACATTATGGGAACGTCGAGCGTCGATATGCGCTCGATTGGGGCAGGCGGTGGATCGATTGCGTGGATCGATCCGGGCGATCTCTTGAGGGTTGGCCCGCAATCGGCAGGCTCGACGCCAGGCCCCGCCTGTTACGGTAACGGCGGCAACGAGCCGACTGTGACCGATGCGGCGGTTTGTCTGGGATATGTCGATCCGACATACTTCAACGGTGGACGTCTTAAGCTCGATGTTGCTGCGGCTGAACGCGTGATCGGCGATCTTGCTGCGAAAATGGGACGCACTCCCGATGAGACCGCCTCAGCGATCATGACGATAGCCAACGAACTGATGATCAAAGCCATCGGAGAAATTACCGTCAACGAGGGGGTCAATCCGCGCGAAAGTGTTGTGGTTGCCGGCGGTGGAGCCGCGGGTTTCAACATCATGCCCATCGCGCGCGAACTCGGTTGCGATACGGTTGTGTTGCCGCGTTTCGCAGCAGCCCTGTCAGCCTGCGGCATGCACTACAGTGACATCGTCTTCGAGGCCACCCGCAGCCGATTTATGGACTCTGACGCGTTCGATTGTGATGCGGTCAACACTGCACTTTCGGAAATCGCCAGTGAGCTCGACGAGTTCCGCGGTAACCTGAAAGGTGGTGCGGAGGCTACGGCCGAAATACAGTTCTGGGTCGAGTCACGCTACCGCGCGCAGGTCTGGGAACTCGACACGCCAGTGCCTAAGGCAAAGTTTGATGGCGCCGCTGATGTAGCAGCACTTGCAGAAAGCTTCCATCAGGTACACGAGCGCGTCTATGCGGTGCGTGATGAGGGCAGCCCGGTCGAATTCGTCAACTGGAAGGGCCGCATCGCAATCCGCATGTTTGATCCGCCGCCTCTGGTGGCATCGGCGGCGACCGATCATGCGCCGTCGCCGGACGCGAAGCGATCATGCTACTTCCTCGAAACCGGCCGTCTCGACACACCGATATTCCGCGGCGGCGGCCTGAAGCCGGGGGCTCAGATCGCCGGGCCGGCCATTATAGAAGAGCCGACGACAACGATCGTCGTCTATCCGGAACTGACGGCAAAGCTGTCGGCTTCCGGCAACTACATTTTGAATTGCAGCGGAGGGTAATTCGATGAGCGACAAGACCGATACGGATCTCGATCCCGTTTTGATGACTGTTATGGCCAACCGTCTCGACGGCATTGTGCGTGAGATGACGAACACATTGTTGCGTGCGGCGCGTTCTGCAGTCATTTCTTCGGCGCGCGATTTTTCCTGCTGCATCGTCACCGGTGATGACGAGTTGCTGGCGCCGGCGGAGGGCCTGCCGGTCCATATCTTCGGCTGTCACATCCAGACGGCCAACATGCGCAAGTATCACGAAGGCGACATTCGCCGCGGCGACGCTTACCTCGACAACGACCCATACGGCGGCAACACCCACCCGGCGGATCACACCTATATGGTTCCGGTCTTCTGGGAGGGCGAGCATCTCTTCACCAGCGTTGCCAAGTGCCATATGGCGGACATCGGAAACTCCATACCGTCTTCTTATTTCGTGCTGGCCCGCGACGTTTATCACGAAGGTGCCCTGGTGTTTCCCGGGGTGCGCATCCAGCGGGATTTCAAGAACATCGAGGACATCATGCGCATGTGCCGGGCACGCATCCGGGTTCCGGATCAGTGGTATGGAGATTATCTCGCCGGCCTTGGCAGCGCCCGGGTCGCCGAACGGCGCCTGGAAGAGTTCTGCGCCAAGTATGGCGCAGCAACAATCAAGAAGTTTACGCGAGACTGGTTCGACTACTCGGAACGCCGCATGATCGACAACATTCGGCGCCTGCCGAAAGCAAATCTCGTCAACAAGGGTCAATCCGATCCGTTGGAGGGCATATTGCCGGAGGGCTTGGAGCTAACCGTCAAGATCGAGATCGATCCCGACGAAGCGATGATCCACGTCGATCTTTCCGACAATCCGCCCTGTGTCGATGTGGGGCTCAATACGTCACTTGGATCGGCCACCTCTGCCGTTGTCGGCGCGGTGTTCAACGCGCTGGACAATGACTTGCCGCGCAATGCGGGGTCGTTCCGCAGGCTGCGCTTTACCTATGCTGAGGAAAGCGTGGTCGCCGCACCGAAGTTTCCGCACTCATGCTCTGTGGCGACGACCAATGTTTGCGAGCGTCTCGTCAACATTACACAGTCGGCCTTTGCCCAACTTGGAGACGGGCACGGATTGTCCGAAGGCGGTACAGGCCTTGGTGTCGGTATGGCGGTGATCTCAGGCAAGGATCACCGGCGCAATGATGCACCATTCGTCAATCGCATGATGCTGTCGACGAATGGCGGCCCATCCTCACCGGTCGCCGATGGATGGGTCAATTATGCAATTCCGGTAATTGCCGGATTGATGTACCGCGACAGCGTCGAAGTGGACGAACTGAAGCACCCGCTGCGCGTCGACAGTCTCGAAATTGTGCAGGACAGTGCCGGCGCTGGTCGTCGGCGGGGCGCGCCCGCCCAGCAGATTGAGCTGACGCCAACCGGCAACGACGTCATGGCGGTCATCTCATGTGACGGTCAGCATGCACAACCGCGCGGGGTTGTTGGGGGTCTGCCCGGCACGTCAGGGTCCACCTGGCGGGTAAGTGGCAATGGCGATCTGGAGAAGCTGAACAATGTGGTCCAGGTGGTGATGAAGAAGGGCGAGGGCCTGCGGGGACGCGATTCGGCCGGCGGCGGCTATGGTGACCCACTCGACCGGGAACCGGAACGTGTCCTTAAAGATGTGCTCGAAAGCTGGGAAAGCCGGTCGAAGGCGGAAGACATTTATGGCGTCGTGCTGACCGGCGAGATCGACGACGACAGCCTCGATATTGACATGGCGGGAACGAAAAAACGTCGAACCAAACTGCGAAAAGAAAGAGCGTCGGCATAATGGGTTTGGTGGAAGATCCCGGTCGCGTTCGCGAACTATCAGAAGCCATTGCCGCGGGATCTCTAACCTCGGAAACACTCGTCAGGCGGTATCTGGACCGGATCGATGAGGTTGATGGTTCCGTACTGGCGTGGATCGATGTGCTGGCCGACGAAGCGGTTGCTGCGGCAAAAGCGCTTGATGCCGAGCGCAGTGTAACCGGCAAACGTGGCCCTCTGCACGGCATCCCCATTGCTGTGAAAGACATTATGGACGTCGCCGGCTTGCCGACCCGGGCCAATAGCGCCAGCCGGGCCGATGCTCTGCCTGCCGCCGCCGATGCGACAGTTGTCGCGCATCTGCGGGCGGGCGGCGCGATCATCCTCGGAAAAGTGCACACCACGGAATTTGCCTATTTCGAATCAATACCTCCAACCCGAAACCCGCATGACCTCACCCGCACGCCCGGAGGGTCATCCGCAGGGTCAAGTGCTGCGGTGGCGGCCGGCATGGTGCCGCTCGCGCTCGGCACTCAAACGGCGGGATCGGTCAACCGGCCGGCGGCCTACACCGGCATCGGGGCCTTCAAACCATCGACCCGATCAATCGGCGGAGCCGGTGTCGTCCCGCTTGCACCCACTTACGATACGGTCGGCGCATTCGGTGCCACAGCGGAAGACGCGGCCCTGTTGGCAGCGGCATTCGCGCCGGAGCAGTTGCGCCTCGGCGATATCGGGACGCCTGAGGTACGGCGTATAGTCGTGTTGGAGGATGCGCTGATTAAAGAGAAGACGGCGGAATCGACTGTGGCTGCCGTAAGTAAGTTGGCAGACCGTCTGGGCCAGGCTGGTTTTACCGTAGAACCGGCAGCCAGTCCGGTGTCGCTCGAAGACTTGATTGCCGATCACCGGACAGTGCTCTGGTTCGAGATGGCACGCATTCACGGCGCTCTGCCACGTCACCTTCTCTCGCCGCGGTTCGCAGAGGATGTCGAGAAGGGTCTGGCGTTGCCCACAAAAGATTATCATACCGCATTGAACCGGCTTGCCGCGGGGCGGCGCCGGTTTTGGGAACAGTTCGGTGAGCGTGTGTTCATGTTGATGCCGGCTGCTCCCGATATCGCGCCGGATGATGGCACGACGGGCGATCCGGCCTTCGTCATTCCCACCACGGTGCTCGGTGGTCCCGTTGCAACAGTCCGTGCCGGCCAGGATCCGTCGACGGGCATGCCGATAGGGGCCATGCTGTTTGCCGCACCGGGCGCGGACGGACCGCTTGCTTCGATGTTGCTCTCAGAGCGTGTCAAAGCGATCGTCCTTTGACTGCCTGGAGCGCTGAGTCACATTTTCATGCGTCGTAAAGGCAAACGGGCCGGTTGTGCAACCGGCCCGGTGTCAAATCGTGTGGTCAGGCGTTCTTGTATTCCGACCAGAACTCGTTCCAGTCTTCCAGTGTTTGCTGTTTCGGCGTGTCGCGGTAGTGGATGCGGCCGTCCTTGATCAGGGTGATCGGATTGTTTTTCATGCCCGGCAT
>JAJFHM010000304.1 GCA_021775625.1 Hyphomicrobiales bacterium | reverse complement strand
GGTGTGATGCCGGACGCACGCGCTTCGCTGTCCGCACGCGCCAGCGTGGTTTCAACGACCTGCATATCGGGCAGGGTGGCATTTGAAATGAGCGCCACGGGTTCATTCGGATCACGGCCACCGGCAATCAGCCGTTGGGCGATGTCATCGAGATGCTTGATCGCCATATACATGATGATCACCGGGCATGCTTTTGCCACGGCGGGCCAGTCAACCGCCGAAGGGGTGACGCCGTTCTGATCGTGCCCGGTCAGGAATGTCACCGACTGGTTGACATCGCGATGCGTGACGGGAATGCCGGCATAGGCGAGGCCGCCGATGCCTGCCGTAATGCCGGGAATGACCCGGAACGGCACCCCTGCTTCGACCAGCGCCAGGGCCTCTTCGCCGCCGCGTCCGAAAACGAAGGGATCGCCGCCCTTCAACCGCAACACCCGTTTCCCGGCTTTCGCCAACTCGATGAGCCGCAAGGAAATGTCCCGCTGCTTAGGCGACGGTTTGCCACCGCGTTTGCCGGCATATTCCACAACGGTACCGGTTTTGACGAGATCGAGTATCCGCTCATCAACCAGGGCGTCATAAACCACAACATCCGCCTGCTTCAGCCCTTCAGCCGCAGCCAATGTGAGCAGGCCAGGGTCTCCGGGCCCAGCGCCGGTCAGCCAGACCCAGCCTTCTTGGAAGGTTCCAAACGGGCTGTCGGCGAGGATGTCATCAAGTGAGATCATGATCGATAATATACTAGCAGATCCAAGGAATGCGAAATACGGAAGAAAGCGCCTCAAGTGCTTCTTCCTGCGACATTTTTCTGTTCTCTGGACGCATCTGAAACCACCTCTATACTGCAGGTCGATATGAAAAAGCCGGCTGGACCCCTGCGCGAAGGTTGGACCACAGGCACCTGCGCAGCAGCCGCCTCGAAATCCGCCTATCATGCGCTGCTTACAGGTGAATTTCTTGATCCTGTACAGGTCCGCTTGCCCAAGGGGCAGACGCCATCATTTACCCTGGAATGCAAGGAAGCAGGGGAAAACTGGAGATCAGCAGGCATCAAAAAAGATGCCGGTGATGATCCCGACGTTACGCATCAAGCCGTGATCATATCCAGAGTGACGCCGGGTACATCGGGAGCCGGGGTCATATTCAGGGCCGGCGACGGTGTCGGTATCGTAACCAAACCGGGCTTGCCCATCCCGCCAGGTGAACCGGCGATCAACCCGGTACCGCGCTTGATGATCGAGGAAGCCATGGCCGACATCGCCCTTAAGCATGGCGAGGCGCTGGATGTGGTGGTCGAGATCTCGGTGCCGGGCGGCGTCGAACTGGCCGGCAAGACCTGGAACCCGAGATTGGGAATTATGGGCGGCCTTTCCATCCTTGGCACCACCGGTATTGTCCGCCCGTTTTCCTGTTCCGCGTGGATTGCCTCCATCCACCGGGGGATCGACGTTGCCAGAGCTGTGGGTCTTGCCCATGTGGTCGGATCGACCGGCTCCACGTCGGAATCGACGGTACAGGGCCTCTACGATCTTCCGGAAAGTGCCTATCTAGACATGGGAGACTTTGCCGGCGGTGTACTGAAATACCTACGCAAGAATCCGGTTCCTCGCCTGACCCTGGCCGGCGGCATCGGCAAGATGACCAAGCTGGCCCAGGGCGCCCTGGATTTGCATTCCGGCCGCAGCCAGGTCGACTTTGGTCAACTCGCCCAACTGGCGGAGCGTCTCGGTGCCGACCCGGCCCCCGTCCGCAACGCAAACACGGCGCTCGAGGTTTTGGAAATTCTCGGGCCCGGCATGGCTGAGGAGGTCGCAGCGGCGGCACGCCAAACCGCCCTGGAGGCCATCGCCGGCGCTCCAGTGGATATTGAAACCATTGTTATTGACCGTAAAGGTGCAGTGCTTGCGCAAACGGGGTTCCGGTGAACACACCACCAGTCCGAGTGCTGCTTCTGGCTGGAACCCGTGAAGCCCGCGAACTTGCACTTGCGCTGAGCGGAAGCGAGGAATTTCTGACAACGGCGTCATTCGCCGGAGCCACGGAAATGCCGGCCCACCTCCAGGTCAAAACACGAGTGGGTGGCTTCGGGGGCGTTGAGGGGCTTGCGCGCTACGTCACTGCAACCGGCGTTCACGCCGTCATAGATGCAACGCACCCCTTTGCCGTACAGATGTCAGCGAACGCGGTTGCCGCCTGTAAGGCAACGGATATCCCGTTATTGCGTCTGGAGCGCATACCCTGGGTCGCCCCGGACGGTGCGGAATGGATCAATGTTGCTTGTGGCACCGAAGCCGCCGCAGCTCTGCCCCGGGGCGCCCGCGCTTTCCTCGCCGTCGGCAGCAACAGCCTGGGTCCTTTTTCACAACGCCACGATGTCTGGTTTCTGGTGCGGACCTGGGACAGGCAGACGAAGCCCTTGCCGTTGCCGCACTATGTGGCGGTATCCGGGCCGCCACCAAAAACGGCGGATAAGGATATGGAGCTTATGCGCGCTCACGATGTCACGCATCTTGTCACCAAGAACTCGGGCGGTCCGGCCTACACCAAACTTGAAGCAGCAGCACAACTGAACATACCGGCGCTGGTGATCGCCAGGCCGAAACTGCCACCTGCGGAAACCGTCGACGATCCATCTGCCGCCTTAAAGTGGTTGCAGCGGTTTGTAGGGTCTGTCTGATTGCGGGCACCTCCGGATTGGGCTATGTCGTGGCGCGACCGTAAAACATGTTGGACCACCACTTATGACAACGACGATCTTTGTTTGCGATACCTGCAGGTTTTCTGCTGAGGAAAAACTCGATGGTGACAAAACCGGCGGCGAGATCCTGTGCGCGCATGTCGAGCACATGGCGGCGGCCAATCCCAACCTGGCTGTTAAGCGGCAGTCATGTCTGATGGGATGCGTGCGCCACTGCAACATTGCGATTACGGCGGATGACAAACTTTCCTATGTTCTGGGCGAATTTCAGCCTGATGCAGAAGCTGCGCAGGCAATCGTCGACTATGCAATCCTGCATGCGGAAAGTGAAACCGGGCAGGTGCCGTTCCGGCAATGGCCACAGGGCGTGAAGGGGCATTTCGTCGCCCGCATTCCCAGTCCCGGCGATGAAGCACTCTGAGCCTTGCTGGACCATATCACCATACCAAAACCTGATTTGGCACTGTCGAAGCGTGTCATTTCCGAGATCAATAGCAAAACCAAGCCGCCCGGGTCTCTGGGGCGGATCGAAGATCTGGCACACCGGTTGGCCGTCGCGCAAAACACCGATGCGCCGGCTGCCGATCCTGCGCGTCTGCTTCTGTTCGCCGCCGATCATGGTCTGGTCGAAGAAGGCGTATCCGCATGGCCGCAGGAAGTGACCGGACAGATGGTCCTGAATTTTCTTGCCGGTGGCGCTGCGGCAAATGCCTTCGCGAAAGCCTGCGGTGCGACGATCACGATCGTGGATGCCGGCCTGGCGCAATCCTTGCCTGCGAGAGCCGACCTGGTTTGCGCCAACATCAGGCACGGCACGCGCAATTCTGCGATCGAAGATGCTCTGACGCCGGACGAAACGGGGCAGGCTTTGAGGTTTGGTGCAGACTTGGCAATTGCGGCAGCAGATGACGGCGCAAAGGTCATCGCACTAGGCGACATGGGCATTGGCAACACATCCAGTGCAGCGCTGATCGCCCATTCCATTGCGGATCTGGATCTGAACGCGCTGACCGGCCCGGGTGCTGGATTGGACGAGCGTGGTGTCAGGCATAAGCTCGGTGTGCTGCAGAAGGCGGCGGACCGCCACACCCGACCAATGGAGCCCATAGCCGCGCTCAGCGCCTATGGCGGGTTGGAGATTGCCTGCATGGCCGGTGCGGTGATCGGTGCGGCAAGCCGCCATGCGGTCTCGGTCATCGATGGATTTATATCCACTGCCGCCGCTCTTGTTGCTCTCAGCGCGAGGCCGGAAGCGGCGGAATATGTGGTATTCTCGCACCGCTCAGAAGAGCCCGGACATCGATTGATGCTCAATGAACTCAATGTAAAACCTCTGCTCGATCTCGATCTCAGATTGGGAGAGGGATCGGGCGCGCTTCTCGCCCTTCCACTTTTGCGTGCAGCCTGCGCCATGCTCAACGATATGGCGACCTTTGAGGGCGCAGGTGTATCGGGGCAATCGGAGTGACCCCGGTTCGCAACGAGTTCTCCCTGTTCTTCGCCGGTGTCATGTTTCTGACCCGCCTTCCGGTTCCAGCTGGGGATGGTCCGCCAAGCGATCAACTGGCGCGCGCGGCAAGGTATTTTCCACTTGTGGGCGTGCTCGTCGGCCTGATCAGCGGAGTTGCCTGGCTGCTGGCATTGCAAGTCATGTCCCCCGTTCTTGCTGCCGGTGTTGCCTGTGCAGCAGGCATCCTCGTTACCGGAGCGCTGCACGAAGATGGACTGGCGGACACGTGCGACGGACTGGGTGGAGGCTCAACCACTGAACGCGCCCTTGAAATCATGCGGGACAGCCGCATCGGCGCCTACGGCGCAATCGGGCTGATAATGTCCATCGGTCTGCGCTGGTTGGCGTTGGCCGATATGGCAACGTGGACAGGCTTCGCAGCACTTATCGTTGCCCAT
>JAJFHM010000303.1 GCA_021775625.1 Hyphomicrobiales bacterium | reverse complement strand
CCGGCAAGACCCGGCCACAGCCACGACCCGACCCGTTCCCACCAGGCAGCGGAGCGCCGCAAAAACCCCCGGTTGACCGGCGGCACATGCAACGCATAGGCCCATGCGCCGGGATCGAACCTGCTTTCACGAAGGATCTTGGAGAGCTGTGACCGGCTGAACGGCCGGCCATGGCCAAACGGCGTCGTATCGCGCATCGCCCACAGGCCGCGCCTGTTGGGCACCACCGCGACGATGCGGCCGCCGGGCTTCAGCACCCGCCACGCATCGCGCAGACATTCTGAAAGGTTCTCAGTGAACTCGAGCCCATGCACCACCAGAACAAGATCGATACTGCCATCAGGCAGAGGCAGTTCGGCATCATCAACGAGACTGGCAAGATTGCCGCCGTCCCGCGGCCACCGGGCAACGCCCTGCCGCGCCGGCATGAACCCGAAGACCGCATCCGCGTCATCGCGCCATCCGGCAAGATAAGGCGTGGCATAGCCCAGCCCCACAATGGCCATACCACGGGCGGTCGTGACCCGCGTCCGGATGCGGTGTGCGATCAGGCGCCGGGCAACTCCGCCGAGGGGGTCGGCATAAAACTCCTGCAGGTCGAATACATCCATGACCGCGAATGTAGTTCAACCGGCGACCAGCCACCAGCCCCGCCTAAGCCATGGTAAACGCGCTGGACGCCTTTGCCGAACCTGTGCCATGACTGGCCGCATCAACACACAGAACAAAAGGCGAAGCGGCCATGGCCAAACTCGAGATCCACCAGTTTCCGTGTCTCAATGACAATTACGGCGTCCTGATCCACGACGCAGATAAGAATGTCACCGCGACCATCGACACGCCCGAAGTGGCGCCCATCGAGGCAGCCCTTGCCGAGAAGGGCTGGACGCTCACGCACATCCTCAACACGCACCATCACGGCGACCACACCGGCGGCAACGCGGAGCTCAAGGCGAAGACGGGCTGCACCGTAACCGGACCAAAACCGGAAGCCGCGAAAATCCCCGGACTCGACACCGCGGTTGGCGAAGGCGACGTTTATGATTTCGGCGGCCATGTGGCGCAGATCATCGAAACCCCCGGCCATACGCTGGGCCATATCGCCTATTATTTCGCCGATGACGGCGTCGCATTCGTCGGCGACACGTTGTTTGCCCTTGGATGCGGCCGTGTCTTCGAAGGCACCATGGAGCAGATGTGGTCGGGCCTGCAAAAGCTCATGACCCTGCCCGCCGAGACCACGGTTTACTGCGGCCATGAGTACACCCTCGCCAATGCCGCCTTCGCGATCACCATCGAACCGGATAATCAGGAACTGGTCGAACGGGTAAAGCAGATCAAGGCGCTGAGAGCTAACGGCAAACCGACCGTGCCGACAACGTTGGACGTCGAACTCAGAACAAATCCGTTTCTGCGGCCGGCAAGTCCCGGCGTTCAAAAGCAGTTGGGCATGGAAGGCGCGGACCCGGCTGCCGTGTTCGCCGAAGTCAGGCGGCGCAAGGACAACTTCTGATGCAGTTCGAATTGGGCGCTGACGAGATCATCGCCCAGCTCGGCCTCAAGCCGCATCCCGAAGGCGGCCACTTCCGCGAGACCTGGCGGCCCCCCGCAGAGCCCGGCGAACGATCTTCCGGAACCGCCATCTACTTCCTGTTGCAGACGCACGAGGTTTCGCAGTGGCACAGGGTCGATGCGGCCGAAATCTGGCACTGGTATGCCGGTGCACCGCTCGGTCTTTCGATCAGCGCCGATGGATCTTCTTCGCAGGATTTTGTGCTCAGCAACGATCTGGCCAGTGGTCAGCCACAGATCACCGTTCCGGCAGGTCACTGGCAATCGGCCAGGACTCTGGGAGAATGGACGCTTGCAGGTTGCACCGTCAGCCCAGGCTTTGAGTTCGAACATTTCGAACTCGCTGCCCCCGGCTGGTCGCCGGCGAATTGAAGCAGTATGCGATCAGCCGTTGGCCATGTACTGGCCACCATTGATGGTGAGCACTGAGCCGGTGACAAATCCGGAGGCTTCGCGGGTCAAATAAACCACAGCATCGGCAATCTCGTTTGCTTCGCCGAGACGCCCGACCGGAATACCGGCAATGATGCTTTCGAGGACTTTCTCCGGCACCGCGGCCACCATGTCGGTGTTGACATAGCCCGGGCAGATGCAGTTCACGGTGATCCCCTTGCGTGCGGTTTCCTGTGCGAAGGCTTTGGTGAAGCCGATGACGCCTGCCTTGGCGGCGGAGTAGTTGGTCTGGCCCATCTGGCCCTTTTGACCATTGATCGACGAGATGTTGACGATGCGGCCGTAAGAGCGGTCCCGCATGCCTTCGATCACGGCCCGGCTCATGTTGAACACGGAGTCCAGGTTTGTGCGGATCACCAGGGTCCACTGCTCTTCCGTCATCCGATGCATGACGCCATCGCGGGTGATGCCCGCGTTGTTGACCACAATATCGACCGGACCGAATTCGGCCTCGACCTTGGCGACGCCGTCGGCACAGGCCTGAAACCCGGCAACATCCCACTTGTAGGTGGCAATTCCGGTTTCATCATTGAACTTCTTGGCGGCTTCCTCGTTGCCGGCATAGTTCGCTGCAACCGTGCATCCAGTCGCTTTCAAGGCAATGGATATGGCAGCTCCGATACCTCGGGTCCCGCCGGTGACAATAGCAACTTTAGACATGACAAATCCCCTTCGCCGCCCCGGTTCATGCGGGGCCGAACGTCTTCAGTGTTTACCGGGAGAGGTAAACCCTCTCCCTCATTTCCTAATCGAGTTCCTGCACGCGCAGGGCGGTCAGTCCCGCTCCACACACATTGCGATGCCCATGCCGCCACCGATGCAAAGTGTGGCGAGGCCCTTCTTGGCATCACGGCGTTTCATTTCATGCAGCAGCGTCACCAGGACCCGGGCGCCCGAGGCGCCGATCGGATGTCCGATGGCGATAGCGCCGCCGTTCACATTCACGATGTCCGGATTCCAGCCCATGTCCTTGTTCACAGCACAGGCCTGTGCGGCAAACGCCTCATTGGCCTCGACCAGGTCAAGGTCGTCGACACTCCACCCGGCCCGGTCAAGCGCCTTGCGGGAGGCCGGGATCGGTCCGGTGCCCATGATTGCAGGATCGACACCGACATTGGCCCAGGACTTGATCCGCGCCAGCGGTGCCAGGCCACGCTTTTCAGCCTCATCGGCGCTCATTAATACAACTGCGGCAGCGCCATCATTGATGCCCGACGCATTGCCGGCGGTCACGCTGCCTTCCTTGTTGAAGACCGTGCGCAGTTTCTGCAGGTCGTCGATCTTCGCGCCGTGACGAATATATTCGTCTTGGTCCACGACCACATCGCCCTTGCGGGTCTTGATGGTCACGGGGATGATCTCTTCCTTGAACTTGCCGTCTTTCTGGGCGGCCTCGGCCTTGTTCTGAGACTTCAGCGCGAACTCGTCCTGCATTTCGCGGGTGATCTGCCACTGCTCGGCAACGTTCTCTGCCGTATTGCCCATGTGGTAGCCGTTGAACGCATCCCACAGGCCGTCCTTGATCATCGTATCGATCATCTCGAAATTGCCCATTTTGTGGCCATCGCGCATGTAATTGCAGTGCGGCGCCTGGCTCATGGATTCCTGCCCGCCGGCAACAACGATGCCGGCATCGCCGTTCTTGATCTGCTGCAGGCCGAGCGCCACTGCACGAAGCCCCGAACCACACAATTGATTGACGCCCCATGCCGGGCTTTCAACCGGGATGCCGGAATTGACAGCCGCCTGGCGGGCCGGGTTCTGGCCCTGGCCGGCGGTCAGGATCTGGCCCATGATGACTTCTTCGACATCGTCCGGCTTGACGTGGGCGCGTTCCATCGCGGCCTCGATTGCAACTTTGCCCAGGTCATGGGCGGGCACGCTGCCCAGTGCGCCGTTGAACGACCCCACCGGTGTCCGCGCCGCTGATACAATCACTACATCCTGTCCATTATCCGCCATCTTTACCTGTCTCCTCGAGCCTTGAGAGTTCTTCGATCTTGCTGCCCTTGCGGTTCGAATTCTGACCTGCAAACCGGGTGGTGTCCAGAGCTTGGCCAGCCGCGGCCGCCTCCGGATCGGGCGTCATTGCAAAATAGCCTTATCACAGTTACTGTGCAACTGCAAAATAAATGTTGCACTGCAACATATCTCAATATTCCGCGGAACCCCGCCAGGTTTTGAGTGCACCGGCGGGAGTGCCTCCGAGATTGTTCACTTTGTTTCCGATTTCGCACTTGCGTTCGTCATCTCGCAGGCGCAACAATATCCGCCTAACGGCCGTTTCCCGTAGACGGCTTCATTTCGGAAGGATCAGCCGTGTCGAATGCACCGGACTCGGACCAAACACCGATCACCATAAAAAAATATGCCAACCGGCGGCTCTACAACACCGCAACCAGCACCTATGTGACGCTGGAAGACCTGGCTGACATGGTGAAGGAGGGTGTCGATTTTCTGGTGTTCGACGCAAAGACCGGTGAGGACATCACGCGTTCAGTTTTGACCCAGATCATTTTCGAAGAGGAAAGCAAGGGGCAAAATCTGCTGCCGATCAATTTCCTGCGTCAGCTGATCCGGTTTTACGGCGACAGCATGCAGTCCCTGGTCCCGTCTTATCTTGACGCCTCGCTCCAGGTACTGACCACCGAACAGGACAAAATCCGTGACCAGATGCAAAGTGCATTTGGAGCCGAGCCTTTCAAGGCGATGGAAGAGCTGACCAAACAGAACCTTGCCATGTTCGAAAATGCCATGAGCATGTTTACGCCGCTCGCCGCCGACAAACCGGCCGCAGCCAAGCCGGACGCACCGCACGAACCGCCGCAGCCGTCAGATGACTTGCAGGCATTGCAGCAGCAGTTGCAGGCAATGCAGAAGCAGATCAACGACCTGGCCAAAAAATCCTGAAACCTAGGGTCAGGACTCAGAGTGCCGCTAGCTGAGACGGGTCGCCCGTGGCTCCGTTCTGCCACGGTGTTTGGATCTCCGCCGCTCCGTAAAGAAAGCCCTGAAAATAGTCGATGCCGAAACTGCGCAGGAGTTCCGCGTCGGCTTCGTCTTCAACCCATTCGGCGACAGTCTTGAGATTGAAGTTCTTCGCCAGGTCCGTCAGGGTCCGCACGAAGAACTGATTGTCGGGGTTGTCCACCAGCTTCTCGCAGAAAGACCCATCGAGTTTCACCATGTCGACATCCAATGTCTTCAGATTGCGGAAGGATGTGTAACCGGCACCGAAATCATCGATCGCCACCAAACAGCCCATATCGCGCACAGTGCTGATGAATTGCGAGATCTCTTCCAGGTCCTGCAGCGCTACGGTCTCGGTAATTTCCACCGTCAACCGTTCCGCCACGTCGCGGTGGGCGCCGATATAGGCGGACAGGTTGGCAAGCCAGCGCGGATCAGCGGCAGTCATGCCGGAAATGTTCAGTGACAGGCGTACATGCTTGAACTGTTCCAGGGTTTCTACCGCAAGCTCCAGAACCCGGTGATCGATGAGCCTTACCAGTCCGAGCTGTTCCGCAACCGGAATAAAGTGACCTGCCGATACCACTTCGTTTTCCGGCGTCAGCAGCCGCAACAGACATTCGTACAACGCAGGTTCTTTGGTGTCGGCGCGAACGATCGGCTGATAGGCGATTGCGAGACGGCGCGTGTTCAATGCCGAGATAATCTCGTCAGCGAGCATGATGTTCCGCTTGCGCACGGATTCGCGCTTCTGGGAATGCTTATAGGCAACGAAGCTGTCACGGTGTTTGGCCTTCGCACGGTCAAGCGCTTCTTCGGCCCGCACCATCGCCTCGTCGGCCGTGCGGGCGTGCCGTGGCAGGGAAACGCCGCCAATCGAAACCGTGGCGGAAACCGGTCCCGCGGCGGTTTCGGTAACGGTGTCGCGGACGGCTCTCAAAAGCCGTTGCGCCGCGACCTGAATATCGGTCTCGCTGCAACTCGCCAGAACGATGCCGAACTTGTTGCCGGCATAACGGCCCATCGCGTCGCCGCCGCGCAAAACACCGCCGAGGCGCTTGCAGACGGCGGCAATCACCTGATCGGCAACATCAAAACCATAGGCATCGTTGACCATCGCCAGATTATCAACCGCAACCAGCATGAACGCACAGGGCATCTGGAAGGTTTCCGAATCCACGATCGCCTGCTGCAGTTCATCGGCAAGCTTCGCCCGGTTGATAAGACCGGTCAGCTGATCGTATGAACTCAGATACTTCAGCGCTTCTTCGCGCTCGTGAAGCTTGTCGACATTGCGCAGAACGCCAACAACCTTCGCAGGACCGCCATCCGGCCCCACATACCAGCGCCCGCTGTCTTCGATCCACGCTGTCACATCCGTGTCGCGGCCACGCGGATAGATCCGGTATTTCAACTGGAAAAGCACCCCGGCGCCTTCGTCCACTTCGCCTGACGCCGTCACCGTGTCATAGCGGTTCTCCGGGTTGGCAGGGTCCAGAAGATTTGCAAACCGTTTGCCCGTATCAATTGCCGTGATGTTGGGAATGCCCAGAACCTTGCCGGCGTTTTCACTCCAGGTGAGGCAATCTGAGCCGACCTCCCATTCGTAAACCACCTGTTCAACCGCGAGAACTGCCTGGCGAAACCGGTCACCGGCGGCGTTTGGGTTCATCGCTGTAGCGTCCACAACCGGCATCGAACCAGACGTCGCCACAAAACCGGCGCCATCGGTGGCGGAAGGTGTTTCCAGGGTTGCATCCGCATTTTGTTTTAACAAGAAATCCACGCCAAGGTCCCACGTTTCAAAACACTATTGTTGCTTTGTTTGGGCCGATTGACAGTTCGCATAGGACGGCCATACCCAAGGATCGAGACTAGCGTTCAACCCTTAAAGAAACCCGAAATGCACAGCTCCGCGGCGTCGATGTCTGTCGAATTTTCAGTAAATTCGACACTAATCCGGTGTTTTCGCGCCCTAGGGTTAACAAAATGCGACCGCAGCTGGCCGGGGAATTGCTTGTATCAAGCCAAGATGTTCCAGATTGGCACGCATGCAAGATGACGTTCACAGTTCACACCATCACGCGGATTTTTCCGGCCTCGCGGACGGCCCGGGACAGAACGCGTGCCGGACATAGCGACGACAGTTATGTTGTGGAAAGTGCGTCCGAGGCAACGCCGGCTGAAGCACCTGTCGCGCAGGTGCCCATGGTGCATTCACAGGCCCGCTCGCAAACATCGCCCGCCCGTCCGGGCATATCCGGTTCGCTCGCAGCTCAGTTGATTGCGCAGAAATCATCTGGCAAATCCGACCGCCGGCTTGCCCGGTATTTTCCCGAACGGATTAATGCCGCCTATCGCGAGGTGGCGCAATCCGCGGCCGGTCCTCGCAAAATCGCGCAGAAACGGATTTAGAGCATGCTCTAATATCCGAGCGCAATCCCGTCTTTTCTGGGATCGGACCCGCCGGACAAAGTCCCGTCTTCCCAATCGATGCTGATCGCCTGGCCGCCGCCCCAGGGCGAGGCTGCGCGTTCAACCTTATGACCCAGGTCAGACAATCCCCCCGCCACCGCATCGGGCACACCCGCTTCCAGTCCGACCACATGGTCGTACGGGTCGGGAAAGAACCTTGGATAATCGATGGCTTCCTGAACATCCATACCGTAGGCGAACATGTTGAGCATGACCTGGGTGTGGCCCATGGGCTGGTAATGCGCGCCCATAACGCCAAACGGCATGGTGACTTTGCCAGCCGATTTGACCATGGTCGGAATGATCGTGTGCATCGGCCGCTTGCCCGGTCCAATGCAGTTTGGATGACCCGGCTCTGCGACAAAACATGAGCCCCGGTTGTGAAACATGATGCTCGAATTCGGCGTCGCAATACCAGCCCCGAAGGAGGAATAGACCGAATTGATGAACGACACCGCCGTGCGGTCCTTGTCGACGACGCAAAGATAAATGGTGTTGGAAAACTTCGGTCCCACCGCTGCCGGGATGTCGGCAATCGCCTTCTTCATATCGATGCGCGACGCCAGTTGATCGGCCAGTTCGCCAGACAACAGCCAGTCCACCGGGACGTCGGCAAAATCCGGATCCGCAACGTGGCGGCCGCGCAGCTCAAAGGCCAGCCGTGCGGCTTCAATCTGGAGGTGATGCCGCTCGATGCTGTCCGGCGCAAACCCGGCCATATCGAAACGGCTCAGGATGTTCAGCATGACAAGGGCGGTGATGCCCTGCCCGGTCGGCGGGATTTCGAGGATTTCCCGGGCCCCATAGGTGGTTGAGATCGGCTCCACATAATCCGATTTCGTCGCCGCAAAATCCTCCGCCGTCAAAAGGCTTCCATGACCGGCCAGACAGGACACCATATCCTCCGCCAGCTCGCCCTCGTAAAAGGCATCGCGCCCCTTCTCGGCCAGGATCCGCAGCGTCCGCGCGAACGCCGGATAGGTCATGACTTCGCCCAGCCGCGGTGCCCGGCCGTCTTTGAGATAATGTTGACGGGCCCCGGCATCACCTGCGATCTTGCCGACGACCTTGACCCAGTCCGCCGCCAGGCGCGGTGTGATCACCGAGCCTGCTTCCGCGATCTCGATGGCCGGCTGCAACGCCTCCCCCAGGGACACCGTGCCGTGGTCTTTCAACAGGCGGTCCCAGCCATCGATGGCGCCGGGAACGGTCACGGAATGGATGCTGTCGCCGGCAATCTCACTCAGCCCGCTTGCCGCCAACCAGTCCGCATCTGCAGCCCTGGCGGCACGCCCTGATGCGGTCAGGCCGGTGACGCTGCCATCGGCACGGCCCACGAGGGCGAAACAGTCCCCGCCAATACCGGTCATGTGCGGTTCGCTCACCAGCAGAACGGCACTCGCCGTGACCGCTGCGTCCACCGCATTGCCACCGCGGCGCAGCATATCGACGGCTGCAAGCGTGGACGATGGTGTCGAACTGGCGCACATGCCGTTGGCGCCATAGGCCGTAGACCGGCCGGGAAGATGAAAGGAACGCATCGACGTTCTCCTGGAATGAAACCGGCCCCGTCTCGCAAGGGCGCAGGTAAGGAGAGGTTGTATGAAAATTCATTCTCTGCCGCAATGGATGCTTCCGCATGGCGGCTGTATGATACCTCACCAACCAGAGTATGATCTTTTCAAATGGAACCGTTTGAAAAGATCATGCTCTAGCCATAGGAGCACATGTGAGCCGTTTCCTCAGCATCTTGCTGTTTGCCGTCGCCGCCATCCTCGTGGTTTTGGTGGCAGTTATTTCATTCTTGCCGGTCAATGTCCCGTTGACCGGCTGGGTGTTCGGTTCGAACATCGATTTCGACGCCGATGCGGAACTGCGCGCCCGGATAACGCTTCCTCCCGGTTACCGGATCAGCCTTTATGCCACCGGCATCGACAGCGCCCGTGCCATGCAGATCACCCCCATCGGCGATCTCCTGGTCACCTCCAAAAGCGAAGGCAATCTGGTTCTGGTCAAGCGCGACGCAAACGGCGATGGCCGCAGCGACGGCATCGAGATCCTCGACACCGGCCTGGAACGCCCGCACGGCATCTGGCTCGACGGCAAGACGCTTTATGTGGGCGAGGAAAACCAGATCGTCCGTTACCGCTACGAACCCGCCGCACGCACAATTGCGGGCAAGACCGTGGTCCTGGCGGATCTGCCCGACGATGGCGGCCACTTTACCCGGACCATCAGGAAGGGACCGGATGGATGGCTCTATGTCTCCATCGGCTCAAGCTGCAATGTCTGCATCGAAGACAATCCCTGGCGCGCCGTCATGATCCGCTTCAGGCCGGGCGTGGCCGAACCGGAACTCTACGCCACCGGATTGCGCAACACGGTGGGGTTCGACTGGCAGCCCGGCACCGGTCACCTCTACGGTGTCGACAATGGCCGCGACTGGTCGGGCGACGACTTCCCGCCCGACGAACTCAACCTGATCTCGCAAGGCGGATTTTACGGCTGGCCCTACTTCAACGGCAACAATGTGCCTGACGTAGATCACGGCGATGACCGCCGCGCCTCTGAGCTCACCCCGATTGCGCCGGCCCATAACTTCCAGGCCCATGTGGCGCCGCTCAGCATCAATTTCCTCAAACACCAAACCGGAACACCGCTTGAAGGCGCCGCCATGGTCGGCCAGCACGGCTCATGGAACCGCGAAACCAAGATCGGCTACCGGGTGGTGTCGCTGCACTGGGGCGAGGACGGTTCGATCACGCAGAAGACCTTCGCTGCAGGCTTCGAGAAGGACGACGACGTGATCGGCCGCCCGGTCGACGTCATCGAAGCGCCGGACGGGACGCTCTACATCTCAGACGACTACGCCGGTGCGATCTACCGGGTCACGCGAACCGCACAGTAATCGCTATATTTCCCGGCGAATTCAATGTCTCCCGCAGATTTGGGGGTTCTTAACCAAAATCGCGGACAATTCCGGCCAGATTTCACATTAATGCCTCACATCGAGGAGGGACATCCAATGAACATCATGACCATTCCCGACGTCGAGCTGGTCGAAAACAATTCGCAGAGAACCCCATGCGTTCTCGTGCTCGACGGTTCGGGCTCCATGGACGGCCAGCCGATCCGCGAACTGAATGAAGGGCTCGCCGTGCTCGCGAAGGAGCTCAAGGCGGACACCACCGCCAGCGTGCGCGTGCAGCTGCTTGTGATCCGCGCCGGCGACAACGACGAGGTCGAAATCCTCAACGACTGGTGCGATGCGATCACCTTCGAGCCGCCCACCGTCCAGGCCCATGGCCGCACGCCAATCGGCGCCGCCATGGCGGTCGCTCTGGACAAGATCGAAGAACAAAAGGCCAATTACGACGCCAACGGCATTCCCTCGACCCGTCCCTGGATCATGTTGATCTCAGATGGCGTACCGACGGATTACGACTGGCGCGAAGTGGCACAGCGCTGCCGTGACGCGGAAGCTGCGAAAAAGGTTGCAATCTTTCCCATCGGCACGGCGGAATCGGATCTCGAAGCGCTGAGCGAATTCGCCACCAAGCCGGCCTTGCGCCTGAAGGGCCTGAAATTCAAGGAGCTCTTCATGTGGCTGAGCCGTTCCGTCTCAAGTGCGTCCAAGGCGGCGCCCGACGAGACCACCCAGCTTCCCGCACCCGAAGGCTGGGCGGAAATCTGACGTGACGGTGTGCCATGAGTTCCTGGAAGATTGTCGGCGCGGCCGTTCGCGGCCCTGATCACGAAGAAGACGGCACTCCGTGTCAGGACGCTTTCTGCCATCTGGCGGAGGGCCGGCGCCTGGTCGCCGCCATCGCCGACGGGGCCGGATCGGCCAGGCACTCTGACGAAGGGGCGCAACGTCTCTGCGACTTTCTCGTGCAGGAACTCGCGGCTTGTAGCCTTCCGCTGTCAGCAGACGATGCGGAAAACAGCAAATGGCTCGAACGCGCTGCCGATGCGATCTCGATGGTGCGCGATGAGTTCCGCTACCGGGCCTCGGACTCACAGGATGCGGATGACGCACTGAAGCTGCGCGACTACGCCGCGACGCTGGTCGCCGTGGTGGCAGAGCCTGAAGGCGGATTGTTCCTGCACATCGGCGACGGCGCAGGTGCTGCGGTTCACAACGGCGCGGACTGGTCCGAAGCAACACTTTCGGCGCCGGAAAACGGCGAATACGCAAATGAGACCTATTTCTTCACCGGTGACGACTGGCGCCAGCGGCTCAGGCTCACCCGCTTCGATGCGAGCGACCTGATTGTCCTTCTGTCCGACGGCGCCATGTCCTTCACGCTCGCCGACAAACTTGCCGGACTTGAAGCGCGCTTCATGGCGCCGGTGACCAAATTCCTCGATGGCGTCGACGCCGCCGCCGGGGCGCAAGCCCTGGCTCACACGCTCAACCGTGACGATGCCCGCAGGATCAGC
>JAJFHM010000302.1 GCA_021775625.1 Hyphomicrobiales bacterium | reverse complement strand
CTCATGGGGTCGAACTGGCCGTAGTCGGGATGACTGGGATCGAACTTGAGCCAGCCGAGGAACTGTGAAATCAGATGCATTCGCGAAGACACATCGGCATCTGAAATGTCGTCCTCGAAGTTGCCGCAGAACGCGACGCCGATGCCTTTTGTGTTCTGACCTGAGGTGTGGGCGCCGGTACGGTCTTCACCGCGTCCCTCGCACACCATGACGGAGCCCGCCTTCTTCATCAGAAACACCACGAAATTATACGGTACATCCTTGCCGAGATCAGGGCGAATCTTCTGCA
Source organism: Hyphomicrobiales bacterium (assembly GCA_021775625.1). Taxonomy (GTDB): domain Bacteria; phylum Pseudomonadota; class Alphaproteobacteria; order Rhizobiales; family JAJFHB01; genus JAJFHM01. The sequence continues at coordinate 30,953 of JAJFHM010000302.1, read as the reverse complement.
ACCGCCCCATCATCTTGAAAACTTCATCCTGCGTTTCCCAGAGATTTGGGCTGCTGTCCGAACTGTCCGGCGTCACCGTATGATGAATGATGACGTGGGTGCGCCGTGTGCGGCCCACCCGGTGCCCCAGCCTGGGAATCGACTGGTCAGCCCCCCAGTCATTCCTGTCAACGAAGGTGATACCGGGCAAGATGTCGAATTTGGCCATTGCTGTATCCTTATTCTGGTGCGAAGCAATAGTCGGCAGATGTGGCAGCCGCTATTCGCCGGGCACGGGGTCCTGGATCGCTTCACGTTCATATGGAATCGCCTTGACCGGGATTTCGCGTCTGCCGGCAAGGTACGGGTCCCGCTGTGGACTTAGCGTCCACAAGGGGCCCGTAACGCAGTCCGGAAGGCACGAAACCCCGACCTTCCGGTGGTCCAAATGAGCGTGAAGCGATCTAGCCGGTCTTGATCTCGACGGTGACGGTGGTTTTGGCACGTTTAGGGACCGTCTTGCCGCGCACCACGACAACGTTCTCGCGCTTGTCGATGCGCCATTGGCCGAGTTTGAATTTTTCACCGTGGCAAACCCTGAAGTTTTTCTCCTGGTTGAGGACGGTGCCGTCCGCAGCATCGATGTCGACAGTGCCGATAATGCAGGTGTCGGCAGGCGCTGCGAGCTTGGCCCGCAGATCCACGGTCATGTCCCAGAAGGCAGGCGAATCGAATGTGTGGGTTTTTTGAAAGAAACCGTTTGCATCGGTTTCGACGGAAAAAGACATGGTCGCCATGGTGAGATCTCCCTAGTAGGTTCGTACGCTCAGACACTTAATCGGGAGCGCCGTGAATCCATCGTGAGTCAGGGTGTGCTCGCTCAAGCGGTTGCGAAGCGATGGCTTGGCTGATTTCTTCGGATTTTTGTCTTCGACGTCATTGCATATGCAGTTCTTCAAGTGCCGCCGGCATTCGAGTCGTTTGAAAGTGCCGGGTTGACTACTGACTTGCGCAGCGGGCCGAGGGAGAACATCTTGAAAAACACCCCTGCTATTTCCCAGTCCACAAGCGTCGACATAGCGCCCTAGACGGGATCCGGCTTCCGTGATTCTCGCTGGCGCGACACCCTAAAAGGGATTTGGTATGTCCGTTTGGCCCACAGTTTGTTCAGCGTGCGCAAGTATTGGCTCCTCCAGCAACACTCTCGTGCGTGCAAACGTGACCGTTCGGTTGCCTGCCCTCGATTGGCGTGGTCGGGATTTCAATTCAATTAGAAGGCAGTGCTCCAGTCGGTCAGAAATATACAGCATCGATATCGTTGCCGGAACGTTTCAGTTAGGCAGTAAAGGTTCTCAACAGCCGGCAAGCTTCCGCCCATTTCGAAGATTCACGGTTGAATCACGCGGCCGGCTTTACTGCTCCTCCATTCGAACTGATTGCTAATCCCAAATATTATTGGAGGGAATGAAATGGGTAACGGGCAACACAAAAAACTGTCGAGGCCTCGGGTTATGCGGGACGTGGATCGAGTCCTGTTTCGCACGCTCGAGGACGAAAATATTGTGAAACCAGGCAGGGGACGGCTCACCCATGTTCCCGCAGTCACCTACAAGGCGGACAAGGAAGCTTGGGGTCGCATCTTGAAGGTAGTCGAGCAACGACTGCACGCTAAGAGAATTGAGTACAAAGTACTTGTGATCGGTCTCGATGACGTCAAAGCGACTCTGCAGAAACCACTGTGGGTCAGCGTGGACCGACTTACGAACGAAATACTCGAAGGCAACAAGGTGGTGCTGACAGCACCAACCGCAGCGTGAGGGCGGGATGATGAATAGATATCCCCTGGCATTCGCTGTGTGCTCGACCCTTATCCTTTGGTCCAACGGCGCGGAGGCAATCGTCGAAATCGAAGAGGTTCTAACGCCGAAGGCGCAATCTGAGGAAGATTTCTGCGTTGCTGCCCAAGACGGAAGACGTTTCGTCGATAAGCGCAAGCTGGCAGAGAAGATACTGGCGGACCTTCCGAGCAAGGCGGTTCCGACGGGCTCCGGCGATGCGTCAAACCTTTTGGCTTCGCTATTGGAAAGCACATCGGAGGCATCGAAAAGCCCTCTCACGAGTACACAGCTGGCAATAACCCGATTTCTCAACAATCGCGATGTATTCCTGTCACCGACAAGCGATCAGAAAATCTACCAGATCCACGGAACTGACGACGCAACCTTCCTCGATCTGTTCGGCTCAGGAGCGAGCGTTACAATCGAATGTATCCCATTCAAGATTGAAGAATCCGAAGTTTCGGTTTTCGTGACAATATCTTCTAAGATTTCTCAAATATTTCGGCTTCGGGGCAAGGTCGGAGACTTGCACAAAGCTGCGACCCCCGGGAACATTCAGGATCTCTCAACCGCAACCGTTTCCTACACGCAAAACCAGGCGGCTGGGGCTGACACCTTCAGTCTCGACGGCGTCTTGGGCATGGAGTTGAGCACGCATACGGATGTCTCGATTATACCCTACGTACAATACAAGCGTAGCGAAACAAGCAAGGCTGGAGGGACAAACGAGATTGAAGTTATCAGCCCAGGCGTGCTGTTTTCATACACCGCACTTGACCCAAACCTCACAGTAACATTCGATGCAGCGCCGAAATTTATTCTGGATACTGAACAAAATGCAGAGGAAGTCGCGTTCGATGGCACGATAAGTCCGGCCTTTAGCTTTTTTGGAGTACCAATCGGCATCTACAGCCACCAAGGCCCAATTCGAATCAGGCCGGACATTCATTTCAAATATGAGGGCAACTACGTCCTGAATGCAGGCAGTAATCCGTTGCTCCGAAACAAGGACGAGTTTTTTGCAATCGGTGGGGTGGCAGAAGTCGCCATTCAATTTCCCGACATTCCGTTCATTACGAACTTTACGTTCAACGCAAGCTACGAATGGTCCGAGTTTATATCATCACCGCTCGACAACTTGCAGCGGCTGGAGCTTGGGGCGTCGTATTTTTTGGGCGGCGCGCCGAACTACGTCGTCTCGTTCAAATACGTGCACGGTCGTAATGATCTCAGTCTGCAAAAGGAAGAGTTCTGGCAAGTGGCGCTGGGTGCTCGTTTCTAAGGCCGAAGCCTAGAGGTGCGCTTCCGCGAGAGCGGATTGGTCAGAGAGAAAATCCTATTTTAAAGGGGCAAACAATGCGTGTTACCAATCACAAGCTTAGAGGCCTCGACGGAAAATTGGTTCCGTTCGTTCGGTCGCCGAATACGAGTGGGCCATCGACCGGTGGAGAACCGAGGTTTCTTGTAATCCACTACACCGCCGGCAACAGCGCCGCGGGCACCGTCAACTATTTCAGGAAACCCAGCAGTAAGGTTTCCGCGCATCTCGTCATTGGGCAGGATGGAGACATCACGCAAATGCTCAAGTTTGACCAGGTGGGTTGGCATGCCGGCAAGAGCCGCTGGAAGAATGTCAATGGTGTCAATAGCCATTCCGTCGGAATCGAGCTCTCCAACTGGGGCAAACTTCAAAAATCTGCCAACGGTCCCTGGCGCAGTTGGACTGGGGCACCGGTCCCCAGCGAACGCGTCGTTCTAGCTGAGCACAAGAATTCGCCGGGAGCGACCTACGGATGGGAGGTTTTTGACAGCCCGCAAATCGAGGCATGTTTAGAGGCCTCGAGAGCGATCGTTGAGGCTTACGGCATGGACCCTTGGGATGTGGTCGGCCACGATGACATTTCCCCGATACGGAAGATCGATCCCGGTCCCGCATTTGAGATGGATCGATTCAAGGCCCGCTTGTTCGGGCGATCAGAAGATTCGTGGAACGATGTTCGCTTCCGCGTCAACTCGTTAAACGGGTTGAATTTGCGCAGTTCCAGCTCTGTCGAGGGCCGGTTGATCAAGAACCTTGCTAATGGAACTGAGGTGAATGTCATCGAAAACTTGGGCAACTGGTGGCTGGTTGCAGAGGTGGTCGAAAACAATGATGACACCACCGGTTACGCGCATAGCCACTGGCTGCAGCCCTCCTAATGAGGCGACGTATTGTCGAGCATTGAAACATCAAAGGGGCAAAAAATGAGTGCATCAGATTGGATTACACTGATCATCCTCGGCGGTCTGCTCGGGGCTATCGGGCAGATGCTGCGGGTTGTCGTCGGGCTCAAGAAGCTGCGTGACAAGGCGGCGGAGACCAAGACGTCATTCGTCGAAACATTCGTCGCCAGCGAGTTGGTGCTGAGCCTGATGATCGGGTTTGCCGCCGGTGCGCTGGCGGGAATTGCCGCCCATGCCACGCAGGACACGGCGGTTGAGGCGAACCGGCTCGATCTCGACGATATCCGCGCCAAATTTCTGTTCGGCATCATGGCCGCGGGCTATGCCGGGACCGATTTCATCGAAGGCATCGCCAAGAAGTATCTACCGGGCTGAATCAGCGGCGCGGCGGTCTGCTGAATAGGCCGGTCAGGCTGATTGCGCCGTCTTTTCGTTCAATACGGGCCTCAGGAGGAAACAACATGAAACGGAACCAGATCACACACCGCATGGCGATAGCCTTGTTCGGGACTACGATGGCCCTGTCGTCGCTGCCGGCTGCGGCCGAGGAGATGAAACGCCGGGCGCTGGAAGCCTATCCGGACCACATCGCAGAGAAACTGAAGCAGCGCAGGCTAGAGCTGGACGCCATCGCCCCGCAGTTGGTCGTTGTGAAACCGGCCCTGCGCTGGTTGCCGGACCAGACGGTCACCGTCGCATTCAAATCGGGCGATACGGATCTGCACAGGCGCATTGAAGCTGCAGCGCTCGAATGGACAAAGCATGCCAATATCAAACTCGATTTCGGCTTCGATAAGCAGAGCCAAACCTATCGGTCGTACTCATCCGGCGATGACGATTATGCCGCCGACATAAGAATTATGTTTGATGGCGATACCTATTGGTCGGCGGTGGGGAACGACAGTGTCAATTCGGAGATCTATCCCGCGTGGGATGCATCGATGAACCTGGGCGCCATTGACAGCCTCAATGCGGAACAATTCCAGGGAACGGTCTTGCATGAATTCGGCCACGCCCTGGGAGCTGAGCATGAACATCAAAACCCCAAAGACGGGTGCGATGATGAATGGCGCTGGGATGATGACGCAGGCTACGTCTCGACCACCGATTCCAATGGCAATCTGATCGAAGACCTCTACTACCGTTATCCCGGCATCTACACCTATATGAGCGGCGCACCCGATTACTGGCCGCGCAGCAAGGTCGACTATAACCTGCGTCAGCTTGCCGACGCGCAGGCGTATGACGCCGGGCCGTTCGACAAATATTCGATCATGAAATACTGGTTCCCGGCGGAGTTCTTCTATGCCGGCGAAAACAGCCGCTGTTACACGGAGAACCTCGCCTATGAACTCTCGAGCCAGGACAAGGCTCAGATTGCGGCGATCTATCCGAGGGATTCCGGGCTCATAGCCGAGCTCAAAAAGAAGCGGACGCAAACCGCCAAAGATCTTGAGATCCTGCAAACGTCACACCCCGCATCGCTGAGCCTGAAGCGTTCGATCGAACTCCTGTCACGATAACGAAGCCATGCAGGGTTAAGCATTTGCCCGGTCAAACCAGGACCTGCCCCGTTTTGTATTCTTCCGTTCCGCCGGTCTGCTCGAGTACTCGACGCAGGCGGGCGGTCTGGATTTTCGGGCTGCCGGGCTGGAGATCGGCGGAAAGCACCTTCACCACCTTGAGGCTGGCCTCATCGGCTCCGATCCGTACCCACAGAAGATCGGCGCGCCGAGCCAGGGATGAGAGGGTGTTTTCCGCACCCCCGGCAGCTTCATCGCCGCAGTCTTCCTGGCACAATCGGCGCCGGCGCGCACCGGCGTCGAGCATGGGCACCTTATGCGCAATCAGGCGTTCGCCTTGATCCAGTCGCGCGAGATCCGCGGCGCCGAGGCCCTTGCCGCCGCTTTGCCGTTTCTTTTGGCAAACGATGTGATAGCCGAACTCAAGCTGGCACATCTCCTTATATGCAGCCCTGATGGCGGCGCCGTAGGTGCTGCGCGCCGCCGTGCCACAGGCGATCTTGCGGCCGGCCGCATCCCAGGAGACGGCGGCAGCCACTGGCACGCCAAGATCGGTGGTGATGTCGAGCAGCAGGTCATGCCGCGTGCAGTTGGTACCGCGGACATTGCCCCGAAAGGCTGTAAATTCTGCGTCGGCGTCAGTATCGAATTCGATCGCCCGTGTCGGTCGGCCGCCATACCACCAAAGGGCGAAGGCATCGCGCTCAACCAGCTCGAATATGCCATGGGTGAGCGCATCGGCGAGCGTCGCGCCCGCGCCGCATCCCTCGCTCAAGGCCACCAGTGGCGCGGCGCCAACGCTTGCGGACGCTGCGCCCGAGCACAGGGCCACGGGCACCAGAACAGGTTGCGCATCGGCCCAGCACGTCGCCGCGGTCCAGGCCAGGCTGGCCCGCTGGTCCGCCATCGACGCGGGGAGGCGCTCCAGCAGCGCCTCGGCTTTCGTCACGCCCGCATGCCCATCGCCGGCCTCACCGCAAATCCCGCCGGTAGCATAAAGCGCTTCCATCTCTGCGATTTCACCGGACGCGGCATATAAGGCTTCGGCCGCGGTGAGCCCCAACCCGGTGACGCTGTGGGACTGCATCTGCCCGCGGACATCGGGCAGGCGCATCACGCCGCCGGCGAAGAAATAGCCGGGCGCATCCGGCGGGTTCACGATGAACAACTGATCAAGCTTCGCGATCCAGGCGAGCGGCCACGGCGGCCTGCGGTCGGCCAGGCGGGTTGCGGGCGCAAGGCCGAACAAGTCGGCGATGGCGGAAGCATGCTTGTTATCTGCGGCGGAGGTGCCACGCTCTACCGGGCCGCGCAGGAAACACTGCTCAATGGCGCGGAGATCATCTTTGTCAAACTGATGAAACATCGACGATCGCTCCCCCGGGCGCCCATTCAATCCAAGCTTACTGTGTATCAGCCACCTTGCGCATCTGATCCAGATACCACGCGGTGAAGTCTGCTGTGCCGGCTTCTTCCTGGCTGTAGGGACCGGGAGTGTAGGCGATGGAGTTCACGCCTTTTTGGTTGTTGTTGATGATCTGTACATCCTGCCGGGTGGTGACATCCCACATCCACTTCACGTGGTCGACATCGTAGTCGATACCTTCGCGTGCATCTTCCCTGACCACCCAGGTGATCACGATTTCGGTCCGGGATACGTCCAGGGGCGTAATCCTGAACAGCGTCGCATGGTCATTGGCGGCGTACACATAATACAGCGGGCTGAACGCGACGAATGTTTCGCCACCGTCATACTCTTTGAAATCGCCCAACAACGGGCCCGCGGGGGAGCCATCGTTGGTCAGGGTCAGAAAGCCGTCTCGAATAGGCTGGCGCCAGGCCACCAGGGGCTGCCCGGAGCGCGCGTCCTGCGGTCTCTCGATGCCCGTGACGTGGCCAAGCTCACGGGCCTTTTGTTCCCAGGCGCTTACGCTTTCCCGGTAACTCTTGAGACCGGATTTCACATAGGCGTTGACCGCGGTGTATTCCGGATGAGCCGGCGCGCAGTGATAGCATTCGCGAAAATTCTCGATAACCAGCTTCCAGTTGGCAGCGATTGGATATGCGGCACGATGGGCGATCTTGGTTTGCGGCAGCCCGTGCGGCCGCAGGAAGCCACCGAACCCGCTGGTCAGCGCCTCGAAATCCGGCGTGGTGTCTGCAGGAGCCGGGTTGACGAAAATCAGGCCTTCGAAAATGCGCACAGGGCAGGAGCGCAGTCCATAGCCTGCCCGGTCAAAGTCCGGCGGCATTCTGGGTGCCGTAATGAGTTCGCCGGAAAGGTCATAGGTCCAGGCGTGATAGGGGCACACAAACTTTCCGATGTTCCCTCGGTCCTTGAGACAAATTCGCGAACCGCGGTGGCGGCAGACGTTGAAATAAGCCCGCACATCGCCATCACTGTCGCGAACCACGATGATCGATTCGCCGCCCACTTCGTACAACACGTAATCGCCTGCATGGCGCAGACTGGTTTCATGATCGATGAACAGCCACTGCGCCGATATGATGTGCGTGAAGTCGAGGCGGAAGATTTCAGGCTCGGTGTAGAAAACGCGATCGAAGGTGAACCCGGCTCTTTGTCGGGCAATAAGGCTTTTCAGATTTGACATGTTTCCATTTCGCACTGGATTCCGTGTTTGCGCCTCATCAAACGCCCTCAGCGCGGACAGCAAACTGATTATCTGTGTCCAAGAATGTATTCGCTCGCGGATTTGACGCTGGATCAAGGTGCACGGTCAATCGTGAATCCTGCGTGAGTAGCGTTGCTTCGCTTCAAATAACAACTCTGATTGCAGACAATTTCCCGAGAAAAGCACAAAATAATATCAAACTTTGAAAGATTCACGCTGGACTAACGCTGCATAATGGATTGTTATTTCGAGAAACGGAGCTCGAAGTTTGCAAAGCACAAGCAAACGCGAGGTCGAAGGGGCAACAAATATACTGGTCTTTATACGGGGGTGGGGCTGATGCGCACAATTCATGGTGATAGAACACAGGTGCCTGAAGAATGGTGTCCTGAACTCGGAGATTTGGCAGAACATTGCGGTGGCGACCATTTTGGCTTTCATCACTTCATTTGTCATCCAGAAGGTAAGGGTTATCGCGGTTGCGGGCACAGTAAGAAAGACTGGAAAAAGACAAAGGACCTGCTTGAGCGTTTGTCCAAACTCGTAAGCTCCAATCCGGTCGGGCCAACCGCAAATATGGATAAACTTGAGAACCGTCGCACGGACACGAAAATAGGCATCCCTGCGGGCTACACCTATCTCCTGCAGTTAGCGATTCACGACCTTACGAGAACGTCCGTCCCAAATCCCAATCCTTCAGGCCCGCGACGTCCCGTCAGAAACCTTCGGACGGCTGGACTTGAGCTTGAAACGGTCTTTGGCGGGGGGGCCGCCGCATGCCCCTTTGCGTACGCGCAAGAAGGCGTGGAAAATAAAATACGGCGGAGGCTCAAAGTGGGGGCGACGCGGTCTGCAGATCAAGGCGACGAAGATCTGATAAAGCCCGAAAGAGATCTCCCCAGAACAGTGTTCGAGCCCGCCTCAGGCAGTTTTCAGACCACCGCCCGCGATGTCTTGATTGCCGATTCGAGGAACGATGACAATTTTGTTCTGTCTCAGCTCACGGCGTTGTTTCATGTCTTCCATAATATGGTGGTGGACATGGCAGAAAAAGAGTGGCCGGAGGGGATAAAAAACAAAAATACAAGCTTACCATCTGAAGATATCGGCGTTTATGCGAGAGGGGTGACCGCATACATCTTTCGTAACATTCTCCGCGAAGATCTGCTCGAACGTCTGCTGGATCCGACGGTCTACGAGGCTTACCGATATGCGCATGTGAAGTTTCTGGATACAAAATCTGAGTATGGCTCTGTTCCCATAGAATTTGCGCATGCTGTTGGCCGTATTGGGCACCAGATGGTTCGACCGAACTACGTTTTGAACCGCACCGGAACCGATCCATCGCTGTTTGACATATTAGACGCCACATCTACGGGGAAAGGTGAGAACGTGCCGCCCAGGCCCAAATGGTTCATAGACTGGAGCCTGTTTTTTGAACTTGATGGCAAGGGGTCGGTCCCGGCTAATTTCAATTGGAGTGCAAAGATTCACCCCCATATCTTATCGAAATTCTTCGATAGTGGGTTGTTCCCTTCTCTTGAGCAGGGAAGAGGCGGCGGTCTGTTGTATCGCGATTTCATTCGCGGTGCCGCACTGCACGTCTGGTCGGTTCCCTGCTTGATCCAAAAGATAATAAAGCGGTTGAGACGCGATAAACGCGGGAAGTTGTTGGACCGTGTAAAGACGCTTCAAAACCGGCAGAGAGATATTGTTGAAAAAGCACTGAAACGGCTTGGCGTGAAGGTGAATGATGAACCGGCGACGGGCAGCGAACTAACGCCGATGCAGTATGAGACAATCGTCAACGACCCACCATTGTTGTTGTTTGTTCTGGCCGAGGCACAGGAGGACACTGCAAATGGAGCGCATCTTGGAATTCTGGGTTCTATAGTATTTGCCGAAGTTTTCTTCGGGGCTATGGATCGCAGAGGCGGTTATGCCCCGGAGTCGGTGGTGACGTGGGAAGCTGAAATTGAGGCCGCCACGCGCAAACTCTTTGGGGGCAAAAAAAACATCCCAAATTCAATGCCGGATCTCATCGCAAGGGTCCGCAAGCAAAGTCCGGACGTCGTTTGGGCTCCCGCCAAATAACATTGGCAACAAAAACTACAACTGTTTTCAACTGCAATAACTAGGAGGGCAACATGTCTATACTTGATATGAATTACATGCTGATGGGTAAGCTGATTGTCAAATGGGCGAACGAACCCAACTCAAGACCGGCTGACATATCCGGCCTTAAGGCACAGTGCAGGGACAATGGGTTCGAGCTGATCCTCCATGAAGGAACCAGCAATGTTGTGTTCGAGGATCTGCCGAAGATGCCGGCGAATACGGTTCGATTTGTTGTTCCGCATAAGGATGATATCAACCAACCCTTGGATGGCGCGGATGGGTACCCTGCCCCACGCTTTTATGACGGACTCTACGTTCCGCCCGTCGAGCGACGCACCAACATGAGTGCGGAAGCCGTGGAGAACTTCAGATTGGCGCGCATCGGTGATTACACCACTGCAAAATGCGGCTAGCCTAGCTCGCAGGGGTCACATGGCGGTGCTGCTTGCGGCATCGCCAGACCCGCCGCCTCCAGACTGTCCCGGAAGCGTGACCAAACGCTTTTGTCCCGGAAGGGATAGCAGCCGAGTATCCATCTCGCGATGACTCTGTGGTCCGGTTTCCGGTCACCTGCCCACCTTTCGCTCACCACCTCGACGAACCTGTTGAGCCGGTCTCTGGCATCCTGCTCCGCGCCCATTTGCATCAGGGCCGCAGCGTGCCATGCAACAGTGTCAGGGAACTCCTCCTCAGCTAACTCGCACGCCTCAACACATTGCCCGTAGTCTTCGTTCACAAAGAACACCACAGCCTGATATGACCACTGAGCCGCCGACGGGTAGATGTCGATGGCAAGTGCCCGGTTGGAAAGTTCAACAGACTGTTCCTTGCGATCGCAAAACGCCAGACCCACCGCAGAAGACACCATGGCCCATGGATCGTTCTCGTTATTCTGGTGGGCGAGTTCGAACGCCAGTTCCGCCCGCTTGAACTGTCCGTTCATCGCACAGCTCCACCCCAGGCAAAGTTGGGAACGGCTGTCCAATGGATCCAATTGCACGGCGCGCCGCGCAAGATAGAGCCCGTTCTTACGGGTTTCACCTGTGCTGAAGATTCCGGGGAACGTGAAGTGTCGGGTATTTTCAATGACCGCACGGCCACTGTATCCACGCGCGAATTTTGGATAGCGTTCGACCAGGTCCTCGAAAAGCGTGTCTGCCCGTGACCAGGCGTCCGGCGTGTTCTCGAGCATCAGTTCATGCCCGAGAAGCCATTGATCATAGGCCTCCAGGGGTGCATCGTCGCTTGCAGAAAGATGCCCCACCCTGTCGGCGGACAGCCTGACATTCAGCGCTATCGCAATGCGCCGGACAATTTCGTTCTGTAATCCCGTCCACTGCTGGATCGGCCGTTCGAAATTCTCGCTCCAGACAAACTCACCTGAATTGATGTTCTTGAAGGTGAGAATCACCCGAATTTCATCCAGATGCCTGCGGCCGTCCATGGACAATCGATAGCTGGACGCACTCAGCAGCTCTTCATCGGGCTCGTCTGACAGTCCCTCCATGTCGATCACCAGCCATTCTCTGAATCTGACCAGGCTGGCGACCAAGTCATGACGGAAGCCCTTGATCAGGTGGCGCCATTCCTGATCGATGCCGGACAGATCCGTCTCACTGACGAACACACGTGGACGCATCGCTGCCCGCGGCTCGCGGCTCATTCGCGGGTCCAAGAGTTCCGGTTCCACAGATGCTTGCTCCACCGTTTCGGACTTGATAGCGACGATCAGATCCTGCGTCGTAGCAGATGGTTCTTCGCCGTACGTCGCGTCCAGGAGGTTCCAAAGTGTCTGGTAGACGGTTAGAGCATTCGCGGTAGCGCCGGTCGCATGGAAACAACGAATGAGCCGCTGGCAGGCCTTTTCGTTCAGTCCATCGTAGTCGACCAGTACCTTGGCGACTTTCAGCAGAGTGCCGTCGTCTTCATCAGAAGCGTAAAGGACGTCTTCCAGTTGGCGAACCGCATCCTTTTGCAACTGCTCGCGCATGAACCTCAACCACTCGTCATACGCCTGATCGAGACCTTCTGTTCCATACAGCAACGTTTCAAATATGCGAGCGTTTGAACACAATTGCTCGTGCGGCTCATGTGAGACGAGGGTCGACTGAATCTGATGCACGTCCGTCGAGACCTGGGGCGGGTCAAGCCTGAGTTCGGTCCGGCTGGTTCCGAACGCATCGAAGTCAACCTTTCCGAACAGCGTCTTGAGGGTCCACACGATGTTCCGCAGGCTGTATTGGGCGCGCTCTTCAGGCGACTCGCTCCACAATGTCCCGCGTAGGTGTTCACGTGTTTTGCTGCCCTGCGGGCTTAGCGCCAAAATGGCCAGAATGGCCTGAGCTTTACGGCTTGCGATTGTCAACTCTTCGCCGTCAACGTCTGAGCGAAAGCCGCCCAGCAGTTGAAGGTTCAGGATTTTTCGCCTGGTGTGATCAGGCGTGTCTTCCCCGGATATCGACACAGATTCATTGCCCCACGATCATTCATACGCCCCAACTCTTAAGTTATAACAATGTTTTATGAGCAGTAAACTGTGCAAGTCTGCAGCACGCGGATACTGTGATACTCGGGGCAAGTGTACCGGCACCCGCAACTTCGCACGGGTTCATGCTTCATTGGATTACAATTTATGCGTACACAGACAGATATCTTGATTGATTGAAGCCGCTGGCAGCCGTTACTTGCGCGTCGCCGGTGCTGCGATGATGAAAGCACCGCTGTTCGATCGTCTACTTCAAGCCGAGCTTCCGCAGGTTTTCGATGGTGCGCTCGCCTTGAGCGTACTTCATCCCTCTGATCGGCTCCTGCAGCATTCTCAGCGACAAGCCAGGCTCCAGGCTGCGGGACTTCTGCAGCGCCAGATTGGCCTGTTGCAAACGGTTCACGTGCACATATGCCGCGGCGAGCTCGGCAAATGCCCAATACTGTGCCGCGGGAAATCTGCAGGCGCGCTCGAGTGTCTCGATAGCCTCGTCATAGTCATCCAACAGGGTGAAGGCGCAGCCCTTATAGGTGAGAAACACCCACATCAAAGGGTCATTCGGGCTGAGCTTTATGGCTTGATTGATAAATCTGTTCGCTTGGGTTCCATTGCCTGAGTAAACATTGGCCGTGGCGAGACCGAAATAGCCGTGTGCAAAGTTGGGGTTGATGACAATGGATTTTGCCAGTTCGTGCATGGCGGATGTGTGATCTCCAACCATCGTATGCAGCCGCCCCATGGCGAAATGGGCAAAGTAATCGCGCCGATCAAGAAAGAGCGCGGTCCTGGCGTGCGCCATTCCTTGATCAAACATGTGACGCCGGTCATAGGAACTGCCGAACAGAAACTTCAGAAATATGCCGAAGGCGAGGTAGCTGTGCGGTTGCCCGAAATAGGGATCCGCCGCAATCGCGCCACGCATGTACTGCTCGCCCAACCCGACACCCGAGCGTGACATCTGCCAGATTTCCTTAACGCCCCTGTGAAACAGATCCCAGGCTTGCAGGTCATCGGTGGGCTTTTGCGAGGCCCGGGTCTCTTCGTATCCGGCCAACTCGGGTTCGGCAGCCGCCGCGATGGTTTGGGTGATCTCGTCTTGAAGCTCGAACACGTCCTCAAGGTGGCGGTCGTAGCTCTCAGCCCATATGTTGATCCCGGTAGCGGCCTCAATCAGCTGAACCGAGACCCGTATCTGGTCGCCCGCCCTGCGCACGCTGCCCTGAATGACATAGCCCACGCCCAGGTCGCGGCCGACCTGCTTCACGTCGATTGGCGTGTCCTTGTAGGCAAAGCTGGAATTTCGTGAGATTACGAAAAACCAGCGGAATTTCGACAGCGCCGTAATGATGTCCTCGGTGATGCCGTCGGAGAAGAATTTCTGCTCCGGGTCCGCGGATAGATTGTTGAACGCCAACACGGCCAACGTCGGTTTGTCTGGTGGTATCAGGGAGGTGCGGCTGCGCGATACCAAAGATTCGCCACCGCCAGTCAACCCCTGCAACAGTCGATCGTGCCGGTCTGAGCCTCGCGTAGTGTTGTCGTCATAATCTGCCGGCAGGGGACCGTCCCCTCCCATGTTTCCATTTCCTGCCCATGGGCTGCCGTTACCGTCTCCCGAAGGTTCTGCGGCCTCGGATTTGATCGCAACGATGAGTTTCTGCGTGGCGGGCGACGGCTCTTCTCCATATGCGGTGTCCAGGAGATCCCAAAGAGACTGATAAACCGCCAGCGCATTGGCGACGGCGCCGGTGCTGTGATAGGCGCGTATCAGCGCCTGGCATGCGGTCTCATTCATCGCATCGTAGTCCACCAGCAATTTCGCGACCGGCAGGAGTTGTGCCGGGCTTTGATCCGGCGATTTCAGGACCTCCTCCAGCCTGCGGACCGCCTCTTTTTGGAGCTGTTCCCGTGTCACCTGAAGCCATTCGTCAAAGGCCTCATCAAGCCCTTCAAAGCCGTAGAGCATCGATTCGAATATTCGGGAATTGGCACAAATCCGGGCGTCCGGCGCAGTTGTGTCGAGTGTTTCTCTAATCTCATCGACATCACTGGTGGCACTCGATGGACTTAAGGTCAGTTGATCCCTGGTGGTTTCGAAACCTTCAAAACCGGCCTTTTTGAACGCTGAGTTCAGTGCCCAGATCGTATTGCGCAGACTGAATTGCGCTCTTTTCTCCGTCGATTCGCTCCAAAGTGTTCCCCGCAAATACTCACGGGTCTCCCCGCCAATTGGATGAACACTCAGCATTGCCAGTAAGGCCTGGCCCTTTTTACTGGTGATCGGCAGTGTAGCGTCACCCAGTTGCGCATTGAATCCCCCCAAAAGGCGAAGCCACAATCGTTCTTCGCGCTCATTAGATGAATCGTACGGCTGTTGGTCTGACACTTTCTGATTACACCCCCCGGTCACTGTAGTCAGCAGCCAAACTATAGCAGGAACTTATCAGCGCTCTTCACATTTATTAGACCGCCTGATTGCTGCTTCGTGTTTTCCGCCATGGCATGATCATGGAAAGAACCATGCAGCTCCGGTGTATCCGGCGAGATGTCTGGCTGGATTGGCGCATTGAACACGTCCGGCATAGGAAATACAGTTATCGCGCAAGGGGGCTCGGGGATGATGGACAGAAGCGATAATTCGGATGTGTCGACGCCGGACAGAGAAGCTGAGGGTTACATCCTTGACAGTCCGTATGTCGCAATCTTCAATTCCGATTGCACGCCGGTGCAGATCGCCACTTCGGCCCAGGCGGCAGGTGTTACGGCGCCGTCGGTCGACGTTTCTTTCCGGTTTGCCGATTTCGGCTGCGGCAGGGGGATTACACTGTTGCTTCTCGCCGCAGCGTATCCGGACTGCGTTTTCTTCGGCCTTGATCTGAACCCCGAGCATATCGCTGAGGCGCGGTCACGAGCCAAGCAGGCCGGACTGTCGAACCTCGAGTTCATCTGCGGCGCTTTTGGATCCGTGCCAGCCGAAGTCATACGGGATGTGGACTTTGCCGTGGCCCACGGCGTTTATTCCTGGGTGTCGGAAGCGGTCAGAGCGGCCCTGCTCTCGCAACTGAGATACTCCGTCAAACCAGATGGATTGGCATTACTGTCATACTATACTGCTGCGGGTTACGCACAGACCCTGCCATTGAGAAATCTGCTCAGCCGTCTTGCGGAGGCTGAGCCAGGAGACCCGGTCCACCGTCGACGGAAGGCGCTCGACCTGGTGCGGCAACTGGAAAGAAACGACGTTCCGTTCTTTCAGCAAAACCCAGTGGCAAGATCGATCGTGCAACAATGGGATGAAGCACAGCCTGGCTACCTGGAGCACGAATATTTCGCCGAGAACTTTCGCCTCGCGATGCCCATGGACGTTGCCGAGTTTATGTCGCGGGCGGGTTTCACGTTTTGTGGTGACACTGCCCACACAACGCAACTGCCAGCGTCCGATGTGGCGCGCGCCCATCCGTCCGTCCTCGACGAGGTCGCGACGCTTTCCGACGCGGTACCGTTTCGCAAAGATGTATTTGCGCACGCACCCGCGAACGCAGGCAATCCGGGACTGCAGATTGCCGACGCGGATATGTTTGGGGCCATCTGGCCCAGGCAGATAATGGAACGGATGGAGTCGTGGAATGACGAATTCAACGATCTGGCGGTGTTCTGTATTGAACGCCCACGCACCTGGAAATCCATACGCGACCACTTTCAGTCCCTCGGCGAAGAGCCACGTCAGACCGCCGCGCGATTGAGATGCGCAATGTCGGCGCGGGTATTAACAAGGTATCACGGCACCGTGGCCTCTGCCGCGTTGGTTGACGGGTGCCTGTTCCGCTTTAAATCGGAACTGTCGGGAAAACTGATCGACGATCCAAGTCTACGTAATATGCCGCCTCATCTACCGAGCAGGGCCCTGGGCGGTGCCGTTCCGATTCCCCCGGAATATCTGCAAATCATTGCCGCCGGTTGCGAAGTTGCGTCCGCTTCCGATTGGGCTCAACGGGCGACACAGCGGGTTTTGGAGCGCCAGAAATCAGCAGACCTCGGAGTGTCCGAGGAAGCTGTTCAACGCAAGATATTTGACCAGATAGATACGGTAAGCCGTGTATGGGTTCCGTTTCTGGTTGCTGCCGGTGTGTTGGAAAAGCGTTGACGCTCGAAAACAGTGTTGTGATTACCGTATGGGACGCAAGAACGATGAATTACTCTCTTATGTGCGCCTTCCGCTCGATGGCATATCGGCAAGAGCCCGAATGACGTGGCAAGGTCTGGGCAAAATAGCATTCAACTCTCTAAATAAATGTGACTAGAGCAACATTCATCGAACATCGTTCCTATGGCCGACATGCGCCGTTCGAAGTCTACGGGCTAAGCCCGCCTTCGGTCGAACATTGCCAAGCTGTGGAATATCCGCTCATCCCATCGGCGGCCAGATCCAGAGGATCATCGGAACCGCGACCACAAATATGATCATCTGCAGCGGCATGCCAACGCGGGCATAATCCTGGAATTTGTAACCGCCCGGCCCCATGACAAGCGTGTTCGACTGATGGCCGATGGGTGTCAGATAGGGCGATGCCGCACCCACCGCCACCGCCATCAGGAAGCTGTCGGGGTTGGCGCCCAGACCGGTTGCGATGCCCATCGCGACCGGCGCCATCAAAATGGCGGTTGGGGTATTGTGGACAAGATCTGACATCCACATTGAAACCGCCAGCACCAAGGTGAGCATGACCCACACGGGCACATCGCTGGCAACGGCGAGAAGACCCCCGGCGATCAGGTCTGTGCCTCCCGTATGCTGAAGAGCTTCACCGACGGGAATGAGCGTGGCGAGAAGAATGATGACCGGCCATTCTATGCTGTCGTAAACCTCGTTGAGTGAAATTGCCGACGTCAGCACCAGAAGCAGGACTGCAGTCACGAATGCTACGGGCACACTAACCCATCCGAATGCGGCCGCCGCGATCGCACAGGCAAATATGGCGGTCGGCAGCAAGACATTGCCGGTGATTGCCATCTCACCCATCGCCCGACTGGCAAGTCGCAGGCAACCCAGTGTTTTCAATGCATCGCCCATGGCTGTGACTTCGCCCTGCAGCAAAAGGACATCACCGGTTTTGAAGCGGATGTTCTTCAGCCGTGCCGTGGGCTGGCGGCTCTGGCGCGCCACAGCAAGCAAATTTATGCCCAGCCGGTCGTGCATGCGGTACTGCCGCATCGACTTGCCTTCAATGGGTGAGTTGGGGAGCACCACCGCCTCAATGACTTCGACATCTTCCGATACAAGTTCATTGTCGGCCTCAACCTGGTGACCAAGCGAGCCGAGCTGCGAGCCGTCGGCCAGCGGCTGGATCAGCGCAGGGTCGCCCTGCAGGATCAGCACATCATCTTCTCGTATCTTTTCGATTGCCCGCGGGGCAAGGCGCCGCACCCCTTTGCGCACAATGGCGAGCACCGAAATTTCCCGATCAAACATGGTTTCAAGTTCGCGCACCCGCATGCCGGCAAGCGGTGAGCCATTCGGCACATTTGATTCGAGAGTATAACGCTCGACGTGGAACAGATTGTCATCGTCACCTTCAACCGAGATCCGCTCTGGCAACAGCCGCCAGCCAATCACCGCGAGATAGACCAGACCGGCGCCGGCGACGGCAAGACCCACCGGAGCAAAGTCAAACATTTCGAAGGGCCTGCCGGTCTGGCTCGCACGGAAGCTGGAGATAACGATGTTGGGCGGGGTGCCGATCAATGTCACGAGCCCCCCCAGCAAACTGGCGAAAGACAGCGGTATCAATACCAAGGATGGCGAACGTCCAGACTGGTAGGCGTTCCGCAACGCCACCGGCAGCATGAGCGCAAGTGCGCCGACATTGTTCATGACGCAGGACAGAGCCGCAGCGATGCCGCTGCCAACTGCAACCTGTATGGTGGGAGAACCGCGGAATCCGGCAAGCAGGATGACCAGCCGGTCCACCAGGCCGGAATTCTGCAGCGCTTGCGATATGACCAGCACAGCAGCGACCGTGACGACAGCCGCATGACCGAAGCCGTCAAAGGCGTGATCGGCCGGCACAACACCTGAAAAAACCGCCGCCAAAAGAGCCATGACACCCACAACGTCGTAACGGATCCTGTTCCACACGAACATCACCATCGCACCGAAGATGATGGCAAAGACAATTGATTGAGGGACGGTCATACGGCTTACCCAACGAGAAACGGCATCATGGCGGCGGCGAAACTCAGCACGAGGAAACCACCACGCGTAACGGCGACGGGTTCCGGCTCCAGCAGCTCAAGCAGCCGCTTCCGGTGACGGATGTCCAGAAGCAGGAACATTCGGGTGGCTTCAGTGCATTTAAGTTTTCCACGCGCCTTCTCCATGTTTTCGAGGTCGCCGTGATCGACGAACAAGGCAACCTGTCCGAAAGCTTCATCATCTGCAACAATTCGTGCCCTTTGTGCCATTTCATGCCCTCGCGCATTGCCATCTGTTTTACTGCAATGGAATGGTACGTTGTCGGAGAAAACGTATCAGAGTTGGCCGTGCGAGACGGCCAACATACTTTTGAATCCGCGTCATGCGCCTCAGTGGCTGTGCCGCCTCCAGCTTAAATGGACCGAAACTTCAAACTAGGGCATAAGTTGAAACGCGTATCGAGCGTGTTCGGCGCATGAAAACCGCTGCTATATTTTCCTTTGTATGGACCAACCGGAGTTTCCTGGGCCGTCGATCACCGACCAGATCAGGTCGGCTGCCACATAGATGACAACGGGTTGTTATGATCGAATGGATGCAATCATGGATTACCTTCTGACCTTGCTGGCAGATCCGGTCGCTTGGGCGGCGTTGGCCACCCTGATTGTTATGGAGGTCGTCCTCGGCATCGACAATCTCATATTTATTGCGCTCCTGACGAACAAACTCCCCGCCGAGCAGAGGTCCAGGGCAAGGAAGTTGGGTATCGGCGCTGCGCTGGTCCTGAGATTGGCCCTGCTGAGCACAGTCGCATTCATCGTCAAATTGACCAGCCCGATAATTCACCTGTCCGAATTTTCATTGTCGTGGCGTGATCTGATCCTGATCGCCGGGGGATTGTTTCTGGTGTGGAAAGCCACCCGGGAAATCCACCATATCGTTGACCCGGATCCTGCCCCCACCATCTACAAGGTGCCGGCAACTGAGCGCACCTTTGCTGCAACGATTGTTCAAATCCTCGTGCTCGATCTGGTGTTTTCCATCGACAGCATCATCACTGCTGTTGGTATGACCTCACACATTCCCATAATGGTGGTGGCGGTCATCGTTGCCGTCGCGGTGATGCTGCTGGCCGCAGACCCGCTTTCGAACTTTATCCTGAAGAACCCGACCATCGTCATGCTGGCACTAGGCTTCCTGCTGCTCATCGGAACGACGCTGATCGCAGACGGTTTTGGCGTGCATGTCCCACGCGGTTACATCTATGCCGCAATGGTGTTCTCTGCCTCGGTCGAAGGCCTCAACATGATGGCCCGCAGAGCGAAACAGGCCGCACAGAGCAGATCGCTGGACGAAAATGGATAAGACAAAGGGCTGAGCCGGACGGAGGACACATGAAACTGGAAGGCTTGCAAGACACACAGCGCCTGCCGGACGCAACCGCATTCGCATTTGATGGCGCTGGCGGGGCCGTCAAAATTTCTATGGGAGACCTCGACGAAGTGCGGCCCGGCGACAATGCATTTGTGTTCGCCTGGGTGCATATGCAGCGCGACGATCCGGAAGCGGCGGAATGGCTCAGGCAAATCCACCTGGAGCAAATCGTTGTCGACGCGTTGACCGCCGATGAGACGAGACCGCGTTGTACCGTGCATGGCGAAGGGGTGGTGCTGAACCTGAGAGGTGTCAATCTCAATCCTGGCGCCGAGCCGGAAGACATGATTTCCGCACGTCTGTGGATCGAAGAAAAACGCGTAATAGGAGTTTGGATCCGGCCGCTGAAAGCTGTACAGGATCTGTTCGACGCAATCGAGCGCAACCAGGCGCCTGTCAGTCCCGGTGATTTGGTGGCCAAGCTGACACTGCGTCTGACGGATCGTGCCGAACCGACGGTTGCCGCTTTGAACGAACGTCTCGATGCGTTGGAGGAAACGGTGGTGGCCGAACATGGAGGCATTTCCCGACGCCAACTTGGGGAGATCCGCCGAGAGGCGATCATTCTGAGGCGCTACATGTTTCCTCAGCGCGATGCGCTGACAACGCTCGAGATAGAGGATCTCAAATGGCTTGGCGACCGCGACCGCAGCCGGATACGCGAAGCAGCCGAACGCGTCACCCGGTTGGCAGAGGACTTGGATGCAATCCGCGACCGATCTCAGATCGTGCACGATCAGATCATGGACAAGCGGGCCGAAACCATGAACCGGCAGATGTTGTTGCTGTCGGTGGTCGCCGCCGTATTCCTGCCGCTCGGGCTATTCACCGGCTTATTGGGCATTAATGTCGGAGGCATTCCGGGGGCTGAGTATCCTTGGGCGTTCCTCATCGTCTGCGGTCTTTTGATAACAGTCGCCGTAGCGCAGGTGTGGTTGTTTCGGCGCATGGGCATACTGCAATGACGCCAGTAAGTTGAGAGGAATGCTGATCGTATGATCCTGCGCATGAAAGTGGTTCTCGTTGCATGTCTAATGCTCTTTTCCGGGGCACACGCCCTGGCGCAGGAAAGCGCCGCTGTGCAGAATCTCGCGGCCGATCTGCAGCAAATTCTGACGGACCTGGAAGCACTTGAAAAGGCCAGCCTGGCGGAAACCACTTCGGACGTTACGCTTGCGGGCAACAAGGTGGCCCTGCAAAAACTATCGCAAACGACTTTTGCGGTGGCGCTTAAGGCGTCCGCCGGGCTGCGTCAGGCCGATGAGCAAATTGCAGCGTTGGGACCAGTGCCGGATGCGAGTACGGGTGGTGAGATCGAAGCAGTCGCTGCGGAACGGCAACGGCTGAGCGCGGTTAAGGGTGAAAGCGCCATTTTGGTGCGGGAATTGGAGAGGGTCGTAGTCCGCGTTTCGAGCCTCATTGAGACCGTAGCAAAAATCCGCAGCCGAAAGTTTGCCGAGGAAATTCTCGCACGGCATCCGATGTCTTCTGACACCTGGCGCGAGGTACGCGAAAGCTTCAAATTGGAAATCACGCGTTTGAACTTCGCGTTCTCAAACTGGTTGCGATTGCTGACACGCGGGATCCTCGACGAAACGGCAACGGCCGTACTTCTGTGCCTGGCGTTTGCCGCCATGGTCATCTTCGTTGTTCGTATGATTGCATTTCCTTTGAGTGCACGACCGCTCATGGATGCAGAACAGCCCTATCTGCGGCGGGTGTTCGCGGCGCTGACGACGACGATGGTGCCGAGCGTCTCTGTCGCAGCACTGATGACTGTGATGTACATGACATTCAAACACCTCTCTTTGCTGCCACCGCGGGTCGACGAAATAGTGCGTGCCGCCGCCATAGTCGTAGGCGTGCTGACATTTGTCTATTTCCTGACCCGAGCGGTTCTCGCTCCAGGGCGCAGGTACTGGCGCGTGATCGCGGTTTCCGAACGCGCTGCGAAGCGGCTCACGGTGCTGATCACGATACTGTCTGTCATCTATGCCGGCGACTACCTGTTCGCCCAGGTGCGGGCGGCAATGGCATCGCCGGTTGCCTATACGGTGCTGGCGAGTCTGGTCTCGACCCTGTTATTTGCGCTGGTCCTGTCATTGATACTGCTCACCCGTCTTGGAGAGCCAGCCACCGAACACGCAAACGACCGGGTGCGGGGTTGGGCTCCATGGCTTTACTGGCCGATGTGGTTCGCGATCGCCGTTATCGTGGGAAGCACCCTGGGCGGTTATGTCAGCCTGGCGCGTTTCCTCTCCGGGCAAATCGTTGTCACGGGCGCAATCTTGGTCGGCATGTATGTGGGGCTCCTGTCGGCAAGGGCGGTTGCGCACACCGGTGCGATGGGCGAAAGCCGGCTGGGCGCGTACCTGATACGCCGGCTTGATTTCAGCGACCTGTCTGTGGATCAGCTCGGGCTGGTGTTCGGTGCGTTGATTGTCTTCGGCGTGATGTCGGTCGGTGTCCCCTCAATCTTGTTGCAGTGGGGCTTTCAGCAAGACGACGTGCAAAGCTGGATTGCCCGCGCGCTTGGCGGATTTGAAGTGGGCGATGTCCGCATTTCATTTACCAATATTGTGCTCGCGGTTATCGTTTTTGTCGTCGGTCTCATCCTCACCCGGATGTTCCAGCGCTGGCTGGCGGCAAAAGTCCTGACACGCACGAGGCTTGACTCCGGCGCCAGACACTCAATCGGAGCAGGCGTCGGATATCTTGGCTTCATTTTCGCCGCTATCATTGCGCTCGAATACTCCGGCATCGATCTGTCCAACCTTGCCCTGATTGCAGGCGCGCTTTCTGTCGGTATCGGTTTTGGGCTCCAGAATGTGGTCAACAATTTCGTTTCGGGTGTCATTCTGCTGGTCGAACGGCCGATCCGGGTCGGCGACTGGATTGTTGTCGGTGATAAGCAGGGATACGTAAAAAAGATCAGCGTTCGGGCGACAGAACTCGAAACATTCGACCGTCAGTCGATCGTCATTCCGAATGCGGAACTGATCAACACAGCCGTTGGGAACTGGATGCTCAAGGACAGCGTCGGCCGGTTGATCGTCGAAGTCGGGGTATCCTACGACGCCAACGAGGAGGATGTTCGCGATATTCTTTACGCGCTCGTCGCCGCCGACGACCGCATCGCCGCCGAACCCAAGCCTTATGTGTATTTCAAAAACTTCGGAGACAGTGCGCTGATATTCGAGGTGCGCGTGTTTCTCAAGGACATCGCCGATATCATCGCCGTTGCAGGAGATATGCGATTCGCCATCCGCAAAGCGTTCCGGGAGACGGGTATTGTAATTCCATACCCGCAACGTGATATACATATGCAAACAGCACAGCCTCTGAGCGAGGCTGCTGCCGCCAAAGCGAAAGAGAAGTGATATGCGTAGCCTGAAAACCGCACTTTGCCTGCCGGTGTTCGCCCTGTTTCTGGCGACACCCGCATTTTCAGTAACCATCACAAATCAGGATGGCGAACCGCGGCAGATTACCGTCACCGAGAACGGTGCGAGAAGCGAACGGAGCATTGCGCCGAGCGCGTCCATTCAGGTCTGCGAACAGGGCTGTTTCATAACCTTTCCGGACGGAACATTGACCGCATACCAGGGCAATGAGACAATCGTTATTCGCAACGGTGGCCCGGCTTTGGCGAATTAAGGCGTTTCAGCCTTATTGAAAGCATGACACTCTTCAGGAATTCGCACCGTCTTCGGTGGTGTTCCGCGACAATGCGACCGGCGGAATTGCTTCCGAGCTTCGAATGTGCAGATCCCGCTGCGGAAACGGAATTGCAATGTCGTTTTCCTTGAATTTTTTCCAGATCGCCAAATTTACATCGCTCGCGATGTTGCGGAGCCCGGCTTCCGGGTCGATCAGCCAGAATCGTAGTTGCAGATCGATAGAACTGTCCCCGAAGCCCAAAAGAAGACACTTGGGTTCAGGGTCCTGCAAAACGCGTTCTTGTTCTGCGGCAGCCTCGAGACAAAGCGCCATGGCCCGCTCGACATCGGTATCGTAGGAAACACCAACATCCAGCTTCTGGCGTACTTGCTTGTGTCCGTGCGACCAGTTGGTCACCGGCGTTGCGATGAATGTTTCGTTGGGAAACAGGGTGTCAATTCCATCGCGGGTCCTCACCGAGGTATAGCGCGCGCCCAGATGCTCGACCCAGCCGTATGTGGTGCCGGACACGGTTTCAATTTCAATCACATCACCCGGCTTGATGGACTTGTCCAGCAGCAGGATGATCCCGCTGATGAGGTTTGACACAATCTTCTGCAAACCGAACCCGATGCCAAGACCAAGTGCGCCGGAGAATACCGCAAATGCCGTGAGGTCAATGCCGACAATGTTAAAGCCGGTCAAAATCGCCATCAGGAGGAGGAATATGCGCGCAATTTTCCCGATCAGAACCCGTACCGACGGGGTCAGGTCCTGATTTTGAGCCAGTTTTGTTTCGAGAAAGCGGCTGGCGGCCAGGGCAGCCCAGACCAGGAGCGAGCAAAGAACCAAACTCTTGATGACAATCAGAGCGGAGAGACGCACGTCTCCGAACGTTATTGCCAGAGCGTCGAGTAGCCGCACAGTATCGTCGAGTACGCCGAAAATATTGAGGGCTGCAACAGCCCAGGCAGAAACGGCCACCAGTCTGGCAACAGCACCATTGCGGATGATCCGTGACAGAACCGAGATGATCAGCCATGCGGTCGCAAGGCTGGCGAGAACGCTCAGAAAGTAACTTCGGCTCGGCCAGGTGGAAACCCGCATAATGGCGACCGCGCCCCACAACAGCGGCAGGAAAACGATCCAGTGCAGGCGCCGAAGCAGCACAGCCAGAAAGCGAAGCAGGCGGGGCTTGCCCGAGACCTGTCTCAACCGGTGCTCAATTGGCGGACCGAGGTGTTTTGCTATGAGTTTGGCAAGAAGATAGAGAGCCACGCCAAGCGCGGTTTGTGCCAGCGCCCAAACCCACAAACCGTTCTCAAGAGACAGCCCCTTTGATGCCAGCCACGCTGTCAGGCTTCCAACAAGCTCAGATAACTGGTCCGGATCGAACAGTTTTTCCATCCCTGGTGTCCTTTCGTTCCATCATTTTTGGAGATGATGTAGCTCGAAAACCCTTCTTGTTCGCGGCACCCGTTGTCCACACAATACGATTCGAACACTTAAAGTAGTCTGGCCTATAGATATACGCACAATCTCTCGGAGCGCTCGCACACCTCTGTCGACTCGCGCATTGGGCAGTCCGTCACCTGCGAACCCGTTGATCACATATATTGTGTCAGTCGCTCCACCAGATCGACGTTCCACTCCTTCAGGATATCGGTCTGCTCCTGATCGGCTTCCTGTGCGCAAGCTTTGAGACTTTTAAGCACACGCGCAATCAACTCAGAATCGGATCCGTCATTCCAGACCACATAGGCGGGAAACGGGAACACCGGCGCCTGGGAGACAATATGGAGTTTGCCTTCGTCGATGAACGGCTTGACCACCCGCGTCGGGAAGTAAGCCGCCCGGTTTTGATCGACGATGAAGTTCAAGGCCATCGGACCAATGCCGAGAGTGGTCCGCGCCGACTGAAACTTCGGATACTGGAAAGCGTGCGCGGTTGCGAATTCCGGTCCCCAGTCGATGAATACATAGCGGTCGTCAAGGTCCTGACCGTGTTTGGGATCGGTTGACACCAGGATCAGAGTATCTTCCATCAACAGGTCGATGCCCAGTCCAGGACGCATTTGCGGGGTGTAGAGGATGCCGATGTCGATCACACCTTGTATCAGAAGATGCATGAGATGTTCAGGACGGGCGGTTTCCACCCGGAAGGCCACTTTGGGTTCCGCCACCTCCAGCCGACGCAACCAGCGACCGCCAAGTTTGGGCCACAGACTGTACTGGCATCCGATACTCAAAAGATCCTCATAGTCTGACGGCAGGGAAACATCATATTTCGCCTCTTCCCAGATTTTGGCCAGCAACCGCGCGTGGCGCTCGAAGCGCAGACCCGCCGGCGTCAGTTCAATGCCGCTCTTGCCCCGGATGAAAACTTTGCGTCCAAGACCTTCTTCCAGGCGGCGAACCCGCAAACTGACGGCCGATTGAGTGACGTAAAGCCGTTCGGCCGCCTGCAGGAAACTTCCGGCAGCAACGATCTCCAGAAAGGTTCGAATCAGCTGAATATCCATAGTATTTCCCTTGTTTCGCCGGATTACTCATGAGCAATTATCATATGCCCTATGCAAATCATTCGCTTGATTAATACGTGAGATTGGGCATTTTCTTCTAAAGGAGGCCGCAACGTCGAAATCAATCGTTTCCGGATGGCAGGCAGAAGAAGCGCCCGGCGCTCTCCGCCCCGGCTGATGGTTCTCACGAAACGTTGTGGAACTTGAGACCAGTCAGGCATGACTAGGGAGCATGCCTGTTGGTCTCACTTTTTTGAGCGGAAAGCCGGAGCCGCTCAATCCAAATCCACCGACTCCGAACGAAGTACATCGGTTGGTCTTCTCAAAATTTGCCAAGGAAAATGAAACTCCTGTCATGAGCGGAAAGAACACTATCGTGAACAAATCTCCAGCAAGGCCATCCGTATTCGCGATTGTGCTTGTCGCACTCGCCTTGGCCGCGCCGGCCGCAAATGCCCAAACCCAGGATGCGGATGTTACCGAGTACGAAATTCGCGCCGGTTTTCTGAAGTGCGGGATCGGTTCGGGATGGGGCCTGATATTCGGATCGACCAGGCGCGTAAACTGCATTTTCTCAGGCAGCGGCGGAGAGGTCGTCGAGCGCTACAGGGGCCACATTGATTCGTTCGGAGTCGATGTCGGCTTTCGCAAGCACGGAATAATGATTTGGGCCGTCTTCGCGACCACATCTGACATGGAACACAGTTCACTGGAGGGGACCTATTTCGGTGTCAGTGCAGACGCATCGCTGGGTCTGGGCGTCGGTGGAAAAATTCTTGTGGGAGGTTCCGGTGAGAGCTTCGCTCTGCAACCGGTTTCCATCGAGGGAACCACCGGGCTGAACATCGCCGCTGGAGTGGCGAAGCTGACACTCATAGTTGCCGATTGAACCGGCCTGCACTACCACTTCGCGGAGACGCGGCAAACCGTACCAATACCGAACATCGATAAGGAGCAACGAATGAAAAACTGGATGATCGCGGTATCGACCGTGGCATGGATGGCTGTTGCATCTTCGGCGCAGGCAGCGGAAGTCACCAAAATGCAAAAGTGTCAGGGCGCCATCAAGGTGATCGCTGAGATGAAAGCTGACGAAGACACTCCCGAAATCGGGGAAAAGGCCGAGTCGGAGGTAGACACCCTGGTGGAGGTTGCCACCCGGCTTTGTGAACTCGGCGACTTCGAATTCGCCGATAGGCTTATGCAGATTGCCCGGGGAATGATG
The DNA here is from genome assembly GCA_021775625.1 of Hyphomicrobiales bacterium. Lineage (GTDB taxonomy): Bacteria > Pseudomonadota > Alphaproteobacteria > Rhizobiales > JAJFHB01 > JAJFHM01. The sequence goes on along the minus strand of JAJFHM010000302.1, from coordinate 3,120 downwards.
GTCAGCGAGTAACAGCTCGCGCGGCCAGCCGGTCTCGGTGTGGCTGCGGCCATATTGGTTCAGTTCTGCGCGCAGCGCGGAGCTCCTCACTAACACACAAACTCAAATCAAAGAGAGAGACAGTGCATGAAAATCGCCCTGATGACCCGTAACGCCAAGCTCTACTCGCATCAACGGTTGATACAGGCCGCCGAGGAACGCGGCCATGAAATCCAGCCAATCGACTACATGCACTGCTATATGAACATCACGTCGATGCGGCCTGAGTTGCGCCTGGCGGGGGAGAAACTGACCGGCTTTGATGCCGTCATCCCGCGCATTGGCGCTTCGAAGACCTTTTATGGATTGGCGGTCCTGCGCCAGTTCGAGATGATGGGTGTTTGGGCGTTGAACGAGTCGGTCGCGGTCGGCCGCTCACGCGACAAGCTGCGTGCATTGCAGCTTCTCGCACGCGACGGCATTGGGCTTCCGGTAACCGCTTTCGCGGATCAGACCAAGCAGACGGACGAAGTGATCGAGATCGTTGGCGGCGCCCCGGTGGTGGTCAAACTTCTGGAAGGCACCCAGGGTGTCGGCGTGGTTTTGGGTGAAACCCACAAGTCCGCCCGTTCGATGATTGAAGCCTTCCGTGGGGCCAACCAGCACATTCTGGTTCAGGAGTTCATCAAGGAAGCCGGCGGCACCGACATCCGGGCGCTCGTCATCGGCGGCAAGATTGTCGCGGCAATGCAGCGCACCGGCGCGCCTGACGACTTTCGTTCGAACCTGCACCGGGGCGGAAGTGCCCAGACAGTCAAGATCACCCCACAGGAGAGGGTCACGGCAATAGGCGCGGCAAAGACCATGGGGCTTAATGTCTGTGGTGTTGACCTGTTGCGTGCAGCACATGGTCCCGTGGTCATGGAAGTCAACTCCTCGCCCGGGCTGGAAGGTATCGAGGCCGCCACCGGCAAGGACGTCGCCGGCACCATCATCGAATTCATCGAAAGCCATGCCAAACCCGGCAAGACAAAGACACGCGGTCGTGGCTAGATCGCTTCACGTTCATATGGAACCGTTTGATGGCGCCAAATCAGTTCGCCCGGCAAGGCGCGGTGCGCAGTGCGATGCGGTGCATCGGGCAAGCGCCGCAACGTGGCCCGTGCCTTGCCGGCAGACGCGAAAACCCGGTCAAAGCGATTCCATATGGACGTGAACCGATCTAAGGGCTTCGTCGAGGTCGGCGATCTTACGGTGCACTTCCCGGTGCAGGTGAGTTTTCTTTCGCGGCACAAACCGGTGGTGCATGCGCTGAACGGCGTCTCGCTGTCGATCGACCGTGGCGAGGCGTTCTGCCTGGTGGGGGAAAGTGGCTGCGGAAAGACCACGCTGGGCCGCACCATCATGGGCCTGACCCGGCCGACCGGAGGTGTGGTCAATTTCGACGGCGCGCAGATCTCCGGCCGCGATGATGCGGCCATGCTGCCCTATCGCCGGCGGATGCAGATGATCTTCCAGAACCCTTACGCATCCCTCAATCCCAGGCTCACCGTGCAGAGCACGCTGGAAGAACCCTTGCGGTTTCACCGGCCGGACCTCAGTGAGGCGGAGGTCAAGTCGCATACGCAGGAGGTGATGGCATCGGTCGGCAATGATCCGGGCTGGGGCACGCGCTACCCGCATGAGTTTTCTGGCGGCCAGCGGCAGCGCATTTCGATTGCCCGGGCACTGATGGTCGATCCTGAATTCATCGTCGCGGATGAGCCGGTCTCGGCGCTCGATGTCTCGGTCCAGGCGCAGGTGTTGAACCTGTTGATGAAAGTGCGGGCCGAGCGCCAGCTGACCTATCTCTTCATCACGCATGATCTTGCGGTGGTCGAGCATTTCGGCTCGCGGGTCGCGGTGATGTATCTCGGCACGGTCTGCGAGCTGACGACGCCGAAGGCCCTGTTCGCCAAACCGCTGCATCCTTATTCGCAGTTGCTGTTGTCCGCCATCCCCAAGCTCGGGCGCAAGCGGTTCAAGCCGGTCAAGGTGCCGGGCGAAGTGCCGTCCCCCATCGACCTGCCGAAAGGTTGTGTCTTCCACGGCCGCTGCCCGCATGCCACTGACCGCTGCCGCATGGAAGTGCCGCTGCTCAAGATGCAGCACAAGCGGCAGGTCGCCTGCCATGCGGTGGAGGAGGGGCGGGTCTAGACCCTGTTGACAAACTCGGAGTTGCTCAAATGGGCTCCAGGGGGGCTGGCGTTATGATTAACATTTGATTAGTTGCGATGCATTACCATCGTCAGCCAAATCCGTTGGAACACGCCGGTGTCGGCGAGCGGGGGCTGTTCTTGCCAATCCGGAGCAACATTAATTCGTTCTGCGGGCCTGGAGTGGGCAAATGTTGAAAACCAAGATCAAAGCCTCCGATCATGTCGAGGAGGGATTTGAAACATTCGCGAAGCGGCTGGCGCCGGCCTACAGCGAGCCGGAACTTGCGGAAACCCAGCTGCATTTGATCGAACGCCGCCTGCGCGCGCACTACGAGATGTCCTATCTGGCCCCCTACGGGTCGACGGGGCACGGCACCAATGTGGCCACCCAAAGCGCGATTGACAGCTTTGCAGTTATCCCGAAAGCGCGTCTTTACGAAGATTCCGCCAGGTCTCTGGAAGAAGTCCATGGCGCGCTTGAAGGCGATTTGCCAGGCGCGTTTCTGACTGAAGGCCGGCCCGTCATCGTGGTTCCCTTCGGAGAAGGCCTCTCAGAACGCCATCACATCGTTCCAGCCTTCCCCATGGGAACACGGGAGGAACATGACGTTTATTGTATTCCCGGCCCATCAGAACGCTGGATCGAAGCGTGTCCCGGAGGCCACTCATCGTGGATCAATGACCTCGACATTCAGTTTGGCCATCGCCTCAAACCTTTCATACGCATGGTCAAATCCTGGAACTATGGGGCCGGGTCTCCGTTCTGGTCGTTTTATCTGGAGGTCTGCGCTGCGGATTTCATGCGTGCGGAAGCGTCCGGGCGGTATGGGATCGATCTGGACAACTTCTTCACCTATATGCTGAAACGGCGTGTTGCTCCGTTCAAGACCTCGGAAGGCTCGAATGAGCCTGTCTACGGCACCAGCCTGGCGGATAAATTCGC
>JAJFHM010000301.1 GCA_021775625.1 Hyphomicrobiales bacterium | reverse complement strand
GACCAGGGCTTTGGCGATCTCAACGAAAGTGTCGTAATCGACGCTTTGCGCAATCGTCAGTAGCTCATAACAAGAAAGATCACTGCCGCGATCCCACCGGCACCGGCACCGAGGGTGGCAAATGGTGCGTGATCGTCGGTTGGGCCACCCGCAGCAACGCCTGGGAGTATGCGGTAAACTGCTTTCGCCGCGAAACCCAGAACTGTCACTGGCAACAAGACCAGGATGAACAAGGCAATGTAGGCAATGAGGGGGGCAAGCGCTGCCATTGCAAAACCTGCAAATGCCCCATAATACCAGGCCTCTTCCGGCGAGAGGTACAGGCTGCCGATAGGCCGGGAGTCTTGAGCGAGGCTTTCAAAGGCACGTGCTGCAATCCAAGTTGCGAGTGGGATGGCGACGAATATGTGGGTTCGGTAGAACCATTTTGCGACTGCTGACCGGTTCGTGGGCGCTTCTACCTCGTAGGCTCGTTCCCGGCGTTCAATAAACCAGCGTCTTATGCGTGCGGGGTAGCTCAATATCCATCGGATACCGGCGTTTAAACGGCTTCTCGTCGCCGCCAACTTATTCGTACGTGCGGTATAGATTTCAAGACTGAGGCCGACGCACAACAGTGTGATTAAGCTCGCAATGGCGTATTCAATCATGCCTCAACGGCCCCACCCTCGAGTGTTGAAACTAAGCAGCCTCGTTCCCGCGGCCCCTGTGGTCGAAGGTATCGTCCGCGTCCGCCTCCATGATGAGACCGGTTATGCGGCGTTTGTCGCCGTGGACCCGTTTGCCGCTGTCGTCATCCGTATCGGGCCGTGACACGGCCAGTTTCAATATCTCTGCGTAGGTCTGTTTGACCTCAATGCGATCTCCAAGGTCGCTTGCCTGCAGAAACGCATGCATTTTCGGCAGATTGTAGCAGGGCACCCACATGAGGAGATGATGCTCCACATGGTAGTTGACCCAGTAGGGCGCCAGGAACAGCCGCGCCAGAGGGCCAGCCAAGGTGGTTCGGGCATTGCGGAAGGGATCTGCGTCATCCGGCACCATGGCGTGCTCGGCGATATTCCGGATTCGCAGGATCAGCTGATAGATGGTGATGAGCGGGAGAACCCAGAGCAACGGATAGAGGTACCAGTGGCCTGTTGCTGCGATGCCGGCGAACAGAACTGCGTTGGTTATGAGTTGGCGGCCAAGCTGTTCCCAGAAGTGCTTAAGCCTTGCCGTAAACGGCTGCCCCGATTTTCCCATGGCGGATCTGAACTGCGCTGTGCGCTGCTGCAGCCCGGTCTGGCCCGTCAGATCGCGCAGCACCTTGCGCCGGAAGCTTTTGCGGGTGATCGGGAAGGGCGCCGACAGCACCAGATCGGGATCATCCGGCTGCTGGGTACTGGCGTGATGTCTCAGGTGATATCTGCGGTATGCCACCGTATCGAGCAAACCCGGATAGGCGCACAGCCATTGGCTCAGCCACGAGTTCAGCCCGGGGTTCGCGGCGATCAGCCCGTGTGCGCCTTCATGCATGAGGATCGACAGGCCCAGTTGACGGCCCGCCACGATGGCGGCGGCCAGCAGGAAGGTCACTGGATTAGGCCACCACGCAAACAGCACCATGGCGCCGAAGATGAGCGCCCATGCATGCACAATGAGGGCAATGCCCTTTATGGTCGATTTCGCCTGAACGACTGCGACCTGATCGCGGTTCAATATGTCGGCTGCGCGCATGCTTTAGTTTAGCAGAGGTTCCGCATTTGGACCAAGCGCGCGGTCATTGCTCCAGCATTGAAGACCGCGTCAGGCCTGGAGACCCGGCTGGAACCCAGGCCGCTTCGTCGAGTTCGGTATCGACGCTCCAGGGGCCGACCCTGAAGGGCAGTGATGCGTGGGTATCGAGAATGCCGCGCAGCGTGTCCCGGGGAATGCCGGTGAAACCGCTCTGGCGCAGGTGAGGCGTTTCGTTCTTGCCGTCGTTTACGGCAAAGCCCCAGTGCTGCAAATGCTGGTTCAGCACGGCAAAGCCGACCTTGGAGGCGTCGCGTTTGGTGAAGAACTGGGATTCTGTGAAAAATACCCGGCCGGCCGCCACTCCGTATAGACCGCCGACAAGTTCGCCGTTCGCGTCCCAGACCTCGACCGAGTGGGCATGCCCCATTTGATGCAAGGTCTTGAAACAGGAGATCTGGGTGTCGTTGATCCATGTCAGATGCCGGCGGCCCGGGCGCGGTGCTGCACAGGCCTGAATGACCGCGTCAAAGTCCTGATCGAATGTTACGCGAAACTTCTTCTGACGCAGCAGGCGCCGCAGGTTCTTTTCCAGATGTGTCTCGTTGAAGAACAGCACCCAACGCTGTGGCGGTGTCCACCACTTGAGCGGGCCGACATGGCCGAAGGCGTAAAAGCCCTTTGCGTAATTCTTCAAAATGAGCTCAGGCGTCAGCTGATCACAGATGCCGACAAGGCCTTCGCCGAAATTCAGGGCGATGGAGGCATCGGGTTCCGGCCGTTTGGCCTTCGGCGTCAGATAATGCTTGAGCCCACGCCACCAGATGTAAGGCAGAACCCTGCAACGCTCCGGCATCATTGTCCATGCGCAGCCATAAGCGAAGTGCTGCAGGCGGGCCATCAGGCCTCCGCTTGAAGCAGTATCCGTGCCGGTGTCCTGGGAGGGGGGTGCAGATGCCTGAGAGGTGTCGGTGGTCACTAAGGTCATGATGGCGCTCGTTGATTGAACTGTTGATTTCGGGCGATGCCAAACTGGCACAATCAAGGGCAAAATCCGCAATTTCCGCGCCAAACATGCCATATGCGGCTGAACATAATGCAAACGTCATCGGGTGAGGCTGGGCGGACCTTATGGTGCTTTGATCGTGAATCACTAAAGACCCGTATCTATTTGAAAAACAGAAGCTTTAGCCGGTCCCGTTTTTGTGTTTGACTGACACATTGTAAGTTAGCTATATTGCGATATGACTATTTCCTTAGGCCCCGTCCTCAAGGCGCTGGCCAATGACAAGCGCCTGCAAGTGCTGGATTGGCTCAAAGAGCCCACCAAACACTTCCCGCCGCAGGTTGATGGCGATCTGGTGGAAGATGGGGTGTGTGCCGTGTTCATCACCGAAAAGCTCGGGGTCAGTCAGCCAACCGCTGCCCAGCATCTCAAGGCCCTGGTGCAGGCGGATCTGCTGATCGCTACCCGCATCAAGCAGTGGACCTTTTACCGCCGCAACGAAGCAAATATTTCCGCAATCAAGGCGGTGATCGCCGATCAGGTTTGAATGAGAGCATGATCAATTCAGTGAGGCTCAAATGAAGTACCGGTTTTATACGCTGGACGTGTTCACCAGCGACCGCTTTGGCGGCAATCCGCTTGCCGTCCTGACCGATGCAGCCGGTCTCGACAGTGCACAGATGCAGACCATTGCGCGCGAGTTCAATTTGAGCGAGACCACTTTCGTTTCGCCTCCCCAGGACGCTTCGAATACGGCAAATGTGCGCATTTTCACGTCCGGCACGGAGCTGCCCTTTGCCGGCCATCCGACCGTTGGGACGGCCATCGTTCTGGCGCACCATCTGGAAAACGGCGCTGAGGCCTATGAGCGTGAGATCAAACTGGAGGAAAAAATCGGTCTGCTGGTGGTCAATGTGACCAAACGGGCAGGGGCGCCGGCCTATGCCCGGTTTACCAGCGCCGTCCTGCCGGAAGTCAATCGCCCGGCGCCGGATCCTGCCGCCATTGCAAAAGCCATTTCACTTGGCGAGGACGATATCGGGGCTGGAACTCACCAGCCGGGCGACCAGATCGCGGGCAATTCCTTCCTCTTTGTACCGGTGAAAGACATGACGGCCCTGGCCCGGGCGGAGGTCGATCCCATTGGCTGGCGCGAAATGGCCGCAGACAAGGGCTGGGTTGGCGCCTTTGTCTATACTTTGGGGGGCGAAAGCCCCGATGCCGCCTTTCGCGGGCGCATGTTCGGGCCGGATGTCGGCATTCTTGAAGATCCGGCCACGGGTTCGTCAGCGGCCACGTTCCCCGGACAAATCCTCGCATCGGAGGGCTTAACCGACGGCACCCATAAATGGTTCGTCGAGCAGGGCTACGAGATGGGCCGCCCGAGCCAGATCTATGTTGAAGGAGATGTCTCGAGCGGTGCGCTCACGGCAATCCGCGTCGGCGGCCATGCGGTGTGGGTGAGCGAGGGCGAGATCGACGTTTGAAGCCGGCGGCGCAATTCCTGTATTGCCATTGACGGGTTTATTGGTTTAAATGCGCGCACTTCGTCGGTGTCTTGGACCGGCGGTGCGGGCGGCGTTCATGGTTAACTGATCGTTAATCGCGAACGCACTAATATTGCCAAACGCATCGTCATGCTTTCGTCGGAGTGGCCGAGTGGCAGGACTTGATTGGACTGAGATGACATCCGCATTGATCATGAACGGACACGCGATCGTCGAGGCACAGGCCTCCGGCGCGTTGTTGCGCGCGGATCTCGATCTTAGCCTCCTCCTTATCTGCCCCTGAGCTCCGGCTGCCTGAACAAGGCGGGTGCTTAGGGGACTTGAAAATCAAGAACACAAATCAACAGAATTCTGTCCGCGCAAGACGCAGGGCACCCGATAAGGAAAAGCGACATGACAAGTTCCAGCGATAAAGACCACGTCTATATCTTCGACACCACCCTGCGAGATGGCGAGCAGTCGCCCGGCGCCTCCATGACCCTGGGTGAAAAGCTGCAGGTCGCCGAATTGCTCGACGAGATGGGCGTGGACATCATCGAAGCCGGCTTCCCGATCGCCTCCAATGGCGATTTTGAAGCGGTCTCGGAAGTCTCGAAGATTGTCAAGAATGCGGTCGTCTGCGGTCTGGCGCGGGCCAGCCACAAAGACATCGACCGGGCCGGTGAAGCGCTGAAACACGCCAAGCAGCCACGCATCCACAGCTTCATCTCAACCAGCCCGGTGCACATGAAGTACAAGCTGCAGATGGAGCCGGAAGACGTCTACGAGGCGTTGATCTCGGCGGTGACGCGGGCGCGGACCTACACCAACGATGTGGAATGGTCACCTGAAGACGGCACCCGCACGGAGCACGATTTCCTGTGCCGCTGTGTGGAAGCCGCGATCAAGGCGGGCGCCACCACAATCAATATCCCCGACACCGTCGGCTATACGGTGCCGGAGGAATATTTCCAGCTGATCACCATGCTGCGCGAGCGCGTGCCCAACTCCGACAAGGCGATCTTTTCGACCCACTGCCACAATGACCTGGGCATGGCGGTGGCCAATTCGCTGGCGGCCGTTAACGCTGGAGCACGGCAGATAGAGTGCACCATCAACGGTCTGGGCGAGCGCGCCGGCAATGCGGCGTTGGAAGAGATCGTCATGGCGATCAAGACCCGCTCGGACGTACTGCCCTACGATGTCGGCATCAAGACGGAAATGCTGACCAGGGCCTCAAAGCTGGTCTCCAACGTCACCGCGTTCCCGGTCCAGTACAACAAGGCCATCGTCGGCAAGAACGCCTTTGCCCATGAGAGCGGCATTCACCAGGACGGTATGCTGAAGAATGCCGAGACCTACGAGATCATGACGCCGGAAAGCGTCGGCCTCAAGGAAACCTCGCTGGTGATGGGCAAACACTCCGGCCGCCACGCCTTCCGCACCAAGCTGGAGGAGCTGGGCTACGATCTGGGCGAGAACGCCTTCCAGGATGCATTCACCCGCTTCAAGGATCTGGCAGATAAGAAAAAGCATGTCTATGACGAGGACATCGAGGCTCTGGTGGATGACCAGATGGCCCATGCCGACGATAACATCAAGGTCGTGGCCCTGACCGTGATCGCCGGCACGGGCGGTCCGCAAAAGGCCACCATGACACTCGAGATCGATGGCCGTCACGTCACCAAGGAAGCCACCGGCGATGGTCCTGTGGATGCCATCTTCAACGCCATCCAGGCAATGATCGACCATTCGGCCAGGCTGCAGCTCTATCAGGTGAGTGCTGTTACCGAAGGCACCGATGCCCAGGCCGAAGTCAGTGTGCGTCTCGAAGAAGACGGCAAGACGGTCACCGGCCGTGGCACCGACACGGACACCATGGTCGCCTCCGCCAAAGCCTATGTGAGTGCCTTGAACAAACTCCTGGTCAAGCGCATGAAGACCAAGCCGGAAGCGCTGGCTGTTTC
>JAJFHM010000031.1 GCA_021775625.1 Hyphomicrobiales bacterium | reverse complement strand
GGGCGCGGTGGTCGCTGCAGGTGCGCCAATAGTGACGTTGAGTATGATGGATCCGATCCAGGTGAGGGTCGTAGTCTCGGCCGACGAGGAACGCCGTATCCAGACCGGTAACCGCGCGCTCCTCTATCCGAAAGATCCGCTGAATCCGAGTGCGAAGCCGGTAGAAGTGATTGCCTTCGTTTACGAAAAAGGTGCCATCGCCAATCTGGCCACGCGCACTTTCAGGATCGATATCATGGCGCGTAATGAACGCCGACGACTGGATCAGGCCTCGCCTGAAACCAAGGGCCTTCCGATCGTCAGTGACTATCTTCCTGCGGTGAAACGCTATCGCGGCGAGGAAGGGGCTTTGTTCGTGCACTCCGGTGCGATCCTGCGGGAGGGCGGAAAGAGCTACGTCCTCCGGTTGCCTGGTGTGGGCTTCACCGCCAGCGGCCCGGCCAGTGTCGTTGGCAGGCACAAGCCTGAGCGCGTTGAGGTGACACCCGGCGATGACTATCTGACGGTCATCAACTGGAATTTTCGCAGTCTTGCAGATGTCGGAGACCTGAAAGAAGGGGACTTCCTGGTGATCGGACCGGAAAAGGCACACCTGGAGGGAATTGCAATCGGCCGTCCGAAGTGGCTGTTGCGGCCGGGGGATCTGGTACCGGTCAAATTTGTGTCGCGAGCGACAAGAAAGGGTTTTTACGTACCTGTAACCGCAATCACCGCCGATCGGGAACAGCACGTGGTGTTCGCAGTCGAGGAGGGGCATGCGCGGCGCAGGGTGGTTGAAGTCCATGACACGTACGAGGAAATGCGCCGTATCGAGGGCCCGGGCGTTGAAGCCGGTGCACAAATCGTCGTCGGCGGCGTGCACTACATCTTGGATGGTGATCCGGTTTCGGTGCTGAGCCAGGAAACCTCTACACAATGAACCTGCCCGGTTTCGCGCTGTCGCATCGGCCGGTCGTCCTCGCCCTGACCGCCGTGATCCTTGCCGTTGGCGTGTTTAACTTCTTGACCATGCCGCGGCGCGAGGATCCGGAAGTCATGGTGCGCGAAGCGCTGATCATAACCGCGTGGCCCGGTGCCGGTTCATCCAAAGTCGAGGAGCTTGTTACTGAACCGCTGGAAGATGTTATCGGTGAAATTGGGGAAATCGAAACGATCCGTTCGAAATCGCTGGTTGGGCTGTCCATTATCCAGGCAACGGTTGCTGACGGCGTCAAAGATACCGACCCTGTCTGGAACGATCTGCGCGCCAAGATCAGGGATCGAACGCCGCAGTTGCCCGACGGCAGCGGTGCCCCTTTCGTCAACACGGATTTTGGCGATGTCTATGAAATCGTGCTGGCCGTCTATCAGGTGCCGCTGGCCGGCGAGGAGGAAATCAAGTCGGCATACTCACCGCGCGAACTCGAACGCATTGCCGAGCGTATCGAGGACCGTTTGCAGCTGATCAAGCCGGTCGCGAAGATCAATTTCTGGGGTGCCCGCGAAGAACGAATTTACATCGAGGTTGACAGTGCGGATTGGGCCAAGATCAATCTGACCGCCAGGCAAATGCGTGATCTGTTCGAGGCCCGAAACATCGTTGAGCCAGGCGGTGAACTCGATACCCGGCGCGGGCGTTACGCTGTCCAGGCGACCGGTGAATTCACCTCTGTCACAGAGATGAACAATCTGGTGGTCGGCCTCCATGACGATATCCTACCCGTAAGATTGGGCGACCTGCCGCTCAAGATCGACCGCAGATATCAGGAGCCTCCTTCGAGCCTGGTTCGTTTCACCAGCCCCGAAAACCCGCATCAACCTTGCCTGGTGATCGGGATTTCGATGAAAAGCGGGAGCAATGTCATAGAGATGGGACGCGATGTGGACCGTGTCCTGGCAGAACTTGAAGATGGCGTCGTGCCTCCCGACATCCGCATGACACGGGTCAACGATCTGCCTCGGCAGGTCAACTCCCGCATCTTCGAATTGTTTGGAAATCTGCTTCTGGGCGTGGTGATTGTTCTGGCAGCCGCCCTCGTCGCGATGGGCTGGCGCCCTGCGCTGATCATGGTGACGGCAATTCCGCTGTCCATGTTCGCGGCACTCGCGGTGGTGCGTTTCATGGGCGTCGAGCTGGAGCAGTTCGCCATAGCCTCCCTGATCATTTCTCTCGGCATGGTGGTTGATAATGCAATCGTCGTGTCAGACAACGTGTACCGCCTTGTGCGGACCGGCCGCGCCAAACTGGACGCGGTTCGCGACGGTGCACAAGAGCTTGCGGTGCCGATCCTGGTTTCGACCGTAACGACCATATTGGCATTCCTGCCGATGCTTACAGTCGAAGGTAATGAGGGCGATTACATCCGCAGCCTGCCGGTGGTTGTTACCGCGACGCTATCCGCAAGCTATCTGGTGGCGATGCTGATCACGCCCCTGATGTGCTGGTGGTTAATGGAAGACGGGCGCACGGTGGATGCAGACGATGGCCGCACAGTCTTCATCTATGATCGGGTCATCGGATGGTGCCTGCGCCATAAGACAGTGGTTTTGGCGGCGGCATTCGTGACATTCGCGGCAAGCCTGGCGATCCTGCCGGTGATCGGCAATCAGTTCTTTCCCGCCGGCGCGCGTGATCAGTTTTTCATCAAGGTATGGTTGCCCGAGGGCTCCGCCATCTCGCAAACCGCGCGGGTTGTCGAGGATGTCGAGCGCGTTGTCCTTGATGCCAGTCCGGTGACCGAGGATGGAAAAACGACCCACCGCCTTGCCAACACCGTGGCGTTCATCGGCACCGGGGGCGCGCGCATAATGCTGGCACAAGAGCCCGAGTACGATTATCCATTCTACGCGTTGGTCATCGTCAATACGACCTCTCCCGACTTCACGCCCGACTTTGCACGCGATGTGCGGGCGCGATTATCAAATCGCCATGATGCGCGGATTACGGTCGAGCGCTTCGTGCTCGGTCCGCCGCTCAAGGATCCGATTTCGTTCAGGCTGAGCGGGCCCGACGCGGATGTGCTGCGCACCAGGGTGCCCGAAATGTTGCGAATATTTCAAAGCACTGCGGGCGTCGAAGCTGCCTATTCCAACTGGGGGGCAACAGCGTACCAGGTCGAGGTTGACGTCGATTCCTATGCTGCGAACCTGGCCGGTGTCACAAACGTGGATATCGCGCTGACCACCAAGTCACTGCTTTCCGGCGCGCTGCTGACCACATTCAGGGAAGGCGATCACAAAGTCCCGGTTGTGTTGCGAACAGTGCGGGAGCGGCGCGGCAGTTTGGGAGATCTCTCAGGTATCTTCGTTAACGGCGCAAATGGAAAGGTGCCTTTGGCTGCGGTTGCGAATCTACGCCTGAACTGGAGGCCCGCCGTCATTGCACACCACAATCGTCTCCGCACGGTAACAGTGGGCGCGCGTGTCGGTGAGGGGATGCTGTCGAATTCTGTGGCGGAGCAAATCAGGCCGAGGCTGGAAGCGATGATGAGCACGCTGCCGGTCGGCTACACCCTGAAACAAGGGGGTGAGTATGCGGCAACGGTCAAAACTCAGGGCCAGGTGCTGCGTGCGGTACTCATCGCCGTCATCCTGATCGTTTTGATGTTGATCGTGCAGTATAATTCTTTACTTAAGCCGGTCATTATTCTGGTTGCGGTGCCGATGTCCATGATTGGCGTTCTGATCGGTTTGCTGGTGACCGGGTGGGCCATGGGCTTCATGGCCACGCTGGGCGTGCTGTCACTGGCGGGAATAGTGATCAACAATGCGATCATTCTGATTGATTTCATCGAGACACGGATCGGCGCCGGCGATTCCCTTCATACCGCTGTCGCATCGGCAGGGCGCGTGAGATTGCGGCCCATTCTTCTCACCACGGTGACGACCATGGGCGGTCTTCTGCCATTGTCCTTGTTCGGCGGTCCTCTATGGGCGCCGATGACCAATGGCATGATCTTCGGGCTGGCGTTTTCGACCGTTTTGACCCTGATTGTCGTGCCGACGCTTTATGTGACTTTTGCGGAGCGGTTGAGCATGAAGACCGCCTGATCCTCGGGGCGGACCTATTTCGATGGGTCGACCCTTTCGCGCAGCTTCGACAGCGGCTGGCGTACGGATGTGATCTGTTCATAGAGTGGTTCGTAGTCCTCCCACTCTGTCTTGAACAATTGATCCATGGCCCGGGTTCCAAGCCCGTAATTGCCGGTGTAACGGGAATGATGCAGCGAGTGATAGGTGGTGGAAGTGATGAACTTGCCGGTCCATTTGAGGTATTTTTCCGACTTGATCTCAAAGTTCGCATGGCTGAACGAGTTGATGAACAGGTAGGCGATATACCACGCGGCGATGCCATAGAAATTCAACGCATAGACTAGATCGACCAACGCCAGAAACCCGAGAATTCCCAAATTGAACACGAGCTTTTCCGTGAATGAAAACGAAATGGCGGTGAACGGGCTGTTCACCCGGCTCTTGTGGTGTTCGAGGTGGATCCAGTGAAGTTGCTTTATGTGAAAAGCGCGGTGCGACCAGTAGTGCCAAATTTCCGCCCATACCACCGTAATCAGCGCTGAAACCACAAACGAGGTCCAGCCGGAGGCATTGAAGAAGCCGGCATAAAGACATATGGCGAGAAGGACGGCGTGGATCGGTGTGTGGATGGAGTTTATGATCTCCCGCTTAAGCTGTTCCTTCGAAATCGGCAGCTCGTAGATTGTTTTGTCGCAGATCTTCCAGTCTGATCGGTCAGCGATTACCCAGAACAACGCCATGACGTGACCCAAAAGGGCAATTGCGATTAGCGTTGCAATCTCCGGTGCAGACATCGTGTTGCGTCTCCAAAGGTTCCGTATAATGATCTAGCGGGGCCGGATCAGCAAGTGCAGCAGCTTGAACGCTTTCGCTTTGAGGACCATCTCGGCCATGCGCAGCGGTCCGAATGCGCCGCTCAACCGCTTCCCATGTTTTGTCACATCAAGCACCAGGGGGTGCGACGGTCCATTCTCGTAATGCAGAAACTTCTCTGCGGCGATCCTGAACCCCATGGATCTGTAATAGGGCAGGAGCGCGGGTACGCAATCGATATAGGCTTCTCTGACATTCTGGTCGACGGCGTATCCGGTTATGGCGCCAAACAGTCTCATGGCAACGTCGCCGCCGCGTTCCGATCTGCTGACGATAAATTTCGTTGCGATGCAACTTGCCGATGGATGAAACTGCGACCCCGACATACCGTAGAGATCCTCGAGCAATCCGATGTGGCCCTCGGTCGGCAAATTGCCGCGGATCGTGCCAACAGTTTCGTTGTTTCGCCGCGCAACGAACGTGTGGCCGAAGTCGTCCAGATCGTCCCGGATAATCTTTGCCTTATGATCTGCATAGGGAGAGTCACGCCCAAGCTCCTCACAATAGACGCGGTAGCGGAGGTGTTGTGCCTCTTGCATCATCTCGTCGGTCCGGCACATCAGCATTTCAATGTCCGGCATCGGCGTGAGCGCACCGGACAGACCGCCCGGAAGCTGATCTTCCGCCAATCGTTCTTCAAGGGTTGCCCCAAGATACCGTGACAGTTTCACGGCAAGAGCGCCATCAGCCGCTTCGATGGCGTAGAGATCAGCGTCGCTGATGACGAAAGCGCATACAGTGGTTTTGGCCACAACATCGGCGCTCGCGGCGCGACCGCTCAGAAAGCCGATCTCGCCGATCGGGGCACCCGTGGTGCGTTCAATCATGTTCCCCTTGTCCCCGGCGCGCGCCAGCTGAACGTCCACGACGCCCTCGGTGAGGAGAAAGAGATCACGGTAATAACGGCCCCGTTGGCGCAGAACGTCGCCGGTTTTGAACACCTGGCGTTTGCAGTACGGCTCCAGTAATTCGGGATCGAATGGCGCCGCAGCGCTGTCGCCCGACCGAATTTGGGAATGTTCAGGTCTCAACTGGCCCTCCGTGATGTCTGCATCCGATCACTCCCGCAAGGTCACCTTCATTGCCATGCCGTTTTTGGGCAGCAGGAACATTTGTCCGGACGGTTCAGGCGTGAAATCCGGTGCGAGCTCGAACCGCGCAGCGCGGACCAATGTGGCGATCACGATTGTCAGCTCAATCATCGCAAATGCAGCGCCGATGCAAATCCGTGGGCCGGCGCCGAACGGCAAGTACTGAAAATTCGACGGCGCCTCCCTGTCGGACCCAAAGCGTTCCGGGAGAAAGCAGTTCGGACGATCCCAGTACTTCTCATGCCGGTGGATGACGTAAATCGGCACCCAGCCGATTGTGCCGGCCTTGATCATCGTTCCGCCGAGTTCGATATCTTGGGTAATCTCGCGCGCGATCACCGGTGCGGTCGGATACAAACGGAGCGTTTCCTTCACGACCTGCTGGACAATGTCAAGCTTGGCCACGTGGTGCGAACCCACCGGGTCGCTTCCGGCTACACGATTGACTTCGTCGAGTATTCGGGCTTCCCATTCCGGGCTCTGGGAGATCAGGTAAAGCGCCCAGGTCATGGCCAGGGCGGTGGTGTCATATCCAGCCACCAGGAATGAAACGACGTTGTCGACCAGCAGTTCGTCGGGCATTTCACGATTGGACTGTGGGTCTGCCGCATCGAGCAGTCTGGCCAGAAGATCGCTTTCCCCCGCGTGATTGGCACTGCGGGATTGCACTAGTTTTCGTACTGCGCGGCGCATGCGCTGTTCTTGCGCACGCATCTTGCGTCCGCCCGGCCGCGGCAACCAGTGGGGCAGGCCCAGTATGGTGTAGACCGCCCACCAGTTTGCGCCGTTGAAATAATCTTCCCGTCCGGTTTCGATGGCGTCGGCCATCTCACCGCCACCGCCAGCAAGAATGGTATTGGAGATCACGTGATAGGCTGTGCGCATCATGTCTTTTTCGACTGCCTGGATTGTCCCCGGCGGTGCAGTGCGCCATCGCGCAACGGTCGCATCGGCGGCTTCCGTCATCGTTGGCCCGTATTGCAGCAACTCGGCGTGGCGGAACATCGGCGCTGCCGCACGGCGCTGCCAGCGCCACTCGTGTCCTTCCGATGAAATCATCGCGTTTCCGAATATGGGGCGCAAAAGTTCGTTCTGGATTCTGGCTTTCGGAAAGTCGTCGCTACCGGTCTGTAGTACGGTCCTGACCAAATCGGCGCCGGAAATGAACGCCATGGGAACCGGCCCGCCGGTTACCACCAGCGGCTGTTCGTAGGCCTGCTGGGGAAAGAGTTCCATGTTGTTGCGCAAGATGGTCACGATGTTTCGCGGGAACCCAAGCGGGTGCGCAGGTACGCGTATTCTGGGAGGTTGAAAAGCCTGATTTCGGTTCGCGCCCGTAAAGGCCCGGCCGTCCTGTCCGGGTTTTCCACTCAAACCGATCCGATCGAGATTACCCATCAGACGTTCGGTCGCGGTCTCGAAGCGTCACTTCGAGCGGCATCCCGCCTTTGGGCATTAGAAACATCTGGGCCATCGGTTCCGGCGTGAAGCCTGGAGGCGTCGAGAACCGGGCAGCCCGGACAAATGTCGCCAACATGATAGTGGCTTCGAGCATAGCGAAGGCCGCACCTATGCAGATCCTGGGGCCGACACCGAATGGCAGGAACTGGTACCGCGAGGGCTTGCTGTCTCGATGCTCGTCAAACCGGCCGGGATCGAAGCGGTTGGGATCTTCCCAGTATTCCTGATGGCGGTGCACTGCATAGATCGGAATGAGACCGATGGTGCTCGCCTTGACCGCAACGCCGCCGAGATCCATGTCCTGTTCGATATCGCGAATGATGATCGGTGCTGCCGGATAGAGCCGCAGGGCTTCGTTGAGCACCTGCTTCACCACGGCAAGCTTCTCCACATGTTCAACTGCAATCGGGTCACTACCTGCGACCTGTTCGATCTCCTCGCACATCCGGGCTTCCCATTCCGGGCTCTGCGAAATGAGATAGAGCGCCCAGGTCAGTGTCAGTGCGGTTGTGTCGAAGCCTGAGATCAGGAACGAGACGATGTTGTCGACCAGAAGCTCATCGCTCATCTGCCGCCCGCTCTCGGGGTCTTGCGCATTCATGAAGCGGGCCAGAAGGTCATCGCCATCCGCGCCGTGCCGGCGGCGTTCTTTCACCAGGCGATAGATGCCGTTGCGAATTCTGGTTTCCTGAGCCCGCATCTTGCGCCCGCCCGGCCGCGGCAACCAATGTGGCAGGTGGAACATGCAATAGATGGCCCACCAGTTGACGCCGTTAAAATAGTCCGGCCGCTTCTCCTCAATCATGTCTGACAGCGCATCCACGTCACCCGCCAGAACGGTGCGCGAAATGACCTGGTAGGTTGCATGGATCACATCCTTGTCGATCCGATGCACCGATCCCGAACCTGCCTTGCGCCAGTTTTCGACTGCGGCTTCAGCGGCTTCAGCGATCACTGGCACGTAGTGGATGAGGTCGCGGTGCCGGAACAGCGGTGCCGCGGCACCGCGCTGCCAGCGCCATTCGCGTCCTTCAACCGCGTGCAGCGCATTGCCGAACAAGGGGCGCAGCACTTCTTTTTGCAGATGCCCTTTTGGCATCTTGTCGCCGCTGTCCAGCAGCAGCGCCTTGATCTGTTCCGACCCGCTGATGAACACCATACGCGGTGGTCCCGGTGCATTGACCACCGGTTCGCGATACGCCTGTTCAGGAATCAGCTCCAGATTGTTGCGGATCAAGGTCTGAACATTAAATGGAAACCGTAATGGGTTGGGCGCTGGCGTCACATGCGGCGGGTAAAATCCAGGTGTATCTGTATTCGGTGGAGGCATTTATCTTTTGACCTCGATCATCCGTGCTCGGTCCATAAGGAGAGCAGCAGGCGATGATACAAGCTTAGAGAGACCGTGCCTAGATCTGCTCTGTGGTCAGAATAATCATCGCAATCCGTGCTGCGTGATGGCCCGGCGTTCGCCGGTACAGAACAAATTCAGTTCCTTTGAACCTTTTGCCTCAAGCGCGCGTCAAACCGCACAGGTGACGGGCAATCCGGAAGAATGGATCTTCCGACGCCCGCGTCACGACCCACGCAACGTTTGAAAACAAGGAACTGAAACCATGAAGACATTTGCCAAACTGTTCACCGTCGGTAGCCTTCTGGCGCTGGCCATTTCCGTATCCCCCGGCTTCACCGGTGAGGCTCACGCTTATGCCTGTAAGGGCAACCAGTACAGCGGTGCCGCCACCAAGAACAGGAAGTTTGCTGCCCGTCAGGGTGCCCGCAAGAGCTGGGAAAATGCCATGAAGCAGCAGTTCGACCTGTCCTGGTCGGTCTGGAAGATCGCTGCAGGCAAGTCGATCCAATGCCATAAAACCGGCACCAAGCATACCTGCCTGGCCCTGGCGCGCCCCTGCCAGTACGTGGTCCAGTAAAGCCCAATTCCTCCCAGAGAGGTGTGGTCGCCGGCCCCTGCGAACGGTGTTTCGGATTGAGTTTTATTCCGGATCTCCCGCCGCGGGGGCCGGTTCATTTTTTGACGTGGATCGCGTCACTGCGTAAGACAGGTGCGATCATTCGAATGGGTGTGAGTTCAAACCGAGAGTGCCTGCGCCATGCATATCGAACGCAAAGTCCTATTACGTGCCGTGTTCATCGCCTGCATCGTTGGGCCGGTCCTGATCGTCATAAACCAGGTCAGCGATGTAATGGCCGGAGCAGGACTGTCCTACGCCAAGGCGATCCTGACGATGATGGTTCCGTTCGTGGTTTCTGTTGTGTCCTCCCTTCTGACCTCCGGCAAGGCGTCGCCGGCACCCCGGGGGGGCGATGAAGCCGGACATTTGTTGCCCCAGATCCTCACAAATGCACAAAAAGTGAACAACGCATCGAGCGCCCGCCACGAAGAGATCGAAGCGTTGATCGTTACGGCTCAGCAGCTGCGGGCATCTTTGAGTGGGCAGGGGCTGGACCAGTCTCACAAACCGGTTGAAGAATTACTCGTAAAGCTCGATGGAATCCGAAATCAGACCGATGCGGCACTGGAGGGATCCGCAGCCAACATTCAACTTGCACAAAGCGGCATGAGCGCCCTTGGGCGTCCTGCGAACACCTGATCTGCACCTGTGGACAGGCTGTGAACGAATCGTGCAATGCCTGTTGAAAACCTGTGTACGGATTTGCGTCAGGCGGCGGAAACCAGCTCTGAAAGCGCGCCGAGGAACGTATCGATCTCCGCTGCCGTGTTGTAGTGCGCGGGGCCAATCCTCAGCACGCCGCCCTTGTCGAGCAGGCCCAGTTTTCGAACCGGTTCCAGCGCGTAATTGTGGCCATCCCATACGAAAATGTTCTGCGCTGCCAGGGCTTCCGCCAGGTGTTTTGGATGCTGCCCGTCAACACTGATTGAAACCGTTGGTACGCGCATGTGGAACAGGTTGGCGTTTGTGATGCCGTGAACGGTGGTGCCGGGCAGGGTTTGCAGCCCCGACACCAACTGGCGGGTGAGGTCGAGTTCATAGGCTCCGAGATAGTCGATCGCTGCATGAATGTGCGCGGCACGGCCGTTCATCGCAGCGTATTTCGTAACGTGTGCCGCGCCATATTGGCGTCCGATATCCTCGAAATACTCAACCGCGCCGTATGTTCCGGCAATACCTTCAAACGAGGGTGTGCCGGTTTCGAATTTGTCAGGTGCGCTGTTGCCGGCGGGTCTGACCTTGTAAGCGACCAGTTCCTCAAGCACCGTCTTGCGGCCCCATAAGACGCCCTGATGCGGCCCGAAGAACTTGTAAGGCGAGCAGACCAGGAAATCGCAGCCCAGATCCTGCACGTCGATTGGCCCGTGCGGTGCATATTGCACCGCGTCGACATAAACCAGTGCGCCTGCGGCCTTCGCCCTGGCGGCCATGGACTTCACGTCATTGATCGTGCCGGTGCAGTTGCTGGCGTAGCCCAGTGCGGCAATTTTGGTGCGCTCCGACAGCACGGCATCGATGGCGTCATCGGCGAACTGGTAACTGTCGAGATCGAAGTCGAGCCACTTGATGACAGCGCCGGTGTCTTCGGCGACCAGCAGCCACGGTGCGATATTGGCATCATGGTCCATGCGGGTGACGATGATTTCATCGCCCGGCTTGAGTGTCCGCGCCAATGAGCGCGAAATATGAAATGTAAGCGTCGTCATATTGGCGCCGAAGACCACTTCGTCCGGCGAGGCGGCATTCAGCATGTCCGCCATGGCACGGCGACCATCGACGAACAATTCCTCCGCATCCCTGGTGGTCTTGAAGTAACCACCCAGATTGGCGTTCGCGTCCACCATGGCCTGGCGGGTGCGCTCAAGTACACGGGTGGGCACCTGTGTACCCGCGGGATTGTCGAAATAGACCCGGCTTTGGCCGTCATCCGTGATGGACAGGGCCGGGAACTGGTTTCGGATGGCGTCTATGGGATAATCGCTGGTGCTCATGATCGGCGCAAAATAGAGCGGCGGCAGTGCTTTGCAAGAGAGAAGTTCTCCTGCTTTGTCAGGGTTGAGATAATTCGTCGGCTTCGTGCACGACGCACTTGAAAGTATTTGATCAAAGGCGTAACTCAACAGGCTCTAGCCCAATCCAAGGAGTAATACTGATGTTGCGCGAGCTTCTCATGGAGCGCGATTGGTTGCTGGCCGATGGTGCGACGGGAACGAACTATTTTCAGATGGGGCTTGAGGCGGGGGATGCGCCCGAGCTGTGGAACACGGCTGACCCGGACAAGATCAGAACCCTGCATGGTGGCTTCGTTGAGGCTGGCGCCGACATCATCCTGACCAACTCCTTCGGCGGCAATCGCTATCGTTTGAAACTGCACAACGCCCAGGACCGGGTGCACGAACTCAACGCTGCGGCAGCACAGCTTGCGCGTGAGGTGGTCGAGGCGTCCGGGCGCACGGTCATCGTGGCCGGATCCATGGGGCCGACCGGCGAAATCTTCGAGCCGGTGGGCTCGTTGTCGCACGCCGACGGCGTTGCAGCCTTTGCCGAACAGGCCGCAGGCCTCAAGCAGGGCGGCGCCGATGTGTTGTGGATCGAAACCATCTCATCGGAAGAAGAGCTGCGCGCAGCCGTTGAGGGCGCGTCCACGGTCGGGCTCCCCATCGTTAGCACCATGAGCTTTGATACAGCCGGCCGCACCATGATGGGCATCACCCCGCAAGCGTTTGGCGAACTTGCTGCAAACATCTCACCGTCACCGGATGCAATCGGCGCCAATTGCGGTGTCGGCGCCGCCGAACTGGTGGCAACCGTGCTCGGCATCACCGAGGCGCGGCCCGACGCCATTGTCGTCGCCAAAGGCAACTGCGGCATACCGGAGTTCGTCGACGGGCATATTCACTATTCCGGCACACCGGAACTTATGGCGGACTACGCCCGTTTGGCCCGCGACGCCGGGGCGCGGATCATCGGGGGCTGCTGCGGCACAACGTCTGTGCACCTGGCATCGATGCGTGCAGCGCTCGAAGCGCATACGCCGGGCGAGCGTCCGTCGGTCGAAACCATCATTTCCCGGCTCGGAGATGTCTCCAAACTTGCAAAAGGCGAACAGGTTGCGGCAAGCCCGCGCCAGGGCCGGCGCAGACGGCGCAGCTGAGGTCAGGAAGGGTTGCACGAGAGCAGGATCCGCACTCTTGTCGCCAAACCATGAATTATGTCGATTTTGGACCTTGTTTGGTCGCAGTCGTAACCAAAAAATTCATGGTTTAAGCACATATTTTTGTTCGCTTTTGTGACGATGGTTTGGGGTATAAGGCCTGAGAGTTAAGGTCGACTGGCACAGCGGAGCACTGCGATGAGCGACGAAGACGATCTCGTATTGAGCGAGTTGGACAATGACGAGCTTGTCCAGCAAATGCATGATGACCTTTACGATGGCCTCAAAGAGGAAATCGAGGAAGCCGTCAACATCCTGC
>JAJFHM010000004.1 GCA_021775625.1 Hyphomicrobiales bacterium | reverse complement strand
GGCTTCGATTTCGAACCAGATCTGGAAACGGCTTTCGGGCTGCCAGATGTCTGCCATCTGCGGCCTGGAGTAACGGGGTATCATGATGTGCGTCCGCATGAACGTGGCCAGGAGAGCGCCATCGTTTAGCAGATCACGGCGCGTCGGACAATTGCGCGAAGGCGAAACGCTTTAATCGTCCCGTTTAATCTGTTCATTTATCTCATCCATATATGCCCACATGCGTGCCGCCGCGGCGTAGGGGGCCAGCATGAGCTTCCACGGCCAGTACAGCGCATGTGGATATTTCTTCGGCGTTTTGATGCGAACCCGCGGGCCGTGTCCGTGATATTTGCGGATCTCTTCCGCGGCCTGCAGGCCACTGACGGTTGCCGCCTCCAGGCTGACGACGTCAATCGGTGTCTTGCAAAAATCGCCGGCGAGAAAAAGGTTCTCTATGCGCGAACAGGTCTCGGGCCGCGACGGCCAGGTGCCGACCTCATTGATAAAAAGTTCGCGCCCCACATTGCGATCGATCTCGAGCAGTTCGATGTCGACCTCGTCGGTCTCGAAATAAATGTAATCGCGCAGTTCATGTAAAACGAAGTCAACGGCGGTTCTCGGATTGCCGGGGTTGATTTCGGGTTTGGAGTGGCGCTTGTTGTTGGTGTCGTCACGGTCGTGGGTGAATATCTTCGGAGCGTCGAGTTCATCCAGGGGGCGGGAATCCGATGCAACCACATTCAGGTATGGCAAGTCGGTGTCCGCCCAGGTCCGCGAGTTGTCGATGAAGCTCATCTTGTATTCCGAATCCACCAGGATCACCGGTTCGGGCGGCAGGTGTTTGACCTTCATCTTGTGCAGGCGGTCCTGGAACTTCTTGTTGAAGTGCAGGTGCAGCGAGGTCATCGGCTCGCTGCGCAGTTTGGACGCCTCGCCGAGCTGTGGGTTTTCGCGATAGACGTCCGATCCGATGAATGTCGACAGATTGCCTGGCGGTATTGCGAAGATCAATGACCCCTTGATCTCGACATGCTTGCGGGGCGTGCTGCCGGCGTCCTGGTCGATCCATTCCTGAAGCGTGATGTCTGCGGAAAAGAAATCATGCGGACTGTCCACATAAGACATGCGTTCAACCCTGCCGCTTTCGCCGATCCTGATATCGGTGACCGTGGCGTTTTTGATGATGGTCACGCCTTTCTCATCGAGCTTCGTTTCAAGCGGTTGCAGGAATTTCGAGAAGGAATTGCCGTTGGTCAGATAATAAAGCGGGGTTGGTTCGAAGGCGCCGTATTCCAGAAATGTCTGAAACGTCTTGGCTGATGTTCGGTAACTCGCAACCGCGAAAGTTTTCGCCAGATAACGGTCATACATGCTGGCGCTGATGTCGGTTGAATAGGGTTTGGTCGAGACAAATCCGTTGACCGATATGAGGTCGCGGAACCGGTCCCGGTGCATGGGCGTCGAGAGCAGGTCGATGATGGAGTACATGTACAAAAACATGTGCTGAGGCGGGATGACGCCGGAGAACAGGTTTTTAAAGACCGTTGTGAGGGAGCCGAAATTGTCGAGTTCGGTCATGCGCGGAAAATCGCCCTTGCCGAGGAAGCGCACCTTGGTCCAAGGCTCAAAGTTGCCGCCGGCTCCGATCTCTTCGGCAATGTCCCAGAAGTTGTGGTACCAGTTCAGGTACATGTGATAGCTGTGTTCGTGATAGGCGAATTTGTCACTGTTGCGGGCTTGCCATTTGGTCGCCCGGTACTTGCCGCCGACAAACGGGCTTTGCTCGTAAATGGTCACTTTGTAGCCGCGCTCAGCGAGGCGCAACGCGGCCGTCATCCCGGCAACGCCGGCGCCGATAATCGTCACATCGTTCATCATGGTTCCCCCGGTTAAGCGTCCAACTGGCCCTTCCTGTCCTGAAGTTGCGCTTCGGCGAGCAATGCCTGGGCAACGACATCAGTGTCGGCTGTGGTGTCTTTTTCGCTGGGCCAGTTGCAGATTGGTTGCAGAAGGTGAATTGCTTTTTTGGTGTGCCGATCCGCCAGGTGTTGCTTGGCAAGTGGAATGGACGCCTGAAGTTCCCAACTTCGGGCCTTCTGGGCTCGGGCCACCTCGATCGCCTGGGCAAAGCATTTGACCGCAGCCGCCGGCTCGGCCATCAAAATGAGCAGGTCGCCCTTGACGCGCAGCAGATCTGCCTCGGCAAAGTGCTCGCCCGACCGTGCAACGTATGCCAGGCCCTCTTCAACGACTTCGAGGCCATCCTGTGGCTGTCCGGTGGTGCCATGCAACTCGGCGATAATCGCAAGCATGGACGATATGCCCATGTTATTGCCGGACGCCTGATAATTTTTGACCGCCTGCCGGCAAGCCCGGATTGCCGCCTTTCCCGGCTCTTCGAGGGCTTCGCCGAGGGCCTTGAAGTTTTCAGCGTTGGTGGCCAGAAAGCTGAAGCCGCGTTCGTCGCCGAGATCGATGGCCTGCTCTGCATAGGTTTGCATTTTGCCCGCATCGCGGCACAGGGCGTTGAGGATGCAGCTGATCGTGAGGGCATAGGTATATTCGAACGTCCGCCCGGTTCCGAATACAGCTGATCTTTGTTCGTCGTCGAGCCGCATTGCCCGTTCATGGTCGCCGAGGCACCAGTATGAAAGCGCTCCACCGCGCAGCGCCTGCAGCCTTCGGTCCGTGCCGTAGGCTTTTTGAACATCTGCGCTCATCTGCGGGCGGTATGAGATCAAAGTGCGATCCATGTGACCGATTGCATCGCTAAACCGGCCCGCATAGAAGCCATATATGGTTGCCGCGGAGTGGGCCACGGTGAGGAGATCCTCGTCGCGGGAGCGTTCGGCAACTTTAACAATGCGGTTGCCCCCCGACACCGCGCTTGTGATTTCACCGCGCAAGAGATGATAGGTCGACAGGGCCCATTCAAAGGGAACGCGTCCGTGTTCATCGAAGCCACAATCGCCATGCAACTCCAGCGCACGGGTAAATTGCGAATGCACGGATGGATCGGACCAGCCCCTGGCAAAAATATACACCCGGCCGAGGATGCCACGGAGTTTCATTTCATCTATGCGCTGCTGTTCGGATTGGGGCAGGGCGCCGATCAGATCCAGGCCCTTTTGGAGGTAGGCCTCGGCCTCCGTCAGAGCCGAGCGTTCGGCCGCCAATTGACCGGCATCGTGGTAGTATGGGATGGCCGCCAGGGCGCTGCCTGCGGCTTCCCAGTGTTGTGCCAGAAGGCCTGGCTCGTTCTTGCAATAGGCCGGAAAATGCTTTTCAAGCGCCTTGGCACAGGTCCTGTGCAGGTTTTCACGTTCGCTCGCCAGCATGGTTGAATATGCCGCATCCTGTATCAACGCGTGTTTGAAGGTGTATTCCGCTTCCGGCGGCTGCCCCATGGCGTGCAAAAGGCCGATGTCCACCAGTTCCGACAGAAGATTTTCCGTGGTGGCTTCAGTTGTCCCGGAAATGGCCCGGATGTGTTCGAAGGAGAAACGCCGCCCAACGATCGAGCAGGTCTGCACAAATTCTTTGGATGCCAGAGACAGGCGGTCTATGCGGGCGTGCAGAGTGTCCTGCAGCGTAGCGGGAATTTCTGCCACCAGTTGAGAATGGCCCTCGGGTGTGTTGTTGCGCAAATCGGAACGCACCGAACCCAGCACTGCGGTGGTAAGTTCTTCGACATACAGTGGATTGCCATCCGACCTCTGGACGATTTCGTCTTTGATCCGTTGCGGAAGCTCCACGGCACCGGACATCGCTTCTATCATCGAACAGCTCTGCTTGCGGGTGAGCCGGTTCGGAGTCAGGGTCGTTTGATGCGAATGACCCTGCCATGGCGGAGAAAACCCTGGACGGAAAGTTATGATAAGCAGCAATCCGGCAGTTTCTGCACGGTCGATGAGAATGTCGAGAAACTCAGACGTTGTGGGGTCCATCCAGTGCGCGTCCTCGAACAAGACGAGCGATGTGTGAGGCGCTGAATTGAGGATGACGTAGTCGACCAGCAGCTGCAAAGCCCTGGTTCGCCTGCGATCCGGACTCATAACGGGCACCACCGTGTCGTCCGGTGGTTCTATGCCGAACAGGGACGAGAAGTAGTAATCGGTGTTGGTGACGCCATCCATTCTGGATTCGACCGTTTCCGAAAGCCGCTGCAGTTTGGTTTCCGGAGGGTCCTCGAGATTGAACCCGGCCAAATGGCCAAAACATTTGGTTATGGGGTAAAGCGGGCTGTCGGCATGCAGCGGTGAGCACTGAAAAGAAATCGGTTGGGTCGGGTAGTTGCCAAGGGACGTGCGAAATTCCCCGATCAGGCGGGACTTGCCGATACCCGGTTCGCCGGCAAGCAGAACAACCTGTCCTTCGCCGAAACCGGCGCGCTGCCAGCGTTCCTGCAACAGGTTGATTTCAGCGGTTCGGCCGACCAGCGGGGTCAGTCCAATTGCGGTTCTGGCTTCAAAATTGAACACCAGAGCGCGGGCGCGGTTCACCTGGTAGATGCCGACGGGAACATCGAAACCCTTGAGGGTTCGGTTACCAAGGCTGACACATTCGAATTTGTTGCGAACCAGAGTGTGGGTTTCTTCCGAAATAAACACATTGCCGGCGCCTGCAATAGCCTCAAGCCGTGCGGCAAGACTTGGGGTTTCGCCAAACGCTTCGTAGATTTCGGTGTTATCGAGCTCCAGCAAGCCACCAACGATGACCTCTCCGGTGGCAATTCCAACCCTGATCCGGAGCGGAGAACTGACTTGAGAGGATACCCCCTTCACCGCCCTCAGCAGGTCAAGGCCCGTAAACACGGCCCGTTCGGCATTGTCTTCATGCGCTTCGGGCCAGCCGAAATAGGCCAGAATGCCATCGCCGCGATAGCGCGCGACATGCCCGCCATAACGCCTCACCGTGCGCACGCAGGCGCTGTGATAGGCGCTGAAAAGACTTGCGAGGGCCTCGGGTTCGACCTGGCGCGCGAGGCTTGTGGAGTCCACCAGATCGACCACCAGAACGGTCAAGTGCCGCCATTCCCCGGGATCGCGTGGCGGATTGGTGAGCTGAGCATCGTGTGTGCCGGAAACTTCGTTCCTGCCCTGGCGTATGGCTTTCAGAATTTTTTTGCGGTGGCCGAGTGGAATGTCGAGTTCCCGCAGGTCGTCTTCGTTCAGATCCTCAAGCGTGTCGCGGTCAATCTCGTTGGCGGCAAAAAGGCGGCTGTACTGACCGAGCCCAAGAGCCCGCAGCCACGCATTGACTTCGTCGTTATCACGCCTGGACGCCACCAGTGCCCACCTCCCGAGGGGCTAAGCAATTCATTCAATCTTCGAGCCGATGCTGCTCAGGTTCGCAAAGTCTTGGCTCACCTTACTGCTTCGACAGTTGCCGCGTGTGATCGATTAATGCGATCAGTCCCGCCGGATCCCTGCTGCAACGCGCCGCTTCCTTGCGCGCATCGTCTGCGATCTGGTCAAGAACCGCCTCCGCTTCGGGAAGCTTCGCCTCGAACGCCTTTGCCAACCTTACGATATCGCCATCGCCGGGATGGCAAAACATCTTTGAGACATCGGGATTGCGAATGGCGAGAGAGGCTGGAAGCGTCAATATACCGTCTCTGATGTCTTCTTCACCGCCGCCGCCAAGTGCCTCGAGACCCCTGATATCCGCGACATCGTCGCAGCCATGATAGAGCAGCCCGAGCAGGTGGCCATAGCGCCGGAGCGTTTCACCGCTGCCGCCGAGACAGGCGCAGACCTCAAACATGGACCCGGTATCCTCGCCTGCAATGCGGCGCCAGTCTTCGAGCCCCAGCGGTTGTTGACGCAGGCGCCACTGCATGCACTCGGCAACGCCCAGGCGTTCTACCAACTCCGTGATGCGGTCGAGTACATAAGGCATGTCGCGCGCGATACGGTAACTTTCGGCAACCATATAGCCCGACGCCATGAGCGCGCGCAGGGAACCGAAGCGGCAGTGCATTGTGAGTTTTTGTCTGCGGTATCTCGACTTGTCCAAGATGTCATCAACCACCAGGGTCATGTTGTGGAGGATTTCGATGATCATGGCAGCGGAGAACGTCTGCTCACCCCAGTCCTCGCCGTGCACCGCCCTGTGGCAGGCGAACACGGTTGCCGGGCGGAAGTATTTCGCACCGTCGAGAAACTGCCAGTGAAACAGTTCACGCATTTCCTCATCGCAACTGTCGATCCAGTTCGCGATCATGGCGTCAAGCCGGTCGACTTCGTTCTCGAGGCTAAGTTCGGCAATGATCTTTCGCCGGATGTCGGAGACCGCGTTGCCTCTATTTTCGACGTTTGAAGGATTGATGTTCATGACCCGGGCTTCACAATGCATCCCACTTTAGCGGCGGTCATCAGTTTCGGGCTTTGGTGCGGCGTTGACTGGCCCCGGCTGACCGGGACGGTTCTCCGGCCATCGCGCGCATGGCTTCGTCTATGTCCAGCATTTTGGTTTGCAAAGACTTGGATTCGCCGGCGCACAACTCGACAATTTCGCGCAGGCAGGCGCGCGCTTCATCAATCAGGATCCGGGTCTTCTCGTCGTCGTCCGCATTGATAAAGCAGTCCTGGCGCAGCGTGTCGAACGTGCGTGCCTGACAATTTGTGACGGTCTCCGCCAAACGGCCGGCAAATCGCAGGCCGCCCGACATGCACAAAAGATACGCCTGCGCCAGAAGCGCAAATAATGGCATTGCCTGCGCCGGGCTCTTCGCCAGCAGTGGGGTCAGGCTCTCAGTGCCAACGCCAAAGGCGCGTGCGATGGTCTGGGGTGACCAAATTTGACACTGCTCCAACCAGCTCTCAAACAGGGACGCGAAGGGATTTGATGCCGATTGGCCATTCCCGACGCGCCCGGACGCTGAACCTGGGCCACCACCAACTTTGCCGCCGGTGCCAGCGTGCTCTGAACTTGCATCAGTCAATGGATTTGCCCCCCTGATTTATGCTCGCCCACACCAGTCACAGCCGAAATTAGTACGATGATGTGATCAATGCACTTTAACGTTGTATTTATTATTGCATCGCCTTTGCCGCTGCGCAAGCGGGCGGCCCGCGGTGGTGCCGCGCGCGCCGGCGGAAGCCGAAAAAATAGCGGTTGCGGGCGAGGGAGCCACCTCCTATGTTCGCGGTTGTTGCCCAACGGGGTGCCGTCGAGCAGGCCTTGGATGATCAAGGCGTTCCGGCGTTGCTGAGAGGCTGTTGCGCCAACCCGTGGAACCTGATCCAGGTTATGCTGGCGGAGGGAATTGAGGCGCGAGTTCAGGTTCAGCCTGCACGACTTAACCTTCAATTGCTCTGACAGACATTGCCCGGTTCGTTCTCGCCAAGAGGAGAGCCCATGGACATTGTCCGAAAAACCACTTCGGTTCTTGCTGCTATCCGGAAGCAAAGGCCGCGTGTGCACTGCATCACCAATGATGCAGCACAGGCCTTCACCGCGGATGTTCTGCTGGCCGTCGGTGCCGAACCCAGCCTGACGCTGACCCGCACCGAGGTCCCCGACTTCGTCGCCTCCAGCGATGCCCTGCTGATCAATCTGGGCACGCTTGACGACACCCGTCTGGCGGCCATTCCGGTTGCCGTGGCCTTCGCGGTCCAAAACAACAAGCCTTGGGTGCTGGATCCGGTCTTTGTTCACCGTTCGCCCGGCCGCTGCGATTACGCGGCAGCGCTGTTGGCGGAAAAGCCCACGGTGGTGCGTGGCAATCAGTCCGAATGCGCAGCGCTTGCGGGAGTGAACGGTGCAGAGCCCGGCCGCACGATCGCGGACGGGTTTGATACCGTGGCGGCGGTAACAGCCGAAACGGACATTGTGTTCGGACCCGGCGTCGAAGCCGAAATCCAGAACGGGCATGCCCGCATGAACCAGTTGACCGCAATCGGATGCGCCGGCTCGGCGCTGCTGGCGGCATGCCTGGCGGTTGAGGAAGACCCGTTTGTCGCATCGGTTGCAGCGCTGGTGGCGTGGGGTGTGGCGGGAGAGGTCGCAGAAACCAACTCGAAAGGGCCGGGAACCTTCCGTCCGGCCCTGCTCGATGCCATCCACGGATTGAAGGGGCCGATGCTGAAACGCCGCGCCAAGGCCAAAGTGAGCAGCGGCAAGGCATGAGCGCTCCGCTCGACCTGTCGATCTACGGGATTCTCGATCCGCAGCGGAGCAGAGGCCGGGACCTGGCCGAGCTTGCCGCCAGTGCGGTCAAGGGCGGTGCAAGCTTTCTTCAGTTGCGCAACAAGCATGGTGGAACGCGCGAGATGGTGGCGCAGGCGCGCGCCATACTGGCGGCCATTCATGGCAGCGGGGTACCGCTGGTCATCAACGACAGGGTCGATGTGGCCTTTGTCGCCCGCGCGCACGGTGTTCACATCGGTGAGGACGATATGGCGCCGCAGGATGCGCGGGAACTGTTGGGGCCTGAAGCGATTGTGGGGCTGACCATTCACTCGGTTGAAGAAGCCAATGCGGCACCGGTGCAATTGGCGGATTATTTCGGGGTCGGGGGGATCTACACGACCGCCAGCAAGGCCAACCCCAGTCCGCCGATCGGTCTGTCGGGTTTTGCGGAGATTGCAGGCGTCCTCCGGCACCGTAAATCAGGTGCGCGGGTGGTCGGTATCGCAGGCATCGATCATGGCAATGCAGCGGAAGTCATGTCGGCCGGCGCCGATGGCGTTGCGGTGATCTCCTGCCTGTTCATGGAAGATGACGTTGAAGGCGCGACCCGTTTGCTGAGCGAACAGGTCGGTGCCGCGAACAGGGACGCTGCGCAATGACAGCAGCGATCGCTCTGACCATCGCCGGTTCCGACTCAGGTGGCGGTGCCGGCATCCAGGCCGATCTCAAGACGTTCTCGGCGCTCGGCGCTTATGGCTGCTCGGTGATCACCGCGCTGACCGCACAGAACACCCAGGGCGTCACCGGCATCATGGATGTGCCGCCGGAGTTTGTCTCGCAGCAGATTGCGGCGGTGTTTGATGATCTTGCGGTCGATGCGGTCAAAATCGGTATGTTGAGCCGCCCGGAGACGATTGAGGCGGTCGCTGCGGGCCTGCGCAAATATGCGCCAAAGCACATCGTGCTTGACCCGGTGATGGTGGCAAAATCGGGCGATGCGCTGCTGCAGCCCGATGCGGTTGAGAGCTTGAAGACACAATTGCTGCCGATGGCCACACTCATCACGCCAAATCTGCCCGAGGCCGTGGTGTTGCTGGGTGGCGACCCGGGCGGCCGCATCGACATGGACGCGGCGGCACGGGACCTTCATGCGATGGGGCCGGGTGCCGTGCTTTTGAAAGGCGGGCATCTTGGCGGTGGGGAAAGCACGGATGTGCTGTTCGACGGCGTCGACATGGTTCGTCTGACCGCAAAGCGCATCCAAACCCGCAACACCCATGGCACCGGTTGTACATTGTCATCCGCAATTGCAGCACTGCTGGCACAGGGGCTGTCCCTGGGCGATGCAGTGGCCAGGGCAAAAACATATGTTTCGGCGGCGATCGCCCATGCGGACGAACTCGGCGTCGGTCAGGGACAGGGGCCGGTGCATCACTTTCATGACTTCTGGACACAATTGGAGACAGGACGAGGGCCATGACGAACCGCCGTACGCTATTGACCGCCGGTGCAGCCGCAATGGGCGTGTTGGCCACACCAAACATTGCCCGCGCGGAAACCGTGAAATGGCGGATGGTGACGTCCTGGCCGAAGAACCTGCCTGGACCGGGTGTAACGGCGCAGCGTCTGGCCGACCGGATTGCACAGGTGACAGCGGGCCATGTCGAAGTTGAGCTTTATGCTGCGGGTGAAATCGTGTCCGGCCTTGAGGTGCTCGATGCGGTGTCGAACGGCACGGCGCATCTCGGCCATACGGCGTCATTCTTCTGGACCGGCAAGATGCGGGCTGCGGCTTTCTACACCACCGTGCCCTTCGGCCTGACCCCGCTGGAACATATCGCCTGGATAGAACACGGCGGCGGGCAGGCGCTTTGGGATGAGCTCTACGCGCCCTTCGGCGTCAAACCGTTCATGGCCGGCAACTCGGGCATGCAGATGGGCGGCTGGCTCAAGCGT
This sequence comes from Hyphomicrobiales bacterium, assembly GCA_021775625.1. Taxonomy (GTDB): domain Bacteria; phylum Pseudomonadota; class Alphaproteobacteria; order Rhizobiales; family JAJFHB01; genus JAJFHM01. The sequence continues at coordinate 1,750 of JAJFHM010000004.1, read as the reverse complement.
GAGATCAAGTCGCTGGACGACCTCAAGGGCCTCAAGTTCCGCATTCCGGGCCTGGGCGGTCAAATGATGGCGAAACTCGGTGTTACGCCGGTGCTGCTGGCGCCCAGCCAGATCCTGCAGAACCTGCAATCGGGAACCATCGACGGGACCGAGTTTCTGGGCCCCTGGAGTGACCGGGCGGCAGGCTTTTACAAGGTTGCGCCATATTACTACTGGCCGGGGTTTCATGAGCCCAACGGTACTGGCGAATGCATCGTCAACGCTGATGCCTGGGCACCGTTGCCTGGCGACCTCAAGGCCGCCATCGAGGCGGCATGCCGGGCTGAGAACATTTACGCACTGGCCGAGACCGAGTGGCAGAATGCGGCAGCGCTTGAAGATCTCACGGTTAACCGGGGCGTCCAGTTGCGGCAGTGGCCGGAAGACGTGGTGCAGGCTGCCAAGGCGGCGGCCGGCGAGGTAATGGAAACCTTTGCCGCCGGCAGCGATATCGAGCAGCGCATCTATGCCTCGTTCAAGGCAATGTCTGCACGCTCCGAAAGCTGGTCGGGGATATCGTCGCAGGCGTTCCTGGCGGCCCGGAACGGTTAGGGTCAGTACCCATTAATCTGGAAGGAGGCAATGACTGGCTGGAGCCCAAAGTGGACGACTATTCTGCCAAGAGAATTCCGACGGCCGCAAGCCTAATCGAAGTCTATACACCCGATCTGGATGCCGTGTTAGAAGCACAATCGCATCTGCCCAAACGGAGTCACAAGTGCTACATCACCGGGTAATTGGGAGCGGCAAGCCAATTCTGATCCTGCACGGCGTGACGTTGGATCATCGATACATGATGGATGTCATGGAACCTGCTTTTGAAGGGCTGGAGGATTGGAAACGTGTCTACGTCGACATGCCCGGCCACGGCCAGAGCCCGGCACGGGACACCATTCGATCCCAAGACGATCTTCTCCAATCTGTGATGGAATTTGTAGATCAGTACTTCGCGGACGCGCCGTTTGGGCTCGTCGGTCTGTCGCGGGGCAGTTACATTGCTCGGGGTATTACACACCTGATCCCCGAACGCGTTACCGGAGCCGCGTTGATCGTACCAGGCGGCAATCCATCTTCCGATCCCGAGCGGCTTCCACCACATCAGGTTCTGGAACCGAACCCATCCATCCAATCCGACCTGACAGACGAGGAAATTTGGGTATTCGAAAATATGTCGGTTGTTCAGCGTCGCGACATTGTCGAGAAGAGGCGGCGCGTCATTGCGCCCGCTAAACGGTTGTTTGACGAAGCTCAGGAAGCAAGAGTGTTCGAAGCGTTCGACTTCAGTTTTCGCGAAGGCGAAGAGGCATCAACTTTCGACAAACCGAGCCTTATCATAGCGGGTCTTCAGGACAGCGTTAGCGGGTATCTAGACGCAATTGACCTGTTGCCACGGTTTCCCCGTGCCAGCCTTGCTGTCCTGTATACGGCTGGGCATGGGTTGGCGTGGGAAAGACCGGACCTGTTCAAATCGCTCATGTGCGACTGGCTGGCACGCGTTGAAGCAAACTCGCGCGTCTAGCTGAACGACAGGCGCACTAAGCGAGTTCGAACGGCAAGTTTGTCCGCATACCGGTCGTTTGTCGCCTTTCGGATTCCAAACTTGCGGGGGCCGTGATTTAAGTCGGCATGAGGACCTGCCCATGTCTGATCACTATTGACTGACCGAAACTCAACTTGAGCGTATCGCAACCACATACGACCGCTGTGCACA
>JAJFHM010000300.1 GCA_021775625.1 Hyphomicrobiales bacterium | reverse complement strand
TTCTGTAAGGTCCGGGTCACTGCTGATCTGGATCAGTATGGGAACGATCCGTTCGCCGGCACCTGTTGATTGCGCCCACTCCCGGACCGCGTGGGTAAACTCCAATGCGGTTTCGGCGCCATAATTCTCGAAATACCCCCCATCCAGGATGTGGCCGCGGGTTTTCCCTTTGCTGTCAATGATGCGACCGGGAGGACTGACATAGATGAAGCGCGCGCTGTTCAGCGCAGCGGTGCTGAGCCGTATGTCACCATGGTGAATGTCGAGAAAATCAGCAACGTCCTTGAAGTGTCGCCCGAGCTCGGGCCGGTTTGCCGGTCCGGCCGGTCCATCGAAGTCGATATTGCTGGTGAGAATACGCCGCCCTGTCTGCTCATGCGTGCCGTTGAGAAACAGTGCCGGCCAGTGCCGTTGCAATGGGACATCGGCTTCCGTGTTTGCAGCTCCTTGCCACAGCGTTTCAACACCGTTGCTCAGTCCGTGAGATTTATCGCAGTCCGGCAAGGATGCGCTCCAGCCATATTCCCACCCCTTCTCCAGCGTCGTGGCCCGGTCCGGAATGGTGATGCCAATGTACTCCAGCACGCTGAGCGGCAGAAACCGATGCCAGATGTCGGTGAACAGCAGCCCGGCAATTCCGGGGCCGAGAAAGTCGTGCGCAAGCGCTGCTTGAATTTGCCGCTCGGTGGCGCCCTGTGTGCGGCCGGATGTGTTCAGCACACTGGCGGTGCCGAGGTGGTCTGTGGCGGTCTCGGGATCGTCGTCCGAAAAAGCCGGTGCGACCCTGCAGGACACATGTTCCGGCAGTTGCGATGCGACATAGACCACTGCTCCCAGGCTGCCGCCCGAGACGCCGCTGATGGCAAGTACGTTCTTATCGAATCCTGGAATGCTGTCCTGAAGTGCGCCCAGGACTGTTCCGGTCCAGTATGCCGCTCGGAGTCCGCCACCGGCAGTGGCGATTATGAAAACAGGTATCTTGTCGCTGCCCTTTTGGGTTTTGAGCCATCCATCCAGTGCGGTTTCGAGATCGGGCCTTTTGCCTTCCGTCGGCAGCGTTCTCACAGCGTGGTTGTCCGGCAGGAAGCCTACGCCGATTGCCAAGACCAGCAACAATGTCAGCGTGGGCAGGCTGTGGGAGCGGCCAAGATAGGTGAGATAACTCAGCAGCGGCACAATGCCTGCGAGGAAAAGATAGGTGAGTACCGGAGAGCCAAACCATATGCCCACACGTGCCGGGAAGAACGACATCACGACCACGGCGACAAGGAACAGCAGAATGGTGCCCCTTAGAAAGAACCGGGAAAGCAAGGGAAATTCCGAGAGGTTTTTGGGCCGTTTGCGGCGCTTTGCAGAAGGCACTGGGTTTGCAATGGTTTTATAAGCGAACTCCTGTGCCCACGTTCCCGACTTTCCCCAGGTCTCGACAATATGTGCTGCAATGTCACGGCGACGCACCACGAAGCGGTAGAATGCGACGGCGAGTATGAGGTTCAGGATTCCACAGCCGACCACGATCCAGAACTTGGCGGAATCGAGCCGGAACCCAGCCAGAATGAACGAGATGCCAGGCGTGGCAAGTGCCAGAGTGCCGAGCCACCTGGGTGCACTTTCCAGCCAGAACTGGCACCACCTGTCTTGTTTGGAGTATTTGTCGCGATCGTACTGAAAATTCAGAAGTGTCCGCGCCCAGTACCAACTCGCGACGGCCCAAAAGACGATGGCCACCTCCAGCGAAAACAGCCAAATGCCATATTTCAGACCACAAAGGGAAAAGCTACTGAGGCATGCCGGTTCCAGCGCAAGCCCGATTTCGCGTCCCTGGGCTGTGAACAACAGCAATACGATGCCTGCTGCTACGACAAGCAAGCTGACTCGATAATGTTTAATAATGGAAACGGCTGACTTAATACGCGCCCAAGCGTGCGATAGTTTTTCCAGCAAACGCGCCCAAGCGTACGATAGTTTTTCCAGCAACCACTTCATGTCTACCCCCGACTGCGTCAAGTCTAAGTCAACACCCTGAAAAAAACAACTGGTCACCGACGCATTGGGGGTAAACAAGCGGTGATAAGCGGAGGTTCGGGTAGTCAAGTTTACTGCTGGTTATGTCGTGTATTTGACTTGGGCACACGCGCAACTACACCAACGCTTTCGCGCCAACTACCGCATCACGTGGCGCAATTGTGATGGACATCGTCTCGCCTGCACTATTCCTCAAACTGAGCCGTGCGCCATTTGAGGGCGGCGCCCAGGCCGCTTTGTTTGACGATCTCTGAGAACTTCGCGCCGCTTTGCGTCGTGGCGGCATACATCGGCGCCAGGATGTCGACGCCGCTGGTGAGGGCTGTGCGGATGCCGGCGGCATCCATGCCGCGACGAAGCGCGTGTTTGGTGCCGGCAAGGGCCTCCTTGTCCACCAGCGCAAGGCGGTCGGCATAGCGCTTGGTTTCTGCGTCGAGATCGTCCGCCGGCACGACGCGGTTCACCATGTTGCATTCAAGGGCTGTCTGCGCGTCGATGAAATCGCCGAAATAGAGTAACTCGCGGGCCCGCTTGTGGCCGACCACGAAGGGCATGATCATGGCGGGGCCGGCATTGGAGAAGCGGATTTCGGGCTCGCCGAATTTGGCGTCATCGGTGCAGATCGTGAGGTCGCAGAACATGGCAAGCTCGCAGCCGCCGCCGACCGCATAGCCGCGCACTGAAGCAATGACCGGTTTCTTCATCTCCAAAGGCGCCATCTCGAATTTCAGGCACTCATGCAGATAGTCGCGCCAGATCAGCGGGTCGGTTTTCCAGGACTGATCGCCCCTGGCTTCGGATGAGATGTCATAGCCGGTGCAGAAGGCCCGTCCGGCGCCGCGCAGAACCACCACGTGGGTGGCATCATCGGCGTCCGCCGTGGCGAAGGCCTCCATGGCGCTAAGGCGCAGCTCGGTGTTGACGGCGTTGAGCTTGTCAGGGCGGTTGAAGGTGATGTAGCCGACCGGCCCGTCGGTTTCGTAAAGAACAACGTCGTCAGTCATGTCGCATCACCTTGTCCGTCTCAGGTTCCCAGCCCGCAGTTTGCCAGAAAGCTCAACATGGCCGCCACACATTCCTGCGGGCGTTCGAGCTGCAGCATGTGGCCGGTGCCGGCAATTGCCTGGTAGTCGTAGCCGCCTTCTTCGGCAAGCGCCTGGTTGGCGGGGCCGGTCGGGGGACCTTTGTCGAGGTTAGGGTCGGCGGCGATGAGTTTCGTCGGGCCGGCATACTCGTTTGCTTGCGGCCAGAGATCGATGGTCAGCGCAGAGAGGTAGATGGCGGCTTCGAACTCCGGCCGGCAGGTCAAAGACCAGCCGCCCGCGACGCGGTTCTCCTGCAGGACGGAGTTTGCCATCAGGGCATGGGTGCCGTCCGCCCATTTTGCATGCGCACGGCTTTCTGCGTAATAATCGGCAAGCTCGCGCGGCGATGTGAAGTGCTCCTGACGAGCGGCGGCAAATTCCACAAGACGCATCTCGAATGTACGCATGGCGGGGTAAAGGCGATGCTCCCTGGGCGGTACATTTGGCGGGTCGAACAATACCAGTGCGTCCCAGATCCAGTCCATCTCCACTGCATGTTTCATGGCGGCCCGGGCGGACATGGAATGGAAGACGCCGACTTTTCGGCCACCCCCGAGACGGTCTTCGACGGCCTTCGTGATGGAGCCAACATCGCGCGCCATCTGGAAGTAATTGTGGCCGTCGAAACCCACCTGCGCATTGCGCCCGTGATTGCGCATGTCGAAGAGGATGACGTCGAAGCGATCCAATAACAGGCCCCAGAACGGATAGTAGGCGTCGACCGCAAAGCCGTTGCCATGGCTCAGATAAAGCCGCAATCCGTCCGGATTGCCGTGCCGCCTGACCTTGAAGACGGCGCCGTCATCCGAGGCGATGTCGAAGGCTTGGTTCTCATTTGGAAGGGTAAGTGTCACGGGGCTGCTCCGCTCAGTCCTGGCCGGTGGTGGTCGCGTCAGATAGGCCGTATGCTTCGAACGCGAGCCGGCCCGCTGCGTTGACTCTTATTCCGCGCCTTCGCGCAATTGTTTCGCCGTCTGTAATACGGCATTGATGATCTCTGCATAGCCGGTGCAGCGGCAGATGTTTCCACTGAGCGCCTCGCGCACTTCGGTCTCCGACGGGTCCGGATTGGTTTCGAGAAATTCTTCCATCGACATCAATATGCCAGGCGTGCAAAAGCCGCATTGCAGGGCAAAGTTTTCGTGAAAAGCCTGCTGCAGGGGCGACAGGGTCCCGTCCGCCGCCGCCATGCCTTCAATGGTCTCGATGCTGCGGCCGTCGGCCTGGACTGCCAGTGTCAGGCAGGCGCGCTGGGCCTTGCCGTCGATGCGTATGGTGCAGGCGCCGCAGATGCCATGCTCGCAGCCGACATGGGTGCCCGTTGCGCCCAACTGGTGCCGCAGGAAATCCACCAGCAGCATGCGCGGTTCGGCAAATCCCTCAACCTCTTCGCCGTTCAGGGTGAAGATAACCGGATGGCGTCTTTCTTTAGACAGAACGGGCATCGAGCGCCTCCTTGATCACCTGGGCGCCAAGGGCACGCACCATTTCGCGGCTGTATCGGGCGGTGGCGTGAATGTCATCGGCACCGCCAAGATCCCAGGCAAATTCGTTGAGTGCGTCTTCAAGATCCTGGCCGTCGAGAACCGGCCACTCGCGCACCGTGGGCTTTGCGGCAACGCCGCCGACACCAAGGCGTATCATTTCACCGGATGCGATGGCCGCTACCGCGACCATGGCGAAGTCGCCGTGACGCCGGGCGATTTCAGTGAATGCGTAACCGTGGCCGTTTGCGGCGGTTGGAAAATGCGCGGCAATGGCGATTTCGTCGGAACGGCAGTCGGTGGTCAGCATGTCGACCTGGAAGTCGGCGGCATCAATGATGCGTTCGCGCTTCTTCGAGCGCAGCGTCACCTGGCCGCCAAGGGTTGCGAGACACAGTGGAACTTCCGAGCTTGGATCGCTGTGGCAGAGCGAGCCGCAGATGGTGCCGCGATTGCGGGTCTGGAAATGACCGACATGTTTCAGTCCAAGCGCCATGAGCGGGACGGTGTCTGCAAGAGACGGGTCGCCGGCCAAATCCCCTTGGGTGCGGGTGGCGCCGACATCCAGCTGGCCATTGTCGGTCTTCGCGTAGTCAAGATCTTTCAGCCGGGAAATGTCCACCACGACCGCCGGCTTCACCAGCCGGATGTTGAGCATGGGCATGAGGGACTGGCCGCCGGCCATGATCTTTGCGTCATCGCCATATTCTGCCAGCGCATCGAGTGCTTCATCGAGAGTTTCGGCGCGGAGATAATCGAACGGTGCGGGCTTCATGCATCGCCTCCGAACATGCGCTTGATGAAGCCTTTCGGTTTCGCCTCGGGATCGTCCGGCGAGAGCGTAGCGATCAGGTTGGAGAAGAAGCGTTTGATGATGGAGCGGGCAGCACCATCCAGCATGCGCCCTCCGACAGCGGCAACCTTGCCGCTCAGGCGAACCTCGTACGCGTATGTGATGGTGGTTCCGCCGTCCGCAGGAGCAAGCGTTATGGCGCCGGAACCCTGCGAGGTGCCGAGCGCGCCGAGCAGGCTGCCGGCCAGTTTGAGCGACGCCGGCCGCTTCATGTCGGACATGCGGACATTGGCGGTGAAGCGCCCTTTGACCGGTCCGGCGCCGAGCGTCACGTCGGCGCGGTAGGCGTTATCGCCGGCTGATTTCAGTTCATGACATCCCGGGATCACGGCGGCCAGCTTTTCCGGGTCGAGCAAGAGGGTCCAGATTTCTTCCGGTGATGCTGGCAGCGTGGCGCTGCCGTCGCCGGTCAATGCGTGACCGGATTTTTTCTCCGTACCGGCGAAGCGGCTGTTTGCTGGTGGTGGGGTCTCCTCGCCGTGGATCCATTCGAAGACCTTGGGTGGCGTCAGGGGCGTGGAAATGTCCTCGCGGCCCAGGGCGTCCGCAACCGCGTTCGCCAGACAGACAGGGGTTGTGTACTGGTTGCCTTCGCCAATGCCTTTTGCGCCCATGCGGGTAAAGGGCGATGGATTGACGGACGGGTGCACCAGATCGAGCTTGGGCAACTCCGGTGCGGTTACAACGAGGTAATCCGCGAACGTGCCCGACAGGAAGCTGCCGTCTTCGTCATAGGTGAATTCTTCGTAGAGGGCCGCGCCGAACGCTGCCGCAAAGGAGCCGTGAATCTGACCTTCCGCCAGACCGGGGTTGAGAATCGTACCGCAGTCATGGGCGGTGACATATTTGTCGACGCGGATTTCGCCGGTTTTGGGGTCGATTTCGATGCCGCAATAGTCGAAGGCAAAGCCATAGGCGAGCGAGGTGTTGATTTCATCGGCCGCAGTCGTCGGGGTCAGCTCCGGTGCGCTCCAATGGGCAACTTCACGCACGCCCGGCTCCATATCGTCCGGCAGGCTTGACGGCGACCAGTGGGCGAGACCGGCGACGCGGTAAAACTTGGCGGAATTATCCGGATTGGCGCGGGCATGGATGAGGCCGTCCTTGAAGTCGATTTCATCGGGAGGCACATTCAGTGTCTGGCTCGCGATACGCGCGAGTTTCGCCCGCACTTTCTGTGCGGCGAGTTCCACAGCACTGCATGACGCCGGTGCGAAGCGGCAGGAATAGTTGCCGGCGGCGATGGACCAGTTGTCTTTCTGGGTATCGGTTTCCAAATTGACGACCACATCGTCGATGGGAACGCCGAGCACGTCCGCAACGATCTGTGCCAATGCGGTCTGGTGTCCCTGACCCTGGGGCACACTGTCGCCGATGACGGTGACCGAGCCGATCGGGTCCACCGAAACGGTGGCTGCCGCAACAGCGCCGTCCTTGGGCCCGGCACGGGCGCGCTCGGCTTCCGTCTTGAGGGTTGAGATATAGCCCATGTTGGACTGGCTCGGCTCCACTGCCGTGGCATAGCCGATACCGTAGATCTTGCCCTGGGCGCGGGCCTCATCGCGGCGTTTGATCAAATCAGCGAGACCGCCCTGTTCAACAGTGCCGTCAATCACTTCCTGATAATTTCCCGAATCGAGCAGGGCACCGGCCGGGGTCTTGTAGGGAAAGGCGTCACTGGGGATCAGGTTGCGGCGAATCATTTCCAGGGGATCCAGGCCGCGTTCGACCGCAATCTTATGCATCATGCGCTCGACGGCGAAGTAAAGCTGCGGGCCGCCAAAGCCGCGCACCGC
>JAJFHM010000299.1 GCA_021775625.1 Hyphomicrobiales bacterium | reverse complement strand
ATGATTGCCTACACAACGGTGGCCGTACTGACCGCCACAACCTATGTCTTCGCCGGTTTTATGCGCGAGCAGGTGTGCACCTACATGTGCCCGTGGCCGCGCATACAGGCCGCCATGCTCGATGAACATTCGCTCACCGTCACCTATAACGACTGGCGCGGCGAACCCCGTGCGCGGCGCAAGGAACGCGCGGAACAGCCTGACGCTCAACATGGTGATTGCATTGACTGCAATCTCTGTGTCGCGGTGTGTCCTCAGGGCAGCGATATCCGCGACGGTCAGCAGATGGAGTGCATCACCTGCGCATTGTGCATCGATGCCTGCAATGGGGTGATGGAAAAAATCGGCAAGCCGAAAAATCTGATCTCCTATGCCACGTTGAAGGAATACGAGGCCAACGCCGCGGGCGCAAAAGAGCGCACCTCCTGGAGGTCCGTCATAAGGCCACGGACAATCATCTACTTTTCGCTGTGGTCCATCGCCGGGCTGGCCATCTTGTTCTCCTTGCTGACCCGGGACCTCCTTGGGCTCAATGTCTTGCACGATCGCAATCCGCTTTTCGTTCGCTTGTCGGACGGTGGTGTACGCAATGGATACACCGTCAAGATCCTCAACAAGGAACCGCGCGAACGCACGTTCCGGTTGACCCTCGACGGGATCAAGGGTGCCAAAATGATGGCATCAGGTTCTGATGCCGTACCTTCCACATCGCTGCGAATTACCGCGAAAGCAGACGCCCAGCACGCTTTCAAAATTTACATCACCGCTGATCCGGCAAACCTGAGCAGCGCATCGACGCCGTTCAGGATGACCATCGCGGATACGGGTGGAGATGAGACCGCCGACTATGACGCAATTTTCAATGCACCGGCGAACTGAGAAGACGAGATCATGGACACAGCAGACCGCAAACCCGCACACAAGCCCTTCACCGGCCATCATATGCTGGCCATTGTGTGTGCCTTCTTCACAATCGTAATCGTTGCCAATGGCACCATGGCCTACTTCGCTTCCAGCAGTTGGACCGGCCTCGTCGTCAAAAACAGCTATGTCGCCAGCCAGAAATACAACGCGCATTTGCAATCGGCACGTGATCAGCTGGAAATCGGCTGGACCAGCCGACTTGAGTATGACAGCAGCCGGTTGGATTTTCGCCTTCTGGACCGCAGCGGCCATCCGATATCCGGCGCGCAGGTGAGCGCCAGCCTTGAGCGCCCCGTCGGCACCTCTGAAGACGTCAAGATTGCGTTTATCGAGGTGGTGCCCGGCACCTACCGGTCCGAAGCAACACTTGGTTCCGGCTCGTGGAATGCCACCGTTATCGCACGACAAAATGACAAACCGGACTATACGCAGATCTTTCGCCTTTCCGTCGGTAAAGGCCCGTGAGATGACCTGCCACGCCCGAAAAGTTGGCCGATCACCCCGAGGACGGGCGGAAATGCCGCAGAGTGGCGAGGTCGACTTTGCCGATCTTGCCAGGCCCGGCCCCGGCGGCGCCATGCAGCTTGAGCTTATGGTCCCCGAGATTCACTGTGCCGGTTGCATCGCCCGCATCGAAAGCACCCTTCGCGCCCATCCAGCGGTAACCGCCGCCCGGGTCAACATGTCAAGCAAACGGGTCACTTTGTCCTGGCTGGCGGACCAGGCGACCGCAAACGAATTCGCCGCCCGAATTGAAGCACTTGGCTTCTCCATTCAACCGGTCGAGGCCGGCGGCTCAAGCGAAGATCATGACAAGGCGCGCGGGCGCGAACTTCTCAGCGCCATGGCCATTGCAGGCTTCGCTGCCGGTAACATCATGCTGCTTTCGGTATCCGTGTGGTCCGGAGCCCCCGATGCGACGCGGGCGCTGTTTCACTGGCTATCGGCACTCATCGCGATCCCGGCGGTCGCCTATGCCGGCCGCCCGTTCTTCCGATCCGCATGGGCCGCTCTCAAAGCACGGTCCCTGAACATGGATATGCCGATTTCGCTGGCGGTTGTCCTTGCCTGCGGCATGAGCTTTTATGAGACCGCACGCGGTGGTCAACACACATATTTTGACGCCGCAGTCATGTTGCTGTTCTTTTTGCTGGTTGGGCGCTACCTCGATCATCAGATGCGTGCACGGGCGCACTCAGCTCTCAGCCAGCTTAAATCGCTCACGGCAAAATCGGCCCTGGTTGTCCAGCCCGGCGGCACCCGCCTGAACACGCCAATCGCCGACATCACGACGGGAATGACCGTATTCGTCGGTCCCGACACACAGGTCCCCGTGGACGGTGTCATCTTGAGCGGTTCGAGCGACATTGATGTCTCTGCAATGACCGGCGAGAGCATTCCACAGCCGGTCTTTGAGGGTGCAACGGTGCACGAAGGCACGATTAACCTGACAGGTGAGCTTGATATTCAGGTATCGGCAAGCTACGGCGATACACTTCTCGCCTCCATCGTCGCCATGATGGAACAGGCTGAAACAACAAAAGCACGCTACGTGCGGCTTGCGGACATAGCGGCGCGCATCTATGCGCCCATGGTACATGGCATCGCCGCCCTCACCTTTTTCGGCTGGCTGTGGGCAAGCAATGGTGACTGGCATCTAGCACTTGTCACCGCAATCGCAGTGCTGATCATCACCTGCCCTTGCGCCTTGGGCCTCGCGGTTCCCGTGGTCCAGACCGTGGCCACCGGCGTGTTATTCCGCAATGGCATCTTGCTGAAAGACGGCGCGGCGCTGGAACGGCTCGCCCAGGTCGACACCGTCGTATTTGACAAGACAGGCACGCTGACACTTGGCCGCCCACAGCTTGTGCCTCCCGCCGTCATGGATATAGATCAGCTTGCCATTGCCGCGGGGCTTGCACTGCACTCCAACCACCCATTGTCCCGCGCCATCACCGCACTCGCGGCACAACGCAATATCCCGGCCGCACCGATCGACGAAGTCGTTGAACAGCCGGGCGCCGGCCTTCACGGCTCTTATCGGAACACGCCTGTTCGGCTCGGCAGCCGCACATGGTGTACGTCCGAACCGGCAAAATGCCATGCCCCGCCGCATCAACTCGAAATATGCCTCAAGGTCGGAAATGCGAAAGTTCACACCTTTCGCTTCGAGGACGAGTTGCGCAGCGATGCCAAGGACGTCGTCGCAGACCTCCAGCGTCGCAATCTGCCGGTCGCACTGGTGTCCGGAGACCGCCCGCATGCCGTGGCCCACGTCGCCCGGACACTTGGCATCGCCAACCATTTGGCCCCGTGGTCGACTGAGGCAAAAGCCAGCTACGTGACGGGACTGAACAACAGTGGCCGCAAAGTGCTGATGGTCGGCGACGGTTTGAATGACGCACCTGCACTGGCCTCAGCCCACGCCTCCATGGCGCCGTCTTCCGCAACCGACGCCGGCAGAACGGCAGCCGACCTGGTGTTCCTGGGCGACCGCCTAACGCCAATCCTGATCGCCCACGACGTGGCCAAACGGGCCCGCCGGCTGGTGATGCAGAATTTTTCGCTGGCACTCGGCTATAATCTGATCGCGGTGCCGCTGGCAGTCTGCGGCTACGCATCACCGCTTGTGGCGGCCGTTGCCATGTCGTCATCATCATTGCTCGTCACCGCCAATGCCCTGCGCCTCAGACTGCACGCAGGCCCGGCTGGAAAATTAAGCAACACCGGCCCTGCTGCGGCCGTTGCACCTCATGACACCAGCCGGAGTGCGGCATGACAAATCTGCTGCTCCTCGTCCCCATCGCGTTGTTGCTTGGCGCCATTGGCCTGGCGGCGTTTATCTGGGCACTGCGCTCTGGCCAGTTCGAAGACCTCGATGGCGCCGCCATGCGCATATTGAACGACGACGAAGACTGACGCGAACGACGGGGCCAACGTGGCGCAACAAGCATCTTACAGGGTATGCTGCAGCGCGCACACATCAGCGGTAAAGGGAACCGGACATGCCTCTCTACGAACTCAGGTCATACACACTCTACGTCGGCAAGCTTGCCGAGGCGGTGACGCACTATCAAAACCTCGCCTGGCCGGCCCTGCAGAACGGCGGCTATGACAAGAAACTGATCGGATACTTCACCTCGGACGTTGGCATGCTCAACAGCATCTTGCACCTGTGGAAGTTCGACGACGACGCAGACCGCCGCGACCACTGGGGCAGATTGTTCCAGGACGATGATTTCATGGCCTTCGCCGCTAAATTCAGGCCGCTCGTCCGGACCCAGGAGAACCAGTTGCTCAATGAGGCCCCCTGGGGCCCGCACCCCTGACGAAACCGCACTTTTGCCACTAAGGCACCACCTTTCGGGATTGCCAATCAACCCGGATTGAGTATCATCGCCGCTTGTTTTGCGGGGGCCGCGTCTGACGAAAAACAGCACGGAGACACGAGGCATGAGCTTTGTCGGCACTACGGCAGTGGTTACCGGTGGCGCTGGTGGAATGGGACGGGCCATTGCCGGCGCCCTTCTTTCAGCAGGCGCCAACGTCGTGGCTATCGACGCCCGGCCGATCGATGCCATGACCGGAGATGGCGAATTCCTGCCGCTCACCGGCAGCGTTGCCGACTGGCCGTTTGTGTCCGGCGCATTCGACCAGGCCGCAACCAGGTTCGGTCGCGTCGATTATCTGGTGAACGCCGCTGGTGTCTTGTGGTTCGATCGCGACAAGTCGCTTGTCGATATAGACCTCGATGCCTGGGACGATGTGATGGCGATCAATCTTAAAGGGTGCGTCCACACCGCCAGAGCAGCGGTACCGCTGATGAAGTCGTCCGGCGGAGCCATGGTGCATTTTTCGTCAATTCAGGCCCTGCGGGGTGACAGCGCGCCGCAGGATGCCTACCAGGCGTCAAAAGCCGCCCTGATCGCCATGTCCAAGTCCCTTGCCATCCAGTTTGCCGGTTCCGGCATTCGCTCGAACTGCATTCTGCCCGGCCCGACCGAAAGCCCCATGCAGGACCGGTGGAAGGCCAATCCGGATCAGCTTCAGGCAACCGAACACGCAGTTCCGCTGGGTCGGGTCGGCACCGTTGAGGACATGTCGAATGCCTGCCTCTTTCTGCTCTCTGAAAAAGCCGGTTACATAACCGGGACAGAATTGATCGTCGACGGCGGCCTCACGGCACTGCCCTGACCGAACAAGGCCTAGATCCGCATATGACAACACATCACAACCGCGATAAGCTGCCGCCTTCGGTATCTGCTGTCAGAACCGATGTTGCAGTTTCAACGCGCTGTTTCGCCAACTCATAGGCCAGATTGGGGACCGCCTGTTTATGCCGGAAGTGATTAAGCGTTACGTCAAATACGTTGACTACGTCTCGGAAAAGTTCGGTCGACTGGCCATGTACTCGGTCGTTTTGATGATCGGCGTGTTGATCCTGAACGCCTTCACCCGCAACATTCTCAACATACCGCTCTCCTGGTGCGTGGAAATGGCCCAGTTCATTCTGGCGGGCTATTATTTCGTCGGCGGCCCGTATTCGATGCAGCTTGGCGATCACGTCAGAATGGATCTGCTCTACGACCGGTATTCCGACAAAACGAAAGCGAAGATCGACGTTTTCACCAGCTTCTTCCTCATGTTCTATCTGGTCTGCCTGCTGATCGGCTCGATCTCAAGCACCATGTACGCGATCGAATATGGCCAGCGTAAGTTCTCGCAATGGAACCCCTCGATGATCCCGATAAAGGTCATCATGGTCTGCGCCATCGTTTTGATGCTGCTGCAAGCCCTGTCGATATTCTTCAAGGACTTTGCCAAGGCCAACGGGAAGGCAATCCAATGAGTTATGAAATGATTGCCATATTGATGTTCGCATCAATGCTCGTGATGCTCCTCACGGGGCAGCGGGTTTTTGCAGCCATCGGTTTTGTATCCGCCTTTGCAGCGCTTACTC
>JAJFHM010000298.1 GCA_021775625.1 Hyphomicrobiales bacterium | reverse complement strand
ATTCCCTTTATTTGTCTCCATGCCGGTATGGACTGAGTAGTGCATAGATCGCTTTGTTGACTGGAGCCTCAATTCCCGCGTCTTGCGAAAGTCGGCTTACCGCACCCGAAATCCACTCAATTTCCAATGGGCGTCCGTTCTCCAGATCAATCGCAGTCGAAGCCCGCATCGTTGGAGGCAGGTTTTTCGCAGCTGACCAAATATCGGCCTCGATTGTGCCGGGCAACGCTACACCACGTGCTCTGCCAAGAATTGCCGTCTCCGAAATGATATCTTTGAACAGCTCTGACAGATTGTCGTTCCCGAAAATATCGCTCATCGTACACCGGGCTGCGGCTGTAACGCCCGAAACTGCAGAAAACAAAACAAACTTGGCCCAGAGATCACGCTCGATATCGTCTGTTGGCGGGGCAGATGGACCTGCTTCAGCGATCGCATTTCTCAGTGCATCGATCCTCGCCGAGGGCTGACTGTTCCGCTCAGCAAAAATGAACCGATTGAATTCGCCTGTTTGTTTGATGACGCCGGCCGCCGAAATTGTTGTCGAAACCTGCGCCAGTCCGTTGCCAACATTTTCCTCCGGCAGAATGTCGGCCAGTCTGTCAGATGCTTCCACACCATTGAGAAACGGGATTACAATCGTATCTGATCCGATCATCGGCAGGCACAATCTCGCTGCCGATTCCAGCGCATCTCCTTTAACGCCAAAGATAACTGCATCGACTTCGCCAACATCTTCTGGATGGCTTGTCGCGATCCACGGCTCAATGGAATGCGTGCCGTCGAACCCATCAAGTGTAAGCCCATTTTCTTTGATCGCTTCAAGATGCGCACCGCGGGCAATCGTAGCAACCTGATGGCCAGCATTCGTCAGGCGTACCGCCAGATAGCCGCCAATGCCCCCGGTCGCCATCGTCGCGATCTTCATCGTGTCTACCCGAATGTGAGAGGAACGCCCCACCGAGCGATAATAGATCAAACTGGACCCGCGTTCAATTCTGCGGCTTGGAGTTGCCCGTGTGTGTTGTTGGATCTGCAAAGCCGGTGTGCGGTTTCAATACCAGACGACGCCCGGGGGCCGGGGGCCAGGCTCTGGAGTTCTCGGCTCAGCCATCGATCCAATATGTTGCGCTTGGCGGCCTCCGACGTCTGCGCTTTGGTTTAAGTTCAAGATCGCGCAGTTGTCCGTTCCGGGTCAGGAATCGCCTTGCCCGGCTTGTCAAATTGACGGTGAAAGGGCATCCGAAAGCGGGCGTTCCCGCCCAAATGCGCTCAACATGTCTGCAGCGCCCTCAACTCCGAACGTTCTCTGGCTGCGGGCGATACGGGGATTTTGTGCCAATAGGAGACATTTGGACGTGGAGGACCGTGTCACCGAATTGAGATTCATTCATTTGTGCTTGTCGCGCATCAACCCAACCAGGAAGACGCCGCCTCGTCGTGGTCGATACGCCCATACTTTGCCCGATCTCGATGCAATCGCGTCTTGCGTCATTACTGCAACTGTCTCTGCCAGTGTTCGAAGAACTCCTTTGGCGTCAAGAATCCGTCGCGGTCGCTATCGATTTTTGCAAAGATGACCGATGATTTCTCCCACTCCGATAAGCTGACGCGGCCATCTCCATCGTTGTCACGTTTGCTGACCGCCTTGTAAGGATCTTTGTTGTTCACTTTACCCAATTGCAACGCGTTGGCCGGTTGGGTTTCAGGCGCGATGGCTGGAGACGACAGCCTGGCGGTCAGGAATTCTTTCACCAAGGCTTGTGCCTTTAGCGTGGCCGATTGGCTGAACAGCCGCTTGTTGCCTTTTACATCTGTTCGAAGGCTTCCGTTTTTCCGTCGCGTGGCGGACGGCTGATCGAAGCCGTGATAGGTGTCAGTGAGGATCGCGACAGTGACAAAGCGATGCCCCGCGTGACGTTTGCAAGTGCGAACGCCTCTTTCCTTGTCACCCTGGACAATCAGTGTCGGTATCATTTCAGCCTTCGCCGTCAGCCCTTTGCAGTGCACGGGATAAAGGCTAATGGCTGCCTGAAATTTCAGGCCTTGAGATGTGGCCCTTCCGGAGCCGACGAGAACATTTATGGCATGGGCGCCAAGCGAAGATCCAAAGACGCTAATTTTCTCTCCATCGACATAGGAAAGCCCTGCCAGATGCTTGAGCGCGCCGTACGCATCGCGCTCAATGTCGCCAAGATCTGGTATGTAAGACTTCGAGCAATTCTTCACCCTGCGCGGTGTGAATGAGTCCACGTTCAATGTCACATAACCGAGTTGATTTAGGTAACGCGGCCAGAATTTCGCAAATTCATAAGTTGCCGGTCCCCCGCAATTGGCCAACAGAACAATCGCCGGAAACGGCCCTTCGCCCTTCGGTCTGGAGAGCACTCCGCGGATACTCAATGCCGTCCCTCCGGTCTGGGACGCTTCGCTCAGAAATGTAGCAGTGACGCTGTCGGCATATGCCTCGGGGGAGACCACCTGGGCCAACAGCCAGAGCAGCAAACCGGTTCGCGCAATTCGTTTCGTCATAGACAGGGCTCGACCTCCGAAGCTTGTGCGGAGCGCAATACCTGAATTGGAGCACGAACCGCCCGGGTGTTCAATCCAACGGGAAAGTCGCGCTTGTCACGACCGTTTGCCGGTCGTCCTAGGTTGCGGCCTTGATCTGTTGCCGCGCGTTGGCTTTGCCAATTCGTCGATTTCGCGCGCATAATGTCTTGAACAACGCTTTGAGGACAGAACTGTAGGGAGTTTAAGCCTGATGGAGGGTGTCGGCCAGAAGCGCAAGCTCGCAACGATACTAGCGGCGGACGTTGTCGGTTACAGCAAACTCATGGCCCAGGGCGAGGAAGCAACAGTTCGTACTCTCAGAGCCTACCGGGAAATCACCGACCGACTGATCGATCGCCATGAAGGACGGATCTTCAACACGGCCGGTGATGCCGTTCTTGCGGAATTCGGATCTGTTGTGGAAGCTGTACGCTGCGCCATCACAATTCAGGACGAACTGCGCGTACGTAACGCCGAACTCGTCCCCGACAGGCAAATGAATTTCCGCATCGGCATCAACGTAGGTGACGTGCTTATCGAAGGTGATGACCTCTTGGGCGACGGCGTGAATGTCGCAGCACGTCTGGAAGGCTTGGCCGCGCCAGGCGGCATCTGCATTTCCGGCAGTACATTCGAGCAAGTCAAAAACAAGCTGTCGATCGGCTTTGAAGATCTCGGTCCGCAGCTGGTCAAGAATATTCCGGATCCCGTTTCGGCTTATGGAATAACCGCAGCACCTGTCTCTATAAAGAGCGACGGATCCGTGATCGATCAATCGTCACGCCCCATGGTTCCTGGCGGGCAAGGCAGGACGCTCATGACCATTGGTCTCGCAGCGGTCGGACTTCTCGTTGCTGGTGCAATTTGGTTCTGGTTCACAAATCAACCTTCACCGCACCCTAGTGACTCACTACCGGAGAATACGTCCACCGACAAAATGTCCGCTGATCAAATCACGGTGTTCGTGGCAGGTATGAAAATCGAGGGACGTCGATTGAAGGATGATCAGCCGTTCGCAATCCTGTTGAGACACGATAAGATGGCGGTCTATGAGTTCGCAGTAGAGAGCGGAGGCAAGGAGCGGATCAACGGCAATTGGCGTGCCGAGAATTACCGTTTCTGCATGCAGCTTCCACAGTTCGCGTCAGGACGGGAGGTTTGCCCACGGATCGTCAAGGAAGGTGAAAAGTTCCGCGCGGAGCGCGGCAATGGCACGCCCCTCCCCTGGTCCCTGAGCAAGTGAAAGTTCGACGAAACCCGCTTCCGCTATGGGTCATGCCCTTGTCCAGTCTGTCAAACTGACGGCAGCTTTCAGGGGTAAAGCAGACGCAATCGCTGCGAAAGCGGACATTGGCACTGAGCCGCTTAGTCCCGCATGCAACCTACGGAGCCCTCAACTCCCGTTTTGTTACTGTTTGTCAGCACACCCCAAACGCGCTTCTCCATATTTCGATACGCGGGAGCCGCGATGGGCCCCAGCAGCTGTCCATGAATTCGCAAGCATGCCGGGGAAACCAATCCCCACCCCCAACGCAACACTGCAAGGCCAGACCGCATGGAGCCTTCAACGGAAAAATACCTTACGAAGCAATGAGGGAAAAGCGACAATCAAACCGTTGAGTGTCCCGCCAGATCATTTACATTGCAGCTACAAAAGGAACCTAACCGGGGGATATCAGATGAAGGGAGCACCACCTAATGGGCAGCAATGCACAGCGCGTCGGTTCATACTTCGAAGTTGAGCCCGGTGTTGACCTTTATTACGAAGATGAAGGTGAAGGAGCAGCGCTGGTTCTCATTCCGGGCTGGACATTCACAACACGGGTGTTCGACCATCAATTCGCGGCTTTTTCCAAATCCAACCGTGTCATTTCGTTCGACCCCAGAAGCCACGGCCGTTCAACGGTCACCATGGAGGGGAACAACTATGCCGGTCAGGCCTCCGATCTCGCCAAACTTCTGGAGCACTTGAAGGTTGAGAAACCCGTCATCGTGGGGTGGTCTGCGGGAGCGTTGACAGCGTGGCAGCATGTTCGCAATCAGGGGCCCAAATCTGTTGGCGGGTTTGTCTGCATTGATATGCCCCCGATGGGCATGAGCTGCAACGCGAGCGATTGGATGGAGGGGGCGATGTCGGACATCGCCGAGGTGTTCCAAACCGTGCAGACCTCCCAAGGACAACGCGACCTCGTCATTTGGTATGCCGAAAACGTCATGATCGAACAGGACATGTCAGCGGAGCTGACTGCCTGGGTCGTCGAGCAATCGCTCGCGACGCCACCCATTATTGCCTCCCATCTTTATGCCGCTATCGGTTTCTCAAACTACCTGGAAGAAGCCCGGCAGGTGGATGGTAATATCCCGTCCTTGTTTTGCATTGCCAATCATTGGGCGGATACGGCAAAGCCGTTTCTCGCCAAACACTGCCCGAACTCACGCGTCGAAGCGTTCGGCGGCCATATGATGTTCTGGGAGTATCCGGATCAGTTCAATGCGGTGCTGAAGGAATTCCTTGCTGCGACCTAATCCGTGTGGACGGATTTGACCAAGATGAAACCTGCCACGAGTGCGACAAATGAGCGGAAGTTCGTTTTGGGATAACGGGGAATGACGCGGACACAGTATTTGTTACGGTGACGCTATATCTCATCCAGCATTTCCCATTTCGCCTCCCACCGGTGGGGCTACGGCCACCGAAGGCGACTTTCCAAGCAGTTTAAGCACGCATCACGCTGGATGACCGCTGACGCGGGATAGGAAAGTGCGTGTGATGGGCCGGGTTGCGAACAAGCCGGCTGAGAATGTGGGGACACCAAACACGCCTTCCGCAATCGCGCGCTGAGTGTTGTCGCGCAGGGCTTGCCTGACAGGGCTGTCGGACATGGCCGCGTCGGGATCAGAAATGCCCAGGGCCTGTGCCATCGCGTAAATGCCTTCGGGCGTATCCGGTTGAACGCCTTGCCCATAGATCACGTCAAAAACCGCGCGCACATGATCGATATGCCGACCTGTATTGCCGCGTCAAATAGCCTTTGTCGATGCTCTGGAAGCGGGTATCAAAATATCGGCGGCTTTGTCCGTTTATACCCCGTTGTTGGTCGGATTTCGAATGAATGCATGTTTTTCAATAAAGTAAACCTCATATTACATACGAGTAAAATTCAATTGTTTAATGCATGTTCTATTTGATAACAATCGACCGCCGCGTGGAATCAGGCGCCTGTGATCCCGCCACTTCCCAGGCCTCGGGGTAGATGGCGAGCGCGGCAGCGTTTGATGCTTCCGCACGCGACAGTATCGTATGCGGGCGTATTTCAGGTGAGCACATAGAACGATTTCTGATGGAATTGACCAGATCGATGGGCCAGACCTGATCACGAAGAGTATGCGCTTTTTCGCCGCCGGTTACATGTCAATTTATGTCGGCGCGACCGGCAGCTCGGCTATCTACAAAGGAATCTTTAAGGCATGACAGTTCAGGCAGTTTTTCACCGCGTACGTGGCCACACACTGATCTTCGGGATGCTGATCCTATTGGCAGGCACCGGCTTGGTGGTGGCGCCAGGGAACGGTCTTGCCCAGTCTGTTCCCGCGATCGTAACGACAAATCTGAAGATGCGGGCCGGCCCGAGCGTTGAGTTTCCGGTTATTGTCGTCGTCCCCGCTGACAGTTCAGTCAACCTGCTTGGATGTATGCGAGATTACTCCTGGTGCGAGGTGCGCGCCGTTGGAGACCGCGGATGGATGAGTGCTCAATATATACGAATTTATGACCGCGGATATCATGTGACGGTTTCGGAATACGCGCGAGTAGCGCGCGTTCCTACTTTGGGATTTGATCAGGACGCCTATTGGTCCGCGCACTACCGGCATTTGCCGTTCTACCAGGATCGGACGGACCGACCACCTGAACGTCGTTCGGCAGGCATACAGGTTGGCGTCTTCTACGACCAACTGTCCCCGTATGGCAGTTGGGTTTATCTGCGTGGTCAATACGTGTGGTCCCCCCGCGTTGATGAACGCTGGCGTCCCTATTCGGAAGGCCATTGGGTTCATACCCGGACATACGGTTGGATGTGGGCCTCAGATGAACCTTTCGGCTGGGCAACCTTCCACTACGGTCGTTGGGGATATTCACACAGGATCGGATGGTTCTGGATCCCCGGCACCCGTTGGGCTCCGGCCTGGGTAGCATGGCGCGAATCCGGCGATCATCTTGCATGGGCGCCCTTGCCGCCAGATACGCGCGGCTCTGTATCAATCAGCGTGACCATAGGAGACATACCGAACTACTACTGGCAGGCCGTTCCGACCAGGTCGTTCCTGTCAGTCAATCTCTCCAAGCAGATTGTTCGCGATCCCGGTCGACGGGATAAAGTTCTCCGGCGGACGCAACCGGCTGGCAGCGTGAATATCGTCAACAACGTCGTTGTCAACAATGTCATCAATGTTACGTCGGTCGAGGACAAGACCCGAAAGTCTGTCGTCACCTATGACGTCTCCCTCACCAGCGATGCCGAACAGTCCGGCAAGACAGAGGGCAAAAAACTCGAAATCTACCACCCGCCGGCAACCGAGAACGTGACGGCCAGAAAACCTGCTGAGGTAAAGTCTCTGGAAGTTGTCGAAAAGCGTAGCCGAACGAAGAACCAAGCGGTGGATGAACCGGCTACCGAGGAACTCATGAAGCCGCTGCCTCCGCAGCAGGAGGTTGCACCTCCGACGCAAACACCACCAACGGAAGAGCCGAGTTCGCCGCCGGCATCGGTGCGTACCGAACCATCCACACAAGAGCGGCAGGCGCCGGCCTCATGCCCCAAGGGTACCGATCGCCAGGACGACGGCACCTGTGTCCGGCGATCAAAATCGAATAGTCAGAAACGGCAACAAACCGACGAGACGGCACCGGCGGCATCAGAGCAAGTGATCGTGCCGAAGCCCGAGCCACAGCAGCCCGCGAGAAAAAAACAGGAGGGGCCTGCTAAACAGCCCGAGCCGCAGCAGCCTGCGAGAAAAAAACAGGAGGCGCCCGCTAAACAGCCCGAGCCACAGCAGCCTGCGAGAAAAAAACAGGAGGCGCCCGCTAAACAGTCCGAGCCGCAGCAGCCTGCGAGAAAAAGACAGGAGACGCCCGCTAAACAGTCCGAGCCACAGCAGCCTGCCAGAAAAAGACAGGAGGCGCCCGCTAAACAGCCCGAGCCACAGCAGCCTGCGAGAAAAAGACAGGAGGCGCCTGCGGCTACCGCTCCAGAACCTGCTGCTCCGGCGCCCACCGCGTCCGAATAGCCTCCGGTTCGATTCAAGGTTGCATATGGGGCCATTGGGTGCGGAGAATGCGCGGATGATCACCATGACCATCGATCATCCGCGCAGGT
>JAJFHM010000297.1 GCA_021775625.1 Hyphomicrobiales bacterium | reverse complement strand
AGAGAAGAAGCAACGCTATCCGTTTCCGCTGCCGAAGCCGTTCAGCACCCGCCCCGGGCGAGTGTTCAAGGACTGCGCTCACTGTCCCGAGTTGGTGATTGTGCCGGCTGGAACGTTCACGATGGGCAGCCCGGAAAACGAAGCCAAGCGGCTGGCCAACGAAGGTCCGCTGACAAGGATTGAGATTTCCAAACCCTTCGCAATTGGTCGGTTCGAAGTGACGCGTGGAGAATTCAGCAAGTTTGTAGAGGCGACGGGTTTAACTCAGAGCGGTGGGTGTTGGGAATGGGTCGAATCCCTGCAAACAGGCAGGGTCAATCTGGACCGGGGGTGGAAAAATCCAGGTTACCAGCAAACCGACCGGCATCCGGTTGCCTGCATCGCATGGTTCGAAGCGCAGGGCTACTTGAGATGGCTTCGAGAGGCCACGGGAAAGCCTTACCGTCTGCCGACGGAGGCAGAGTGGGAATATGCCGCGCGCGCAGGAACGACAACGATGTTCTCGATGGGAAATCGGATTTCAGTAAGGATTGCCAATTACTCCAGCTGGCATGAAAATGAGCGGTTCAGCGGAGCGGCGCTTGAGCGCTTTTCGCGCGAGAGAACAGTTAAAGTTAACACCTTCCGACCCAACAAATTCGGGCTCTATAATGTGCACGGAAACGTCCGGGAATATGTCCAGGACTGTTTCGAAGCGAGTTACGATTTTATTCCACCCGACGGCCAGGCGTTTGAGCGGGAAAGCTGCCCGCGCCGGGTCACGAGAGGCGGTGCGTTCGGCCACATGGCGTGGCGCGTGCGTTCTGCAAGCCGCGGGGAGCCGGTCGGGTCGGATTGGCGCTCGTACGAAGATGGTTTCAGGGTCGTGCGCGACCTTCCTGCAGAATAGGGCTGGGGTGATGATGGCATCGGTCCGGATATTGTGTATTGCGGTTTTGCTGAGCATGACGATGCTGTCGCCATCCCATGCGGGCTCACGTGTTGCATTGGTGATCGGCAATGGGGCCTATGCGCAGGCGTCGCAGCTTCTCAACCCGGTGCGCGATGCGCGGGCGATATCGGACAAACTCAAGACCCTGGGCTTTGACGTCACATACACCATCGACCGCACCAAGGTGGAGATGGAACGCATTCTGCAAAGCTTCGTGCATGTGGCGCGGGGGGCGGATGTGGCCCTCCTGTTCTATGCCGGCCATGGCATCCAGGTGCGCGGCAAGAACTATTTCATACCGGTCGATGCCAAGCTGTCGGATGTCAATGATGTCGAGTTCGAATTGCTGGAAGTGACCAAGATGGTCGCCACGATCGAGCGCAGCGCCAAGGTGACATTGTTGTTTCTCGATGCATGCCGGGACAATCCGTTTATTGATGCGATGCGGGGTTACACCCGTGCGGTGGGCTCGAGGGGCCTGGCACAGATCAGCAATCCGTCACTGGGCACGTTGATCTCCTATGCAGCACAGCCGGGAACGGTGGCGCAGGACGGGGTTGGACGGCATTCGCCTTACACGGCAGCGCTTCTGGAACATCTTGGAACACCGGGGCAAAGTATCAGCCAGACCCTGACGCGGGTGCGCCGGGCGGTCTATGACGCCACCAAGGGAGGCCAGGTGCCGCAGGACTTCAACTCGCTTCTCGATGAGTTCTACATCACCCCCAAGGCGCAGGCGGAAGAGGATACCGGAAAACTCAACGATGAACTGGCAGCGCTGGAAGCAGAGCTGAAACGGCTGCAGGAGGGCGGTGAGGTCGAGACGGACGTGGCGGCAACTGATCCCGGTGCCGAGATAGCGGTGACCGAGCCAAGTCTCAAGTCAGGTGAAGTCTTCAATGACTGCGGCAGCTGCCCGGAAATGGTCGTGGTCCCCGGCGGGACCTTCCTCATCGGCAGTCCGAAAGGCGAACAGCTGCGTGAGAGACACGAAGGGCCGCAAAAGAAGATATCGATCGCCAGGAACTTCGCCATTGGGAAGTATGAGATCAGTTTTGGTCAGTTCAAGGAATTCGTCAAAGACGCCGAGTATGACATGGACTCATCCTGCTGGCGGGACCCCGGATTTCTGCAAACGGATCACCACCCTGCGGTTTGTGTGCGCCGAAAAGATGCACTCGCCTACACGGCCTGGCTCAGCGAGCGGACCGGCAAGGCGTATCGGCTGCCCACCGAGGCGGAATGGGAGTATGCGGCACGGGCCGGTTCAAAGGGGATGTACAGCACCGGGCGGCGGATCTCGATCCAGGTCGCGAACTATGTCGGCTGGTTCGATCGAAAATTTTCCGGCGCCAAGCCCGTGGGAGATGGATATGGGCGTACCATCAAGGTTCAGACCCTGAAGCCCAACAAATTCGGCCTGCATCATGTCCACGGCAATGTTTCGGAATGGGTTCAGGACTGTTACACCAAAAATTATGACGCGCTGCCGGGTGACGGCAATGTCCACCCGAAGAGTGATTGCCATGAATGGGTGCTCCGCGGTGGCAGCTGGAATGATAAGCCGTGGTCGTTGAGGTCCGCCAGCCGCGCCTATGGCACTCGGTACCACAATGGCAACTACATCGGTTTCAGAGTGGCGCGCGATCTTCCATGAGGTTTACGGCAAGAGCCCCAACTTCAATCTTGCCGCCGGTTCCAATCGCCGCTAGGTTCGCCCCCAAATCCAACCTCCACAAAATTGAGCGGACAGGGAACCATGGCGAACGAAATCGGGCATTTTATCGGCGGCAAGAGGGTTGAGGGCAAGAGCGGCAGGTTTGCCGACATTTATGACCCCAACACGGGCGAAGTGCAGGCCAAAGTGGCGCTGGCGAACGCCGACGAGGTGCGCGCCGCAGTAGAGAACGCGCGCGAAGCGCAGATCGGCTGGGCAGCGAAGAACCCGCAGGTGCGCGCCCGCGTCATGTTCAAGTTCATCGCCCTGGTGAACCAGGAAAAAGAACAGCTCGCCGAAATGCTGTCGCGGGAACACGGCAAGACTGTGCCGGACGCCCATGGCGACATCCAGCGTGGCGTCGAAGTGTGCGAGTTTGCCTGTGGCATCCCGCATCTCCTTAAGGGAGAGTTCACCGACAGCGCCGGCCCGGGCATCGACATGTACTCGATGCGCCAGCCGCTTGGAGTGGCCGCCGGCATCACGCCGTTCAATTTTCCGGCGATGATCCCGATGTGGAAATTTGCGCCGGCGATTGCCTGCGGCAATGCCTTCATTCTCAAACCTTCGGAACGCGATCCTTCGGTGCCCATGCGCCTGGCCGAGATCATGATCGAGGCGGGCCTGCCGGCAGGCATTCTCAACGTGGTCAATGGCGACAAGGAAGCTGTCGATGCGATTCTCGATGATCCGGTGATCCAGGCGATCGGCTTTGTCGGGTCCACGGCAATCGCGGAATATGTCTATACCCGCGGCACGGCGAGTTCGAAACGGGTGCAATGTTTCGGCGGCGCCAAGAACCACATGATCATCATGCCGGATGCCGATCTTGATCAGGCAGCGGATGCTCTTATCGGTGCGGGCTATGGCTCAGCCGGTGAGCGCTGCATGGCGATTTCGGTGGCAGTGCCGGTTGGCCAG
>JAJFHM010000296.1 GCA_021775625.1 Hyphomicrobiales bacterium | reverse complement strand
TTCATCCACGCCACCGCACTTGAAGCCGCCGGCATTCCGAGCGTCGATGAAGGCGACAAGATCACCTTCGACGTCGAGGATGATGCACGCGGCCGCGGCAAGCAGGCAACCAACGTTTCGATGGCTCAGTAGTTTCTGCTGTAAAAATTTGAATTAGAAGCCGCCGGGGTTACGCCCCGGCGGTTTTTTTGTGCTCTGGATCGTTCCATATGAACGTGAAGCGATCTAGAATCGCCGCGCCTGGACAACCAGGCCGACGATGGTCTCTTCGCCCAGCGCTTTGCACGCCTCGAGCCGGTGCAATCCCTCCACCAGCACGAACCGGTCACCGTCTGCACGCACCAGGATCGGCGTCAATTGACCGTTTTCCAGCATGCTTTCGGCAATCTCATTCGCTACGTCCGCGTTAAGTGTCTTGCGCCGGTTCACCGGCACATAAATCTTGTCGACCTTGAAGGTCACATTCTCCATGAAAGATTACTCCAGACGTCGGATTGTTCTGCCGCGCGTCAGAACCAACAGGCGGCCTTAGTGAGTTGTCGCAGCTGAGTAGCAAACTCACTCAAATCTTCACCGTTGATGACATGGTGACATGGAGTTGGTCACTATGAAACATAGAATGAACAACCTCATGAGAGTCCACATCTAGTTCCGCTCAATGACTACCTGCACTCTCTTGATCGATCTGATTAAGGCCTGGCGACGGACCCCGTCTCCAAACTCGACGAAATAGAGAAAAGGTCTGGTGCTGACGGTGTCGAAGTTTCTTGAGTCCGAACCCGGATCAAGCAGCGAGAAGTACCAACGCCGGTGCGGGAATTCATCGCCCGCAACGAAAGCGGGCCTGCCGGCCCAGTCCGTCGCAATGCCTGAAATGGTTTGCGGCCGATCCCACGAGATAAGATCCCTAGAGGTTTGAGAATAAACGCCAAGTTTTCCGGCCGCGCCAATCGCCACATAGATGTTGTATTCCGGCACCCACTTGACGCTTAAGATGTTGCCGTTCACGACCGGCGTACAATGCTCAGGCGTCTTATTTTCAGTGCCCGAAAAATACGGAGAAAGCGGAACCGGAACAAAGCCGTTCGGCTGCCACAATTCCCACTCCCGCATTTTGCGGTCTGACCGCAGCAGGCATTGCCCGATTCTCAGTTTCTGATTTCTGTCGACCCTGCTGACCAGCACATAGACACGTTTCTGCCTCGGCCCGCCGACAACCTTCGGAAGATACGTGCCGACCCTTTGCATCCCTGCCCTGTATTTGTAGGACGGGGCGAGCAGGACGCTGTCGCGAGGAGAAGGCGCAACGAATGTTGCTCCTTCGTCTAAAGAACGCAGAATGGTCGTTGAAGCGTACCAGCACTCGCGGCGGCCGGGGGCGATGTCGCATTCGTTCCCGTGCATCTCGCCATGATACTCGTGGTGCACGAACGCGACTACTTCGCGGCCGTCAAAAGAAAACAGGGCGCCCACCCACTCCTGATCACGGAACGCTGCCGGATCGGAGTTGCCGTCAGATGGGTTGATGGAACCGCAGCCGCTCCTGCCCAGAACGTCGAGTGCAGGGCCGCGGAAGATAACGCCCCTGCGATTGCCTGAGATAAAGCTGATCTGACCGCTGCGGTGTCTATAGGCGGTGGGCGGAACATCCGGCAGATCGGGTACCGTTTCATCGCCGCAGTTGAAGCTCTTTGCAGGCACGGCCACCTGCGGTACGCCGGTAACCCGGATGCGCAAGTTATCTGACTGTGACGGGATTGAGAGCGCTACAGCAGAAGCAAAAAGCGCACCAAGCATGCAGAACAGATGCACCCATGGGCCGAAGAGTGGTGAGGTCGAAACGGAAACCGTGCGCAGACAGGCACTGTCGCGACCGACCTTCCTGTTACTGTGTTCTTGCACCGCGTTGCGACCAGTCAATTTCGGAACGTTCAACGATGACCGGCGCAGGGAAACTTTCAAGAAGTTTTTCTTCCCGCGATGCGACCATGGCGAGCCGGCCGACATTATGGGATTTTTCGCCAGGACGCCGATGGTTGATCACCTGCTTGCGCCAGTTGACCACCCGGCAATGGGGAAAGCCCATCCATCGCAGCATATTTTTCAGGCAGTTTGGGCCTGAAGGAAACCAGTTCAGATTGTGAACCCCCGTCATGAGGTAATCCGTGCCTTCCCAGGAGCCAAACAGGGCACCTTTTTCGGGCTCCGGGTCCAGTATGTTTTGCGTTGCGGTTGAAATATAGATGAGCTCTCGGGTCCGGTCGGCGGCGATTTTCAGTCCGGAGACGGGATCGGGAAGGTGGTAGAATATTCCCGAAAACCAACCTATGTCGAATTCCTCAGATTTGCCTGACTTTGGCAGATCGTACAGATCCATCACATCGAACCGCATGTCGGACGTATCGGCCTGCCGGTGCTCCCGAACGAACTTGGCCTGGTTTATCCAGTGCTCCCGAACGTCAAATCCGTATGTGCCCGAGGCCCCGAGATCCTTCGCCCAAAAACAATACCCACCAGCGTTACAGGCGTAATCGGCAAAGGTTTTATCAGCCAGCCCGTTTGGATAGGCCCGGCACATGATTGCCTTGAAATTGGCTTCCTGATCGAGGAGTGATGGTGACAGGGATTTTTCCGAGTTGATCTCCGAGGTCATCCCCGAATGCAAACCGTCAGCAATCTCGATCTGCATATGCCAGGGGCCGAGGGCTTCCATCTCTGCCAGCAACTGCTTGCTGTGTCTGTTCATGTTGTTTCCCGCCAAACCCTGCTAGAGCATTTTCCGGTCACATGGTTCAATATGATCGGAAAGCGATCTAGCTTTCATTTAAGTTGAACAGATTTTGCCGGCGATTGCGGATAAAGCCGGTGATGCTTTGATGCTTCTGGTTCCAAATACCTTTAACCACTTCGTAAATTGCATAGTCGATCCCGTTCAGAGTTCTGATTTCCTCAGCAACTTCCGGGTCCAGGGCCAGGTCGACACCGGATGAGTTCTCTCGAAATGATGGCTTTGTGGGAAAAAACGCCAGCGTCGAAAACAGTTCCACACCGAGTTCGAATTGCTCGACGACACCGACGAAGTGATATTGCTCGAGAACCCGCGTGACGGCATCTTCAGGTGTCAAATCGTTACTGTCTCCTAACAGGAACCGGGCCATGAAGTTTCTCGAACTCGGCGCGCGGAAGAAGGACTGGAATGTCGGAAACTGTGCGGCGAACTCCGCATGTCTCGGATGTTTGGGGGAGCGTGCATAATGATAATGTGAAAGCATGCGTCTTGAGGGATCTCTGAGAAACGTCAGAAATCTGACGTTGGGAATCGACTGGCGCAGCTCGATGATGTTTTCCGGCAGCAAATGGCCCGAAGCGGAGCGGAACTGTATGTTCCGGTTTTCTTCAACGAACCGTTCCGTGAGCGTCTTGAAATCACACTTGGAATTCTGCGGGTCCTCAAGGGATTGCCGATTGATGTTCCGATAGGGATAGAGGTACTTGTTCAGTTCATGTGTTAGGGAAGTGCCGGCAGTTTTCGGAATATGATGAAAAAAC
Source organism: Hyphomicrobiales bacterium (assembly GCA_021775625.1). Classification (GTDB taxonomy): domain Bacteria; phylum Pseudomonadota; class Alphaproteobacteria; order Rhizobiales; family JAJFHB01; genus JAJFHM01. The sequence goes on along the minus strand of JAJFHM010000296.1, from coordinate 7,800 downwards.
CAAAAATTCCCGGTCGCTTTGATCTGCTCGAAATATTCCGCCGGATGGAGTTTGGAGAACTCGCCGAAACTCATCAAACGTACCTCGATGCTGCGGGTATCGTGTTGAACTGGCCGGTGATAACACCAAACGTGACGCCGGATGGAGTGAACGGTGAGGCAGACGATGGACGGTAAGCAAGCGTCACGAGATAGGATCCTCCTTATTGTCCATCAGTTCTTTCCCCAGTTCAACAGTGGAACAGAGACCCTGTGCGAAAGAGTGGCGCGCGCACTCGTCGAACAGGGTGTTTGCGTTGATATCATAACATCCGTGATAGTCGATCAGCCACACTTGGATCGGTTCATTTCCAGTGAGCTGTGCGACGAGCAATTGAGGCTGCTCCTTTCCGATCCGACCACTCCCATCTCCACCCAGTTCCAGTATCGCTACGCGAAGGGAATCGAGGTGTACGGATTTACACATTCACATGATCCTGCCAAGGGCGTTCCGAGGTTCAGAAGAGAGGTGTCAGAGCCGGGAATTGATCGGCTGGTCACCAGCCTTGCGTCACAAGACCGATACCGAAGAGCGATTATCTTCCACCAATTGCACTTTCCCCATTCCGCGGTCCTGGCGTTGAAAAAGGCGGGCATCAAGATCACTTTTGTCGCCACGGATTTTTTCTCCGTTTGCCCGCTCGGGAGCCTTCAATATGACGACGACAGCGAGTGCGCAGGTGGCGGCGCGGAATCGATAAATTGTATCAGGCACCTCATGAGACCGCCGGATTGGCGCCAGCACGTTATGGATGCAGTGCCCGACACAATGGGAAGCGCTTTGGTGCGCAGGTTTCGCAAGGCCGGCCCGTACCCATCATTGAAGCCATGGCCGTGGCAAGGTCTCTATTACCTCGTAGAGCGCAATCGCACCTCTTCAGAGTTTCTGAAGTTGTGCGATCGAGTGATTGCACCGTCGTCTCGCATTGAACGCAGTCTGCTGTCGGCGGGTGTGCCGTCAGAGGTCTTGCAACGAAGTTCGTACGGCTTGCCGCAGCCGTCTCTGGCATCGCCGCGAAAACGATATGACGATGACATCGTGAAGTTTTGCTTTGTGGGCTCGATCATTCCCCGCAAAGGTCTGCATGTGTTGCTTGATGCGCTCGATACGTTGTCGCGAGATTTTACGGGCTACCATGTTGACATTTATGGAGACTGCAGTTTCGATCCGCCTTACGCGGAGAAAATGCGTGCGCGGATCAACGGGCTGGCGGGCCGGGTGAAATATGCAGGCACGTTTGAGAGTGAGCAGATATACGAAGTGCTGAACAACTACGATTACATTGTGATTCCGTCGACATGGTCCGAAAACCTCCCTCTGGTCTTGCTGAGCGCCTTACAAATAGGGGTGCCGGCGATCGTCTCGCAGGCGGAGGGACTGCTTGATGCCTTTCCGAACGGCGAACTGTACGGCAGGAGTTTTGCGATGAGCAATTCAGAGCAACTGGCCGAGGTGCTTGCAGAGGAGATTTCAAACCGGCCCGAGTATCACCTGACCGATGCGCCGCAGATTCCCACGATCGAGCAGTTTTCAGCAAGGCTGGTTGAATGACAGGTCCGCGGCGTATCCTTGTCACCGGGCCGGGCGGATACATTGGCCGTGCTGCAGTAGGCGTTCTGGCAGCGCAAGGGCATGAAATTGTCGCCCTTGTCCGCGAGGGCACCAACCGGCTGGCCGTAAAACCGGCTCCGGACGGGGTGCGCATTTTGGAATTGCCGCCCTTGCACCTGTGGAAGGACCATCAGGAGTTGGCCGAAGTGGCGGCGGATGCCGACGTTGCCCTTCACCTCGCCTGGGCCTCCCAGTTTCGCGGTGTTTGTGATAGCGAGAATCAAGAAAGAGCCCGCTGGGATGTCGAGTTCAGCCAGAGAGTTGCCGATCTGTGCCAGGAGACCGGCATCGGTCAATTGATATTCGCATCGAGCGCTGGGGCAGTCTATGGCGGTCCCGTGCCGGAGCGGGGATATGCTGAGACCAGCACGGCAACGTCCAACGATGCCTACGGGAAGGCAAAGCTGACGGTCGAACAAGACTTTCTCGAACGCTTCGAATGCCGCACAAGCTCGGGCGGGTGCGCCCATATATTGCGGATTTCAACGCCGTTCGGGCCTGGCGTCCGCCGTAATCGCAGCACCGGCGCAATAAACAACTTTGTCGAGGCGGCGCTGGCAGGCCGCCCGCTGGAGATCTTCGGCGGCGGCGTTGCCAGGCGGGATTTTGTTTACATCCACGATCTGGTCGAGATGATTGCCCGCTTTGTTTCCGCGTTGCCGGACAGGTCTTCAATTTGGAACATTGGCGCCAACCAAACGGCGTCGGTCAATGAAGTCGTCGACATCATTGAAAACGTCATGGGCCGGCCGCTCCAAAGAAGGCATTCGGACGCCTGTGCCGGCCCCCAGAGCATCAAATTGGATGTCTCGAAGTTTCACAATGCATTTCAGTTTTCTCCGCGTTACACAATTCGCGGTGGAATTGAGGATTTGATCGAGAGCATGACGGCATCGCGCTAGCCGTGAGCAACCGCAACTCAATCATGAAGCCACATGACCTGCTAGATTAGGCTGTTCTTCTGCATGCAGCGCGTGACCATGTCACATTGGCGTCCCGGAAACTGCGCTACATAGTTCCTGAAAGCCGCCGGTGCGCCCAATGCGCGCGCCCGAAGGAGCCGTTGCATGCGACCGCTAAGATCACTTGCGCTTGTCCTGGGCCTGTTGCTCGCCACTCTGCCCGCAGCGTTCGCCCAGGGCGCCAATATGCTTGCGGGCGAAGGCTCGCCTTATTTGCGCCAGCATGCCAAGGACCTGGTGCACTGGGTGCCGTGGAGCGATGAGGCGTTTGCACGGGCAAAACGCGAGAACAAGCCGGTCTACCTCTCCATCGGCTATTCCACCTGTCTTTGGTGTCATGTGATGCGCCGTGAAAGCTTCACCGACCCGGCAATCGCCAAGTTGGTAAACGACAATTTCATTGCCATTCTGGTGGACCGCGAGCGCCGCCCCGATATCGACGAGACCTACGCGCTGGCCACCCAGTTGATCTCCGGCATCGGCGGCTGGCCGACCAATGCCTTTCTGACGCCGGACCGCAAACCGTTCTACGCCATGATCTACGTGCCGCGCGACATCTTCCAGCAAACCCTCGAAGTGGCGCACAATGAGTGGACCAATTTCCGTGCCGAGACCGAAGCAAGCGCGGACCAGATGGCGGTCATCATCCATCAGTTCCTCACCCGGCGGGAAGCAGCGGTCGAGCTCACGCCGCAGAAGCTGGCCGAGGCAAGCGCTGCAGTGATCTCCCGTTTCGATCCTACTCATGGTGGCGTCACCGGCGGCGCCAAATTCATGCGGCCCGCTTTGCTCCTGTTCCTGTTGCGCCAGGCGCAGGCGCACAAAACCGATGCCGCGCTGGCCACGGTCGAAACCACCCTGCGCGGCATTCTCAACGGCGGCGTCCATGATCATGTGGGCGGCGGTTTGCACCGTTATGCGGAGGATGCTGCGTGGCAGGTGCCGCATTTTGAAAAAATGCTTTACGATCAGGCTCTGGTTGCCCAGGCCATGTTGCAGTCATACGCACAGACCGGGAAAGGGCGTTATCTGAACGGCGCGCACGGCACCCTGGATTTCGTGTTGAAGCATCTCACCGACACCTCCGGCGGCTTTTTTTCAGCCCTCGATGCCGCCTCGGGCGAGGAGGAGGGCACCTACTATCTGTGGACCCTCGATGAACTCCGAAAGGTGCTGGGCGCAGAAGATGCGGAATTTGCCGGCAAGATCTTCGGCATCACCGAGGAAGGCAACTTCAAGGGCTCGAATATTCTTTACCTTAAAGATGCGCCGGAAAATCTCGCTCAGGCCTTTAAGCTTGACCCTGCCACGGTAAAAGCGCGGATCGCCAAGATCCTCAACAAGCTTGCAGCCGTGCGTAAAGACCGCGTGTTGCCGGCCACTGACCGCAAAATCATCACATCATGGAATGCCGCCATGGCGGTGACTTTCGCAGAAGCAGCCGACCTGTTGGATAACGACAGGTATCGCCGGGCTGCTGTGGAAAATGGCACGTTTCTGTGGGCCACGATGCGGTCCGACAACGGCGGGTTCCGGCGCAGCCATTTTGATGGCGCGCTCACCGGCGAGGGTACCCTGCTCGACAACGCTTATGCGGCGCTGGCGTTCATCGCGCTCTACGATCTCACCGGCGGGCCGGAGTGGCTCGAACGTGCAACTCAGACGGCCGCATATATCGCCAACGCGTTTCGCGACAATGAGGCCGGCGATTACTTCATGACCCGCAGCGATATCGCTTTCGGCCGCACCAAACTGCGCAACGATGGTGACATGCCGTCCGGCAATGCTGTCATGCTTGACGTTTTGGCACGTCTGGCCAACCGCACGCTGGAGCCTGAATACCAGCTGCAGGCGGAAGCCCTGCTGGCAGCGATTTCCGGCCTCGCGCTCGGTGATCCCGTCGCCCATGCCTATACGCTGCTGGCGGGCGATCAGTTGCTGCGCGGCGAACAGGGCACACGGCAGTATGCCGCCAAGGGCCGGGTACGCGCCCGGGCGATCGATGTCGGCGGCGGCAAGGTGCGGATCGATGTGACCATGCAACCCGGCTGGCACATCAATTCCAACAAGCCTTTGGAGGATGATTTCATCGCCACCGAGGTGAAGGTGCCCGGTACTGCCGCGACAGAAATCACCTACCCGGCGCCAATAGAGCGCAGCTTCGGGTTTCACGACAAACCCCTGTCGGTCTATGAGGGCAGCATCCGGATTGATGCAAAGGTGGGCCCGAACATTCCAGAGCGCGTCGAGATGGTTGTGCAGGCCTGCAACGATGAACTCTGTTTGGTGCCTGAAACCATGTCCCTGAGGCTCCACCGCATTGTGGCGCAGAAGTAAGCAGGACCGGTTTCAAGTCAAATTCGTGGCCTCATCCAGAGGAGGTGCGTGAGCGCCGTCTCGAAGGAAGGACGGCGAGTATGTTTTCACCTGCGAGGGCGATTTGGATGCATCCGAATTCGACCGTGCGGTCTATGTGGAATGTGCGTCGGGCGACGTTCAGGCGCATCACGGGTAGATGGTGCATGCTTCGGCACCCAATCTGACGGCCGGCATTTGCACCACGCTGACCATTCAATATGCCGCCGCAGACGCTTTTGCCTATGCACCACCCGTCATCGATGCCCGTCACCGCAACCAGATGGTGCGCGGCGAACCGCCCCGCACAGCCCGCGTCGAAGCCGGCACAATCGAACTGCCGCCCGACTTCAGCGCCGGCTACAAGTCTCTGTTTGCCTCACAGGACGATGCCTGCCAGCTCAAACAGCTTTCGGCAGCGCGCGCGATCCGTTATGTAATGACATAACATTTTTCTGCAGACACTTGGATTACAACACAATGGAGCAATCGGTGCAGCCGTTGGGTGCTGACCCTACAGGCCGGCTCATGAAGGCGGACACGCTCGCCCAGGCCCGCCACATCGGCGTCAGGCGCGGCGGACGCTGGCTCATTCGGCATGTGGACATCACCGTACGGCGTGGTGAAATCGTCACCCTGATCGGACCCAATGGCAGCGGCAAGAGCACCTGCGTCAAAGCCTTGCTTGGCCTTGTGCCGGTGGACGAAGGACACAGCTCGATCGCCAGGGATGCACGCATCGGCTATGTGCCGCAATCGCTTGTGATCGACTGGACGTTGCCCCTCACGGTTGGACGCCTGCTGACATTGACTGCCCGCCACTCGGGCACGGATGTCGAAGCAGCGCTGCAACAGGTCGGCATGCGCGGCATGAGCGCGGCCCCGGTGCAGAGCCTTTCCGGCGGCGAGTTTCAACGTGCACTGCTTGCCCGCGCAATCATTCGCGAACCGGATCTTCTGGTGCTCGACGAGCCGGTACAGGGGGTAGATTTCACCGGCCAGATCGCGCTCTATCAGCTGATCCGGGACATTCGCGAGCGCCTCGATTGCGGCGTTCTTCTGATCTCGCACGACCTCCATATCGTGATGGCTGAAACCGACACTGTGGTTTGCCTGAACGGCCATGTCTGCTGCTCCGGTACGCCGAAGCTTGTGGCCGAAGATCCGGAATACCGTCGCTTGTTCGGCCCCCAGGCCGCGGAGGCGCTTGCGGTCTACCGCCACGATCACGATCACACTCATGCGGATGACGGCAGCATTATATCGGGGCACCATCACGATCATGTAGCAGAGCCCGATGCTTGATGATTTTTTCACCCGCGCCATGGTGGCCGGCATCGGCGTTGCCCTGGTCGCCGGGCCGCTTGGCTGCTTCATCATATGGCGCCGCATGGCCTATTTTGGTGACACCATCGCCCATTCCGCACTTCTCGGTGTAGCGCTGGCCCTGCTTCTCGATACCCATGTCATGCTTGGCGTGTTTGCAGTATCTGTCGCGGTTGCCCTGGCGCTGCTCGGACTGCAGCGTTTCGGGGCGCTCTCAAGCGACACGCTGCTTGGCATTCTGTCCCACTCGGCTCTGGCGCTCGGCCTTGTTGTAGTTGCGTTGATGACCTGGATCAGGGTCGATCTGATGGCCTATCTGTTTGGCGATATTCTCGCCGTATCGAAACTCGACATCGCCCTCATTTATGCCGGTGGTGTGGCAGTGATGGCCGGTCTCGCAGTGATCTGGAGGCCCCTGCTCGCGGCCACCGCCAGCCCGGATCTGGCACACGCCGAAGGCCTCGGTCCGGAACGCGCCAATCTCGCCTTCATGCTGTTGATCGCGGCGGTGATTGCCATCACCATCAAGATCGTCGGCATCTTGTTGATCACCGCGTTGCTCATCATCCCCGCAGCCACGGCCAGGCGGTTCTGCGTCACGCCGGAAACCATGGCGGTGACGGCGTCTTTGTGCGGCGTCGTCGCGGTGATCGCCGGACTGTTCGGATCCCTCAAGCTCGACACCCCGTCCGGCCCCTCCATCGTCGCTGCGGCGATGGCCGTTTTTTTGCTGAGCCTCGTGGTCTCCGTGCTGGTGTCGCGCGGCGCAAACGCCTCATCCAGATGGTGAGGCCAACAGGTTGATGCCATGAGTGAAAATGCAGCTCTCACCCGCAATCAAAAGGTTGTGCTCGCAGCGCTTGCCGGATCGGCCGTGCCGTTGTCCGCCTATGACATTCTGGATCTCGCCCAGGTCCGCGCACAGGGGTTGAAAGCGCCCCTGACCATCTACAGGGCACTCGACAAACTTCAGGCACTGAGCCTGGTACACCGCATCGAAAGCCTCAATGCGTTTGTTGCCTGTGACCGCGAACCGCATACCCATCCGGTAGGCTTTATGAGTTGCGAGCAGTGCAAAACCACGGTGGAATTGCCGGTGGGCGACTGCGAGGAGCTTCTGCGCACCTCAGCCAGGGCCAACGGGTTCAGGCTCGACAGGATTACGGTGGAGATATCGGGCTGCTGCACGTCCTGCGCCACGGCGAAGCAGACGCTCCAAAAGCAAAGGGGCCCGCGCTAGGCGGGCCCCTTATTCAAGCTATGTGCTCGATCTTCCTAGAAGAAGAACCATGCGCCGAACTGGAAGCGCAGGTTGTGGTTCGAGTGGAAGCCCTTGTTGTCTGCTTCGGAGTAGACACCTTCAACACCCATCCGGAACCGGGATACCGGCTGCCAGATCAAGTTGGCGTGGATGGTGAACACGTCATCAAGCTGACCAACGAGAATGTCGCTGTTCTTGTTGTCGGCATAACCGAAAGCAACGTTCAAGGTCGTGGTGTCGGTCACG